>NZ_MBLN01000076.1:0-127250 GCF_001854645.1 Pseudofrankia sp. EUN1h | reverse complement strand
GTCCCACCCTCGGACAGCGCGATCTTGATCGTCGGGAACTCCTTGAGCACCCGCGACCAGAGCAGGTCAGCCGCCGCACTGCAGATGTTCATCGGCTGCAGGGTGATCAGGACGTCCATCGGGGCGTCGGGCGCGGTGAACGTGAGCTTGCCCGACGAGCCGAGGTGGATCGAGAGCACCGTGTCGGTCTCGACCAGCGCCCTCCACAGCGGATCCCAGTGCGCGTCGTGGAAGCTCGGGTAGCCCAGGGTCGCCGGGTTCTCGGTGAAGGTGATCGAATGGCAGCCCTTCGCCGCGAGCCGGTGGACCTCCGCCGCGGCCAGCTGCGGGTCCCACAGCACCGGCAGGCCCATCGGGATGAACCGGCCGGGGTAGGCGCCGCACCACTCGTCGATATGCCAGTCGTTGTACGCCTGGACGACGCTCAGCGCCAGGTCCTTGTCGTCCGCGGCCGCGAACAGCCGAGCGGAGAAACCCGGGAACGACGGGAAGCACATCGAGCCCAGCACCCCGCCCGCGGACATGTCCTTGACCCGCTCGTGGATGTCGTAACAGCCAGGGCGCATCTCGTCGAAGGCGGTCGGCTCGACGCCGTACTCCTCCTTCGGCCGCCCGGCCACCGCGTTCAGACCCACGTTCGGGATGATCGAACCGTTGAACGTCCACACATCCGAGCCGTCCTCGCGGTGGAGGACCTTCGGCGCCTGATCGGCGAACTTCGCCGGCAGGCGGCCCTGGAACATGTTGGGCGGTTCGACGAGATGGTCATCAACACTGATCAGGATGAGGTCTTCCACGTTCATGCCGAGCCTCCGCTCACGAGCAAGTCCGTCAGAGGCAACGTGTCCTCTTGACAACTGATTGGATCCAATATGCCGCCCATCGGCAAGTAGCCCGAATCACATGGGACCAGCCGGCGGGCTGAGAGTCCAGGCGACCAGCGGGCCGGCCGCGGCGATCAGTTCCTGAGTGGCGGCGTAGTCGACGGGCAGTTCGAGGACGTGCACGCCCGGGGTGGCGAGCGCGTCGAGGAGCCATTCCCGGTGCTGGCTCGACGATCGGGGCGCGCCCCGATCGCCCCAGACCTCGACGACGAGCGTGACACCGAGGCGCCCGGCCCAGTCCAGGCAGGCCGCGGCGACGCCCGCGCGGGGCGGGTGGTCGACCACCGCCACGCCAACGCCGCCCTCGCCGCCAACGCCGCCCTCGCCGGCGAGGGCGGCGGACAGCGCGCCCGCGATCGCCACGCCGTCCCGTCCGGCCGCCGGCACCCGGACGCTACCCAGCCGGACCGTCGAGAACGTCCGGCCGATCCAGTGCGCGGCCGGGCCCGGCTCAGTCCACACGGAGCCGCCCGCCGGCAGCACCGCGGCGAGGTCGGCCGCCGCGCACGCCGGGTTCAGCGGCGCGCCGGTGGCCGCGTACAGCGGGCCCGCGACGGCGGCGAGCTCCCGGTAGAGCGCGGGACGCGGGCCGCCCTCGACGACGGGAACCCGTGCCCGCATCGTCGCGGCGGCGGCCGGCAGGTCGGCGGGGTCGACGGTGACCAGCCGCGCCGGGTCGATTCCGGCGGCGGTGAACAACATGGGGGCACACTCGTCGGCGTCCAGCCCGACGGCGACGACCACCGCGTCCGGGTGCGCGCCGGCGAGCGCGAGGTCGCGTTCCTGCAGGCAGCCGGTGCCGAGATGGTGCGGGCTGTCCCAGCGGAACACGCCCTTGGCGGTGAAGGCGTTGAGCACGCCCAGCTCGCCGCGCGCGGCGAGCTGGGCCAGGTCCGGCACCGCGCCCGCGCGGACGACGCCTCGGCCGGCGAGCACCAGGTCGACCTCGGTCGGCCCCGTGGAACCCGGCCGCCAGGCGGCGCCCGACAACCGCGGCGCGAGGCTCGGGTCGCCAGGTGTCGTCACGGGAGGCCGGGCCGGATCCGGGTCGGTCATCAGGTTGAAGTGGAGGCGGACGGCGACCGCGCCAGCGCCCGCCTTCCTCGCCCGTAGGACGGCGGCGGCGAGTTCGGACGCGTCGCGGGCGGTCACCGGCTCGCCGGGATCCATCCGCCGGGAGAGGAGGGTCAGCGTCTCGCCGTCCCACAGGGCGCCGAGACCGCCGCCCATCGTCCCCTCGGCCTCGGCGAGCGCGAGCGCGCACTCCAGGTCCGGCGCCGGCACGGCTCGGATGCCGGGGATCGCCCGGGCGGCGCCGCCACCCGGGCCGTCGGGCGTCTCGATCACGTATTGGAGGCCCTGGCGGCGCAGCCAGTCACCGACCGTCATGCTCCCCCTTCGATCCTTCCACCGGTGAAAGGTATGTTATATACAATCTGCGTGTGACGACGAACACCAAGGTCTACACCCACGAGTTCATCGACATCGTGGGCACGAACCGGGCGAACTACGTCCACCACATGACCGCGAACTGGAGCCCGATCGCCCAGGAGGAGCGCAACCAGCTCTGCTACGGCGTCTGGGGCGTGATCGGTACCACCGGGCGCTGGCCGCAGGTGATCAACATGTGGGAGGAGGACGGCTTCGACGGCCTCGCGGCCGGTCTCGAGCACGAGACGAAGTCCGCCACCTTCCAGGACCCCAAGCTCGCCAAGTGGTGGCAGGAGGCGTCCGGCTACCGCAGCGGCGGTCTCGACCGGATCGTCGTCCCGGCACCGTGGGCGCCGACCATCGAGCAGCTGTGCGCCGAGGGCGTGCGCGGCGACGTGTACGCCCACGAGCTGGTCAAGGTCCCGCGCGGGACCGCCAGCGACTTCCTGGAGATCGCCGCCGACGAGGCGGCGCCGGTGTACGCGCCGTTCGGCTGGAAGCTCGTCGGCGCGTTCCGCACCGCGCTGGCCGACGAGTCCGAGTGCCTGCTGCTGTGGGGCATCGAGAGCATGCAGGCCTGGGCCGAGCTGGAGAAGGCGGCCACCTTCGGCGGCGAGGCGGTGAACGGCTGGCGCAAGCGGCTGTTCGAGGTCAGCGAGTCGTCCGGCCGTTTCCTGATGCGCGACGCGCCACTGTCGCCGATGCGTATCGGCCGCCAGCCCAGCCGTTCCGACCGGCACGAGGGCTGGACGGACCTGTAGGCACAGGTCCATGAACGTCGCAGGATCTGTAGCCGTCGAGGAAGGCGTCCGGGAGGGGTCTGGCGTGAGCGTGTCGTTCAGCGAGGAACGCGAGCAGTTGCGCGGGGTCGTGCGCGAGTTCCTCGCGGACGTCGCGGGCGAGGAGGCGGTGCGCGCGGCCATGGTCTCGCCCGCCGGCTGGGACCCGGCCGTGTGGCGCGGCCTGGCCGAGGATCTCGGCGTCCTGGGCCTGGGCATCCCGGAGGAGCTCGGTGGTGTCGGCTACGGCTTCGCCGAGATCGGTGTCGTCTTCGAGGAGAGCGGCGCCGCCCTGCTGTGCGCACCCCACCTGGCCACGGTCACCGCCGCGCAGGCGCTGCTCGCCGCCGGCGACGACGCCGCGGCGGCCGACCTGCTGCCGCCGGTCGCCGCCGGGACCGTCGCGACGCTCGCGGTGACCGAGGCCGACGGACGCTTCGAGGAGTCGTCGGTGCGGGCGACCGCCGAGCGCGCCGCCGTCGGCTGGCGGCTGACGGGTACCAAGATGTTCGTGCTGGACGGCGCCACCGCCGAGCTCGTCCTCGTCGCCGCTCGCACCGGCGCCGGGGTGAGCCTCTTCGCGGTCGACGGCGCCGCGGACGGGCTGCGCCGCACCGGCCTGGCGACCCTCGACCAGACCCGCCGGCAGGCGCGCCTCGACCTCGCCGGCGCGCCCGGGCGGCTCATCGGCGCGGAGGGCGGCGCCTGGCCCGCCATCGAGCGGGCGGTGCGGCTGGCGATTGTGGCGCTGGCCGCCGAGCAGGTCGGCGGCGCGAGCCGGGCGCTGGACATGGCCGTCGAGTACGCCAAGACCCGCGTCCAGTTCGGCCGGCCGATCGGCTCGTTCCAGGCCATCAAGCACAAGTGCGCGGACGTCCTCGTCGAGGTCGAGTCGGCCCGCTCGGCGGCCTACGCCGCGGCGGCGGCGGCGCAGCGGCCGGACGACCCGGAGCTCGCGCTGGTCTCGAGCCTGGCCAAGGCCTACTGCTCCGACGCCTACGTGCACGCCGCCGCCGAGAACATCCAGATCCACGGCGGCATCGGCTTCACCTGGGAGCACCCGGCCCACCTCTACTTCAAGCGGGCGAAGAGCTCGCGGGTGCTGTTCGGTGACCCGGTCCACCACCGGGAGCTACTGGCCCGTCAGCTATAGCCAACTCAGCTATAGCCAACAAGGACGGAGGGCCGTCCCACCAGCGGCTTCACCAGCGACGACCCGTCGGGCATTACGCGGCCGCGCGGCACGGTAGGTTTGTGAACAGCCTCAAGCTCCGGATCGGAGTCCCGCTGTGAGCGATACCGCCGCCCGCGACATCACCACGACGGACGCCGTCACCCGCGAGGTCATCGCGTCGGTGGACGAGATCCTGCGGCCGTACATACGGCGGACTCCGGTTCTCGAGATCGACCGGGCCGACTTCGGGCTTCCGCCGGGGCCACTCACCCTCAAGCTCGAACACCTCCAGCACTCCGGGTCGTTCAAGGCACGCGGAGCATTCGCCAACCTGCTGCTGCGCGACGTCCCCGGGGCCGGGGTCGTCGCGGCCTCCGGCGGCAACCATGGCGCCGCCGTCGCGTACGCGGCCCGTGTCCGGGGAGTTCCGGCGCGGATCTACGTGCCGGAGGTCTCCTCGCCGGCGAAGATCGCCCGGATACGCGGCTACGGCGCCGATCTCGTCATCACGGGCGCGACGTATACCGAGGCCCATGGGGCCAGCGGCGTCTGGGCGGCCGAGTCCGGCGCCTTGCCGGTACCGGCCTTCGACCAGGTCGAGACGATCCTCGGCGCGGCGACGCTCGCCGTCGAACTCGAACGACAGGCTGGCCGGACAGCGACGGTGATCGCATCCGTCGGGGGTGGCGGGCTGCTCGCGGGCATCGCCGGCTGGTGCGCTCGCCGAACACGCGTCGTGGGAGCCGAACCCGAGGAGGCGCCGACCCTGACTCGCGCGCTGGCCGCGGGACGCCCGGTTGACGCCCCCACCGGCGGGGTCGCGGTCGACTCTCTCGCCCCGCGCCGGGTCGGTGAGCACACCTTCCAGATCATCAGCCGCTACGTCGACCGGGTGGTTCTGGTGACCGACGACCAGATCCGGCTGGCCCAGGAGATGCTGTGGGACCGGCTGCGCCTCGTCGCCGAACCGGGTGGTTGCGCCGCGCTCGCCGCCGTTGTCTCGGGCAGGTACACACCCTCGCCCGACGAGGCCATCGCCGTCGTGATCAGCGGCGCGAACACCACCGCGGTGAGCTTCGCCTCCTGACCGTCGGCGTGCGCGGCTAGCTCGACCGATCTCGCCAATCAGTCTGGCCGGCGCGCGGTCCTAGCCGCCTTCGCCTCTCTGGCCGCGCGCAGCCGGTCGCGCAGCTCCCGGACGTGGTCAGCGAAGCCGGGCCGGGCGACCGACCATTCCTGGGCGGCCAGCTCCAGGGCGACGGCCTCGTCCGACGACGTGACCGCGAGGCTCGCTCGCAGCGTCTCCTTGGTACGCGCCACCAGGTCGCGCTGGCGGCCGGCGGCACGGGCGGCCAGCGCGCAGGCCTGGTCCAGCAGCTCGTCGTCCGGCACGCAGCGCCACGCGAGCCCGGTGGCGGCCGCCTCCTCGCCGGTCAACCGGTCGCCGCACAGCACCAGCGCCGCCGCCCCCTGCGGCCCGACCCGGTGGGCCAGCCGCCACAGATGGCCGCCGCCGGGGTGGATGCCGACGTCGAGGAAGCGGGGGTCGAACGTCGCCGACGGCGCGGCGAGCACGACGTCGCAGGCAAGCGGCAGGTTCACCCCAGCGCCGATGGCCGGCCCGCCGACGGCCGCGACCGTCGGCACCGGGGCGTTCGCGAGGGCGAGCATCCCCGCGTACAGGTCACGCAGCGGCGCCTTCGGGGTGATCAAATCGTCCAGGTTCCCACCGGAGGAGAACACCGGGGGGCATGCGGCCAGCACGATCGCCCCGGCGCCCGCCGCCAGCGCCGCCGCCACCGCGGCGGCGAGGGCGTCGGAGAGCTCCAGCGACAGCGCGTTGCGGTGCGCCGGGTCGTCGAGCGTCAGCACCGCATAGCCATCCCGGAGCTCGGTCGCGACCAGCGGCCGAGCAACCGCCGCATCCGGGGCCTGCTGGGTTTCTGCCGTCACGGCAACCTCCGACGAGCTCGGCGCGGTGGGACATCGGTGCGGGGCGGCTGGGCCCCGGCGGTCAGAGCGGCAGCTTCCCGTCCGCGTCGAGAAGTTGACCTTCGGCGGCGCGCTGGCCCAGCTGGCCCAGGGTCGAGGCCTCCAGTGGCGCGCTCGCCGGGTTGAAGGTGACGTCGTCGACGGCGATCTTCGGGTGCGCGAGCGCGAAGGCGGTCAGCTCGGCGACCGCGACGCCCACGTCGTCCACGTGCATGAAGTCGGCGGTGACGACGCCGGTGCCGGCCCACTTGGGCAGCACCTCGCTGAGCACCTCACCGGAGAAGTCGCGGTGGATCTCGGTCGGCATGGTCGCGCCGATGGTCAGCCGCAGGAAGCGGTGCTCGGGGTGCTCGAGGCGCCAGGTGCGGATCGAGTGCTCCAGCGCGGCCTTGCTGGCGCCGTAGGCGCCCATGCCCTGCAGCGGCTGGGCGACGTTGGCCGAGGAGACGTAGAGGAACAGCCCTGGCTCGGTCCTGGCCTTCACCGCGGCGGCCGTGACCAGCGCCGGGCCGACGACGTTGGTGGCGAACGCGCCCCCCCAGGTGTCGGCCGTCAGCCTGGTCATCAGCTGCAGCGGGGAGACGCCGACCGGGAAGAGCACCGCGTCCAGCCCGCCGAGCGCCGCGATCGCGTCCTCGACGACCCGGGCGCAGTCGTCCTCGCGGTGCAGGTCCGCGGGGATCGCGACACCGCCGCCGGCCGTGGCGACGACCTCGTCGAGCTGGGCGGCGCGCCGGCCGGCGACGGCGATCTCGCCACCGCGCGCGGCGACCGCCAGGGCGGTCRACCGGCCGACGCCGGACGAGGCCCCGACGACCAGGATCCGACGACCCTTCAGATCGATCTCGATACCCATGCGGCGCGCTCCCTGAGCTGGCGGACGACGGCGTCAGATCGGATACTATATCCAACCATGATCTTGCACGTCCAGCCAGCCCCGCAATGACGCGGGGCGCTGCCCGGCTCGATTCTCACCGTGCCGGGCAGCGCCCCACGCTGCCGCGCTCGCGCTACGTCAGATGGCGCGCTCGCCCTTGAGCATCGAGCCCGCGTCGAGCCGGATGTTGAGGCCGGTGATGTAGCGGGAGTCCTCGCTGGCCAGGAAGGTGAYCAGSGCCGASACGTCRCCCGKCTCGATGTACGGGATCGGCATCGGCTGCATGAACGGGAAGGCCGCCTCCGCGTCCTCGCGGGTGGGCGTCTTGCCCTCGGCGACGAGGTCCGGGCGGAACGAGCGGTAGATGTCGTCGTTCATCAGCAGGCGGGTGTTGACGTTGGTCGGGTGGACCGCGTTCAGCCGGATGTTGTGCGGGGCCAGCTGCAGCGCGAGCGTCTCGACRTACTGGAASMCSAKCCGCTTSGCGAACGAGTACSCSACGCCGCCGGTCTTGCCCATCGCCTCSGTSGTGTTCTTCATCAGSCCSGCGSWSGARCCGGTGATGATGAYCGAGGCGCCGGCCTGCAGGTGCGGAGCGACGACGGCGACCGTGTTGTGGGCGCCGACGAAGTCGACGTCCATGCCGTCGATGAAGCCCTCGATCAGGGTGTTGTCGGTCATCGGCAGGATGCCGGCGTTCGCGAGGACGATGTCGACCTTGCCGAAGCGGGCGAGGCCCTGGTCGAGCGCGGCCTTCAGCTCCGCCTTGATCCGCACGTCCGCCTTGACCGCGACGATGCCGCGGCCGAGCGCCTCGACCTCCTTGACGGTCTGCGCCAGGTCATCGGCGCTCGCCATCTCGTAGTTGACGGACGGGATGTCCTCACAGATGTCGACCGCGATGATGTCCGCACCCTCGCTGGCGAGCTTGATGGCGTGACTACGCCCCTGCCCCCGCCCGGCGCCGGTGATGAAGGCGACCTTGCCGTCCAACTTGCCCATGTATTTCTTCCTCCTCAATCGCGATCTCGGTCGCGACCGTGGCCTGGGACGCGATCGTGGCGGCTGCGCCTACGACGCCGGTCGTCATCGTAGTTCTCCGTCKGGGAGAGACGCATTCCGTAACGATCCGATGCGGATCGAGGAAAGAGCTGCTAGATGGGGCCAAGCTCCTCATATCAGGGGTACGGACCACCCGCGCCGCTCAAGCGAGGCCTGCGCCGATGAGCGGGGCCCGGGTCACCGACCCACCTGGCCCAGGCGGGTACAGCCGGCRCCGGGTCAACGGGATCGAGGCGGCCGTGCTGCCCCGCCTGGGCACCCCGTCCTGGACACCCCGCGAAGCCCAGCCGCTCGGACCACAGGCGTCCAGCCGCCTCGATCCGCTCTCGTAACCGAAGGGCAAGATCCGTTCAGCGAAGGCGCCTTCAACGGCACGGCGCCGCCTGCCGGTCAGCTCGGCCTTCCGGCGTCCCTCGGGCAGCCGGGCGATTCCGTAACGCGACTCGGCAGTCGTCAGCGCGGTGACGCAGACCTCGCCTTCCGGCTGGTCGTCAATCCATGYCAGCGCGCCGGGGTCAGGGCGCGGGCGCATCATTTCCGAGACGACGCTGGCGTCCAGGACGATCATTTGGGGAGGTCCGCCGCTCTGGGCCGCTCGGTGCGCGGAGGCAGCGGAATCTCGTCGCCGTCGTCCAGATCCGCGAGCATGATCGCGATTCCGGCCCTCAGGTGGTTGTAGGCGCTGCCGTTCCATGACCATCGGAGCGCACAACCGGCGATCACGTCCGCGGGGCGGCTTTGGTGGCCCGGTACTGGATATTCGGCCAGCGGCCGGGCGTGCGTCGTCATATTCGGCCAGCGGCCGGGCGTGCGTCGTCATATTCGGCCAGCGGCCGGGCGTGCGTCGTCCGGGTCGTGGTTGCGGCGGCCGCCACCATTGCCACCGCCGCCGCCCGACGGCGGGCGGGGTCGCCCACGGCGGTCAGGACAGGTTGCCGGGCGGGCGGTCGCGGCGAACCTGTCCACGCTCCGACGATGGACGGTCGGTGGAGGACGGTAAGTCAACCGACGCACACGCCGAGACACTTCCTAGCTTCAATGCGTAACTGGCCCAGACCAAGCTTGACTTTGATGTCGAGGAATGTAACCTTCGTCACACCCCGCCGGCCGACACAGGCAGCAGGCGGCACGCCACTGACCCGGTAACCGGTCCGTCAAAGGAGCAATGTCGGTGAGAAGGCGTATGACCTGGACCCGTCCAGAATTCTCTGACAGTACTGTCGCGTTCTTACGTTAACGGTCGGCCGATAGGGCTGAYGCGGAGGAAGCAGCGTGCTTCAGTACATCCTGGCCGGCTTGGCGCTCGGCTCCATCTATGCAATCGCGTCCGCGGCGCTGGTAGTCACCTACGTCTCGGCTGGCGTCTTCAACTTCGCCTTCGGCTCAATGGCCTACGTCGTCGCCCGGTTCTACTACTGGCTCAACTCCGAGCATGGAATGTCGACCGTCTCGGCCGGCTTGCTGGCAATCCTCGTTCTGGCGCCGTTGCTGGGTGTCGTGCTCTACGGAGTGCTGTTCCGGTTCATCCGAAACTCCTCGATGCTCGTCAAGATCGTCGCAACGATCGGCCTGTCGGTGGCGCTCCCCGCGATCAGCGACCTGATTTTCGGCAACCAGGCGATCACGTCCGCGCCTGGCCTGGCGGCGCTGAACGACAAGCCTTTCCACGTCCTCGGGACGGTGGTCACCACCGACCAGGTGATCACCTACGGGTTCCTCGTCTTCGTCGTCGTGGCAGGCACGGCGGTGCTCCGGCTGACCGACGTGGGCCTGAAGGTGCGGGCGATGGTCGACTCCGAGGCGATGTCCTCGCTGTCKGGCACCCACCCCGGTCGGGTCTCGCTCGGAGTGTGGGCGGTCAGCTCCACGCTCGCCGGGCTCGCCGGCGTCCTGGTCGCTCCCACGAACGGCCTGTCCCCCATCGGGATGACGGCGCTGATGTCGGCGGYGATCGCCGCGGTGGTGGCCGCGCGGCTGCGCTCACTGCCCGGCGCGGTCGCCGCGGCGCTGGCGATGGGCGTCATCACCGACGTGATCCAGAAGTACCTGCCCACGAACAGCTCGCTGACCGCGGCCATCGTGCCCAGCGTCCCGTTCGCGTTCATGGTGGTCTTCCTGATCTTCTACATCGTGCGTTCGGGGTCGGTCGACGAGCACGCCGGTGCCGGCGGGCCGCTCGACCAGGCGATCCGGCCCGCGGCGGCGGACTCGGCGGTCACCCCGGCGGCCACCTACACCGCCCCCTGGGAGAGATGGGTCGGGCTGGTCCCGCTGGTCGTCGTGGCCTTCGTGCCACTGATCTTCAAGGGCTCGCCCTACTGGCTGGGACTGACCGCGCTCGGGCTGTGCTACGGCATCACCTACCTCACCTTCACCGTCGCCACCGGCGAAGGCGGGATGCTGTGGCTCTCACAGATCGTCTTCGCCGGTGCCGGTGCGATCGGCGCCGCCCAGTTCGCCACGAACGCCCACCTGCCCGTGCTGCTGGCGATCGTCGTGGCCGGGCTCGTCGCGGCCGTCGCCGGCGCGGTCCTCGGGCTGCTCACCATCCGGCTCGGTGACCTCTACGTAGGCCTCGCCACCCTGACGTTCGGGCTGCTGGTGGAGACGCTGGTCTTCACCCGCGACCGCTTCCTGCAGGGTGGGCTCGGGGTCATCATCGAACGTCCCGGCTGGGCCGTCGACGACCTGAAGTTCGCCTACCTGGCGCTGGCCGTGTTCGTGGTCCTAGCGGCGCTGACCCTGAACCTGCGCCGCTCCACGAGCGGGCTCGCGCTGCGCGGGGTCCGCGACAGCGCGCCGGCGGCGCGGACGCTGGGCCTGAGCGTCGTGCAGGTGAAGGTCATCGTCGGCGCGCTGGCCGCGTTCGTCGCCGCCGTGGGCGGCGCCTTCGTCGCGATGTACCAGATGACGGCCCAGCCGACCTCCTGGGCGACGTACGCCGGCCTGGTGTGGCTCGCCGTGGTGGTGACCCTCGGGGTTCGTTCCATCTCGGCCGCTCTGCTGGCCGGGCTGTCGTTCACCCTGCTCCAGGGGGTGCTCCAGACCTACGCGCCGGCCAGGCTGACCTCGCTCCTGCCCATCCTGTTCGGCCTCGGCGCGATCGGGGTCGCGCGCAATCCCGAAGGCGCCGTCCCTCAGGCCGGCCGACAGCTGCGCCGGCTGCTGACCAGGGCGCTGGCCCGGACCGCGCGGCCGGCGCCGCCCGCCCGGACCGCCCTGGCCGGGATGGACGCGGGAGCCGGCACACCGCCGCTGGCCACGGCCGAAGCATCCGTAGCCCACGTCGGCGGCCCGGTTCGAGAAGCGGCCGCCGCGACGACGAAGGCGGAACCATGACCGGCGGCCCGGCGGCGACGGACGGCACGACTATCCAGACCGATGACGACCAGCCGGCGGGTGCCGAGCCGGTGGCCGCGCAGGCAGCGCCCACACACGGGGCGGCAACGCAGGCGGCGGCCACCCAGGCTGCGGCCACGCGGCCGGCGGAGGGCGCGGCGTCCACGCACCCGGGCGGCGCGGCGTCCACGCGCCCGGGCCCGGCCGGGACACCACGGCTCGCCTGCGTCGGCGTCACGATGCGGTTCGGCGGTCTCGTCGCCGTCGACGACGTCGACCTCTCCGTCCCGGCCGGGCAGATCGTCGGGCTGGTCGGGCCGAACGGTGCCGGCAAGAGCACCCTGTTCGCGGTGGTGTCCGGGCTGCTGCGCCCTACGCGCGGGAAGGTGCTGCTCGACGGTGTGGACATCACCGGCACCAGCGCGCAGGCGCGGGCGACCCGGGGGCTGGCCCGCACCTTCCAGCACCCGGAGCTCTTCACCAGTCTCACCGTTCGTGATCACCTCGTGCTCGCCCACCGGGTCCGCAACACCAAGCAACGGGTCTGGTCCGACCTGTTCACCGCCGGCAGCCTGCTCCGGCCGCGGGCGGCCGAGACCGACGCCGTCGACGGCCTGCTGGAGCTGCTCGGCCTCGGCGACGTCGCCCACCGCCCGGCCATGGGGCTGCCGCTGGGAACCGCCCGGCTGGTGGAGCTGGGCCGCGCGATGGCGACCTCCCCGACCGTGCTCCTCCTGGATGAACCCTCCTCCGGGCTGGACTCGGCGGAGACCGAGCAGCTCGAACGGGTGCTGCGGCGGGCGACCCACGAGCGCGGCATCTCCGCCCTGCTGGTGGAGCACGACGTCGAGCTGGTGATGCGCCTGTCCAGCGCGATCTACGTCCTCGACTTCGGGAAGCTGATCGCCAGTGGCACGCCCGAACAGGTCCGGGCGAACCCCGCGGTGCAGGCCGCCTACCTTGGCGAGGAGCTGACGGCCGCGACCGACCCGGCAGCCGCCGCCGAGGCCGTGGAGGCCGTGGAGGCCGCCGATTCGGCCGGCCAGACCGCCGCCATCCTGGCCGACGAGGCAGGACCGGCCGCCGTCACGGCCCGCCCCGAGGTCGGGGACGGCGACAGCGCCCAGGACGCCGCCGCGGCGGGCGGGGCGTTGCTGACCGTCGACGGCCTGGCCGTGCACTACGGCGAGGCGCGCGCGCTAGGCGACGTCTCCTTCACCTTGGGGGCCGGCACGGCGCTGGCGGTGCTGGGCGCGAACGGCGCGGGGAAAAGCAGCCTCGCCCGCGCCATCTCGGGGCTGGTGCCTCCCTCCGCCGGACGGGTGGTCTTCGACGGCGAGGACATCAGCACCTGGCGGCCGCACCGCATCCGCCGGGCCGACCTGGTCCACCTCCCCGAAGGGCGCGGGGTCTTCCGCGGCCTCACGGTCATCGACAACCTGCGGATGGCCGCCGGGGCCGCCGGTGGGCGGCGAGCCCGGCGCGAGGCGGTGAACCTGGCGCTGGAGATCTTCCCGATCTTCGCCGCCCGGCGTCGCCAGGTCGCGGGGCTGCTCTCCGGCGGGGAGCAGCAGATGCTCTCCCTCGCCAGGGCGCTGGCCACCGCGCCAAAGATGGTGATCGCCGACGAGATGTCCCTGGGACTCGCGCCGAAGATGGTCGACCAGGTCTTCGACGGGCTGGCCCGGGCCCGCCAGGCCGGCGTCACCGTGATCATGATCGAACAGTACGTCCACCGCGCCCTGGACTTCGCCGACGAGTGCCTGGTCCTGCAACGCGGCGTGGTGGCCTGGCAGGGCCCCAGCGCCGACGCCCGCGGCGAGGTCCTGCGCCATTACCTGGGCGACGCCACGACCGCCGACGCCTGAGCCGAACGACGGCCCTGTCCCGCATCCACAGCCGCGACCCACCACCGATGGCACGGGGAGAGAAAATGATCCGCGGGAGAAAACGAATTCTCGGCGTCGCGGCGGCCGGTGCCGTCGCCCTGCTCGTCACGGCCGCCGGCTGCGGTGGCTCGTCCGGGTCGGGCGGCGGCGGAGGCGGAAACGCCAGCGGCCCAGCCGGCAACAAGACGATTACGGTGGGGATATTAACCGACATCACCGGGCCGGCCGCCTCCGGTAACAAGACCAGCGTCGACGGCGTCAAGGCCGGCGTGGTGTACGCGGCGCGCAACGGCTACAACATCAAGTATGTCGTGGGCGACACGCTGACGACGCCGGACGGCGCGCTCTCGGCCGCGCAGAAGATGGTCACCCAGGACCACGTGCTGGTCGTCATCGCGCACTCGGCCCTGGCCTTCACGGCCGCGAACTACCTCACCGCCCACAAGGTCCCAGTGGTCGGGATGGCCGAGGACGGCCCCGAGTGGATCACGGCGAAGAACATGTTCTCCGTCGTCGGGCCACTGCAGCAGACCAAGGTCGCGACGACCATCGGCAAGTTCCTCAAGATGCAGGGCGTCACCAACCTCGCGTCGATCGGCTACTCGGTCTCGCCGCTGTCCTCGGAGGCCGCGCTCTCGGCCGGCGAGTCGGCCAAGGCCGCGGGCGTCAAGGTCGGCTACCTCAACGCCAAGTTCCCGTTCGGCAGCACCGACGTCGGCCCGACCGTGCTGGCCATGAAGCAGGCCGGGGTCGACGCGTTCACCGCCTCCGTCGACCCGAACACCACCTTCGCCCTGATCACCGGGCTGCGCCAGCAGGGCGTCAACCTCAAGGTCGCGCTGTCGCCCACCGGCTACGGCGGTGACCTGGAGCAGGCCGGCCCCGGCGCGCTGAGCGCCGCGCAGAACGTCTACTTCCAGATCGGCTACGAGCCGATCGAGCTGCAGACGGCCGCCACCAAGCAGTTCCAGAGCGACCTCAAGGCCGCCGGCGTCACCGCCGCGCCCTCCTACGCCACGTACAACGGGTACGCCGCCATCGGCCTGCTCGTCCGCGGGCTCAAGGGCGCCGGCGCCAACCCGACCCAGGCGTCGGTCATCACCTCGCTGTCGGGCATTCACGACTGGGACGGCCTGGGTCTCTTCGGCGGCCGCAAGGTCGACATCAACGACCGCGAGAACGTCGTGGGCGGGGCGGGCAACTGCACCTGGATCATGAAGCTCGAGGGCGACAAGTTCACGCCCGTCAAGGGCGCCACCCCGATCTGCGGCGACGTGATCCCGGGCGTCACCGTGGCGCCGCAGTCCTGATCCACGGACAGACCGGGTAACCGGAACCGGAAGTCGGGCTCGGCCGCAACCAGGCGGCCGGGCCCGATCGGTTTCGCCGGCGTTCGGCCGCGTTCAGCGGCGGCGGTGTGATGGGGACGGCTGGGCCCGCGGCCGGCATTGTCGGTGATATGCACCGTCAAAAAGGTAGTCGCGAGCGCTCGACAAGCGCTATACAAAAGAACATCGGGCGGACGGCGGCTGACCGCCGGAATGTCGGCGAACATATTCACGAGAAAGGCGGCGGCGTTCCTTGCCCCGACCGCGGAATTGTCTACCCTGCACGAGTGGGCAATCACGTGGCGAGATGGGCCGGTAACGAGGACGGCGCCCGTGCCGGGCGCCTCGTCGAGGTGGTCGCGTTGCCGCTCGCGCTGCCACCGGTGTCAGCCGTGCGGGCCGTGCGCCCGGCGGGACCGGAACGGGTGTTCGCCGGGGCGGTCGACACCTGGCTGCGGGCGGGTGGCTGGCGGCTCGGCAACCGGGGCGCGGGCTCGGTTGCCCTGCGCGGCGGCGGCGAGGGCGAGCCGGGCTGGCTGAAGGACGCCTGGGAGAACGAGGTGCGCGCGCGGAACTGGCCACCCGGCGCGGTGCGGACCCTGCTGGTCATCAGCTACGACGAGACGCGGCTCTACTGGTGGGCGGCGGACGGGGCCGCCACGCACTGAGCCAGCCGGCCAACCTGTCCCRCCCTGTCCCGCCACGGGACGCGACGCCGACGAGGCGATGACGAGCGCACCGCACCCGACTCGGCGTATGTTTTTTGTAGACAATATACATGATCTTGACCTGATCATGACGGCCGCGCAACCATGACGGCGAGAAACGAAGGAGGCCCGGGTGACGACGACCTCGCGTCCTCGGCTGGCGATCGGCCTGCCCGTCGGGGAGTCGATGTTCCGGACCGACGAACAATACAAGATCATTGACTTGTGTCGCGCCGCCGACGAGGCCGGCGTCGACACCGTCGTGCAGAGCGACCATGTGATCATGGGCGAGCGAACCGACCGGTACCCGTTCGGGACGTTCAACTTCCCGCACGGCTCACCCTGGTTGGAACCGCTCACGCTGCTGTCGGTCGTCGCCGGAGCGACGTCCCGGGTGCGGCTGTCGACCGGGATCCTGATCGCGGGGCTGCGCCGCGCGCCGCTGCTCGCCAAGACCTGCGCGACGTTGGACGCGCTGTCCCGGGGCCGCCTGGAGATCGGCGTCGGCACCGGCTGGCAGCCCGAGGAGTACGAGACCCTCGACCTCGACTTCGACAACAGGGCCCAGATCCTCGACGACACGATCGCCGCCTGCCGGGCGCTGTGGGCTCCCGGCGGCGCCACCGCGGTGGACCTGCCGACGATCGGCTTCGAGAAGATCTGGTGCGACCCGAAGCCCTTCCAGCCGAACGGGCCGGCGGTCCTGTTCAGCGGCCCGCTGACCAGGCGCAACCTGCGCCGGATCACCGAGCTGGGCGATGGCTGGATTCCGATCATGGGCGAGTCGCACGAGGGCGTGGCGGCCGGGGTCGAGAAGATCCGCGCGGCCTGGGCCGCCGCCGGCCGCGGCGACGCCGTCCCGCGGGTGCGCCACACCCTGCCGCTGGTCCGCGGCGAGGGCCGCGCGGTCGACCTCGACCGGACACTCGCCGGAGCGGCGGCGATGGCGGAGATCGGCGTCACCGAGGTCTCGGTGCCGGCCGCGGCGTTCGTCCGCGACGGCGCCGAGGTGGCCGCCTGGATCGGCGACCTCGGCCGGCGCTGGGAGAAGCTGTGGAGCTGAAGGCGATGGAACTGAACGCGGCGGAGCTGAACGCGGCGGAACGGGCGCGGAACGCGGCGCAACGGACGCGCCCGGCCGGGCTGCTCGCCGCCGGCCGGTCGGCCGGTGAGCCGGCGGACCGGCTCGCCCTGCGCGACCTGGTCGACAGCTACGCCGCGGCGGTCGACGCCAGGGACGAGGAGCTGTTCGTCGCGCTGTTCGCCGACGACGCGGTGCTCCAGGTGTGTTACGCGAACCTGGACGAGCCCGCGACCACGGTCACCGGCGCGGCCGCGATGGCCGTGATCCCGCGGGCGTTGCGCGCGCGCTACCCGGAGACGATCCACCTCGTCGGCAACCACCGTTGTCAGGTGGACGGGGACAGCGCGGTCGGCGAGACCTACTGCGAGGCGCATCACCTGCATCTCGGCGCGGACGGCGAGCCCGCCGATCTGCGGATGGTGATCCGCTACGCGGACGCCTACACCCGGGGCGGCGACGGCGTCTGGCGCTTCGCTCGGCGGACGGTGAACGCGCGGTGGCAACAGGTCGGGCCGGTCACCGCCAGCGCCCTGCACCGCCCCTGACCAGCGCGGGCCCGTTCCCGAAGCCAGCCCGTGCCGCCGGCGCCCAGGTCCTACCGGTCGCCCTACGATCTCGAGGAGGAACGCGCGATGGCGCAGGGTCGGCTCGACGGGCTGCGTGCCCTGGTCGTGGGCGGCGGCAGCGGGATCGGCTACGCGAGCGCGCGGCTGTTGGGCCGCGACGGCGCGCTGGTGACCATTGCCGGGCGCACCCAGGACAAGCTCGACGCCGCGGCGGCGCGGCTGAGGGAGGAGGAAGGCCTCGCCGTGCGCACGGCGCGGTGCGACACGCTCGTCCCCGCGGACGTCGAGCATGCCGTCGAGATCGCGGGCGACGGCGAGCGCCTCGACATCGGGGTGACCGTTCCCGGCGGTGGCTCGTTCCAGCCGGTGCTGACCTACGAGCCCGACCAGTTCAGCCAGGAGGTCGACCTGAACGTCCGGCCGGTCTTCCTGCTCATCAGGTACGGCGCGGCGGCGATGACCGGCGGCGGCTCGATCGTGGCGATCTCGTCGACCGCCGCCGTGTTCTCCACCCGCTTCCTGGCGAGCTACGCCGCGGGCAAGGCGGCCGTCGACCACCTGGTCCGGGTGGCCGCCGACGAGCTCGGCGAGCGCGGCATCCGGGTCAACGCCGTGCGCCCCGGCCTGACCAGGACCGGCAGCACCACCGGCATGCTTGGCAACGAAGCGGTACGCGCCGCCTTCCTGGCCGCCCAGCCGATCGACCGGCACGGCGAGGCCGACGACACCGCCGCCGCGGTCCGCTTCCTCGCCGGTCCCGAGTCGAGCTGGGTCACCGGCCAGCAGATCAGCGTCGACGGCGGCCATACCCTGCGCAGCTTCCCCGACGTGCTGTCCCTGCTCACTCCAATCCCCAAGGGCTGACCTACGACATGGACGTTGAAAAGTTACGGACCCTGTTCGACCTGACCGGCCGGGTCGCCATCGTCACCGGCGGCACCCGCGGCATCGGCCGCGCGATCGCGGAGGGCTTCGTCGCCGCCGGCGCGGCCGTCGTCGTCGCCAGCCGCAAGGCCGACGCCTGCGCCGAGACCGAGGCACACCTGAAGGCGATGGGTGGACAGGCCCTCGGCGTCCCCACGCACGTCGGCGACCTGGCCGCCCTGCGCACACTGGTCGAGCAGGCCGCCGCGACCTTCGGCCGCATCGACATCGTCGTCAACGACGCCGCCACCGGCCTCGCCCAGCCGCTCGGCGCGATGACCCCCGGGGCCTGGGGCAAGTCGTTCGACGTCAACCTGCGTGGGCCGGTGTTCCTCGTCCAGGAGGCGCTGCCGCACCTGGCCGCGAGCCMGGCCGCCTCGGTCGTCAACGTCGTCTCGGCCGGCGCCTTCCTGCACTCCCCCGCGGTGTCGATGTACGCCGCCGCCAAGGCGGCGCTCGTCGCGTTCACCCGCTCGATGGCCGCCGAGTACGCGCCGCACGGCATCCGGGTGAACGCGCTCTCTCCCGGCGCGGTCGACACCGACATGGTGCGCGCCACCACCCCCGACTCCCAGGACCGGATGGCCAAGGCCAGCCATCAGGCCCGGCTCGCCCACCCCGACGAGATGGTGGGCCCGGCCCTCCTGCTGGCCGCCGACGCCGGCAGCTTCCTCACCGGCCAGGTGCTGCACGTGGACGGCGGCCTTGTCGTCGCCCGCTGAGCCTCGTCGTCGCCCCGCTGATCAGCGGGCCTGATCGGTGAGCTCTTGATAGTGGGCCTGATCGGTCGGCCTGCTCAATGGGCCGCGTGGAGCTCCGAACGGTCCTGGCGCGGCCAGGGGCGACCCTGGCCACGCTCCATCGCGAGGTTGAAGCGGGCGAGCAGCTGGGCGAGAGTCGCCAGGTCCGCCGGGTCCCAGTCGCCGACCATCTTGGCGATGCCGCCCACCGCCCAGGCACGGTCGGCGTGCAGCCTGGCGAGGCCATGGTCGGTGACGCGCAGCTTGCGGGCCAGGCCGCCTTCCGGGTCCGGGATGCGCTCGACCAGACCGGTGCGCAGCATCGCCGCCGTCTGCCGGTTGATCGTCGAGGTGTCCAGCCCGAAGGCCTCGGAGAGCTGACCGATGGACATCGGACCCTCTGCCTCGATCCGGCTGAGCAACAGGTAGGCGCTACGTTCCAGCCGCTGCTGGGCCTTGGCCGCCTCCGCCCGGGCGGTGGCGGTCATGACCATGTACCGGCTGATCAACATCAGCTCGCGCTCGATGTCGGCGACTTCGGCCAGGCCGTCCGCGTCCGCCGTCGTCTCGGGCTCCATCGCGGCCCCTCCCCTCGCGTGCGCGCCGAAATCCAGCCTACTCGCCATGTGCGCGATACACATTATATGCGCGATACACAAACCAGGCGTTGGACTCGTTGCGATGACTGGGGACCCGTGCCGCACCGGGCGAGCGGGCGCGATGCCATCCCTCTGCCGGTGGCCGCGCCGCTCCCCGCCGACGTGGCCARCACGATCTCGCTGCTCACGCCCGGCCGCGGCGCGGCCGTGCTCGTCCACGCCGACCTCGCCCGGATGACCGGCCACCACGATTTCTCGACCTCCTTCGGACCCTGCGACGACAGCACGCTCACGCTCTCTGGTTGTCCCAGCCTCCGGCTCTACCCGACCCGACCGAGTCAACTGATTTTCGAATCGCTTCCGCCAGGCGCGACAGAGCGCTCCGAAGATCCGATCGCCTCGGGGCCGGCCCGCGGCAACCCGGACAGCACGACAAGGCGCTCCGGGCCTCCCGGTGGAAGAAGCCCGGCATGGGTCCGGTGGGACCATCTTCGGCAATATCACCGGCTCACGGGCTGACCAGAGACCGACCAACGGTCCCGAACAGACCGGTCCGGCCTCGGCGCACCAGCGGTGTGGTGGGGCGGGCGCAGGCGCCATCGGTCCGTGCCAGGTCAGTCAGACCGGCCGGTCGCGCCTCGTCCCGCGGTGGCGCAAGAGCAAACGTAGACAGCTGACTGGGTCAACTATATTGTTCCCTTCCGGGTCCGAGGTGGCACAGATCATGCTGCGGGGTAGCTCGGCCCGCAGGGCATGACGCCGGCTCGCTCCCGGCAGCAGAAGCAATGTCGACGTCGGCACAGGCCGCTGGGCGTCGTCGGTAACCCCAGCCGTGCCGGTGGAGGTTTCCGTGACAACGGCCTGGCGAGGCAAGGAGCGGAGAATGGCGCAGGAGCCAGGTCACAGCGGCGCGGCTGCCGGCGACGCCCAGGGGGCGGGCGGCCCCTACCGCGGCGTCGCGCAGCTGATGACCATCGACGTGGCGCGCGACCCGCGGCCGGTCTTCAGCGCGTTGAGGGACAGCGGGCGAGTCCAGCGAATGGACGGCCTGTCAGGTCCCGCGGTCGTCGCCACGGGCCGAGCCGCCATCGACGAGATCTTCAAGTACCCGGACGTCTACTCCTCGGCGGCGCACGCCGGAACGCTCGGCAACGTGCGCCCGCTCATCCCGATCGAGTACGACCCGCCGGAGCACCGCAAATACCGCAAGCTCATCAACCCGGTCTTCTCGCCGGCGGCGGTCGAGCGGTGGAAGGAACCGGTGACCCGGCTGGTCCACGAGCTCATCGACGGCTTCATCGACGCCGACGAGATCGACTTCGCGAGGCAGTTCTCGACCCCACTGCCCTCCCAGATCTTCCTCACCCTGCTGGGCCTGCCGCTCGAGGACCTGCCCACGTTCCTGCGCCTCAAGGACGGCATCGTCCGTCCCTCCGTGCTCCTCGGCCTGCCGCCGAACCACCCGGACGTCAAGGCCCACCAGCGCGCGACGGCGCAGGAGATCTACGCCTACTACGACAAGGTGCTCGACGAGCGCGAGAGCGGGCGCAGGGACGACCTGCTCAGCCATCTGCTGGACGTCGAGGTCGACGGCGAGAGACTGACCCGCGACGAGTTGCTCGACATCTGCTTCCTGTTCCTGACCGCGGGCCTGGACACCGTCTCCGCCTCGCTGGAGACGTTCATGGCCTACCTCGCCGAACACCCCGAGCGCCGCGCCGAGGTCGTCGCCAGCCCGGACAACATCGACAACGTGATCGAGGAACTGCTGCGCTACGAGTCGCCGGTCATGCTGGTCTCGCGGTTCGCGACCACGGACACCGAGCTCGCGGGCTGCCCGGTCCACGAGGGCGAACAGGTCTACGTCTTCATCGGCGCCGCGAACCTCGATGAGGAGGAGCTCCCCGACGCGGGGGAGGTCCGATTCGACCGGGCGGTCAACCGCCACATCGCGTTCGGCGGCGGGGTACACCGCTGCCTCGGCTCGCACCTGGCCCGTCTCGAGCTGCGCATCATCCTGCGCGAGTGGCACGCGCGGATTCCGCATTACCAGATCAAGCCAGGGACCAGGCTGGACCTCAGCCCCGGCGTCCGGTCCCTGAACTCGTTCCCGATGCTGCTGGGTGCGGAAACCTCGCGAGGAGGAAATCCATGTCCGGCGAATTAGTGCTGGATGGAAAGGTCGCGATCGTCACCGGCGCGGGTGGTGGGATCGGCGGGGCCTACGCGAGGGGTTTGGCGGAGGCCGGCGCCGCGGTCGTTCTTGCCGACATCGATATGGAGCACGCCGAGGCGGCCGCGAAGGAGCTCGCCAACGCCGGCCACCGMGCGCTCGCCGTGCGTACCGACGTCTCCGACGAGGCGAGCGCGAACGCCATGGCAGCTGCCGCGATGGACGCTTTCGGCTCGGTCGACATCCTCGTGAACAATGCCGCACTCATGGCCGAGATCGTCGGCCAGGGCACGCTCACCACCATGTCGCTCGACATGTGGAACCGCACCGTCGCGGTGAATCTCACCGGCCCGCTGCTGTGTGCCCGCGCGGTCGTGCCCCACATGAAGAATCGCGGATACGGGAAGATCGTCAACCAGTCGTCCGGCGGCGCCTTCATGGCGGCGAACGCCTACGGCATCACCAAGCTCGGCGTCGTCAGCATGACGCTCTCGCTCGCCCGTGAGCTTGCGCCGTTCGGCATCCGGGTAAACGCGATCGCGCCGGGCTATGTGAACACCGAGGCAGGCGCGGTCGCGGCGCCGCCGGCGCTGCGGGCGATGGTCGAGAAGTCCATTCCTTTCCCGTTCGGCGACCCCGAGGACCTGGTACCAGGACTGCTCTACCTGGTCGGCCCCGGCAGTGACTGGGTCACCGGCCACACCCTGAACATCGATGGCGGCTGGATCCCGCGCACCTGACGCGGCCACCGGCTGGACATCCTGATCGGTGTCGGGCGGCCGTCGGCGACAACCGGCAGGCACCCGACAAACGGGCCTACAGACGCCGAGAAACGAGGGGAACATGGCGAACGAAGACCTCCCGCGCTGGATCCTGCACATCGAGTCAAGCCCGGTCAGCCGCGACGCGGAAACCCTGGCCGAGTTCAACCGCTGGTACGACGAAGTGYACATCCCGGAGATGGTGGCCTTCGAGGGATACCTTTCAGGCCGTCGACTCGAGCCGGTCGGCGACGACGGCCCGTATATCGCGCAGTACGTGATCGAGGGCGACCCGGAAGATGTCCTCGGCCGGGTGAAGGCCGCGTCCGCCGCCGGCGAGCTGAAGATGTCCGAGACGCTGCAGATGAACCCGACCCCCAAGATGCGGCTCATGCGAGTTTCCCTCGAGTACACCAAGCCGGACAGGCGGCGCTGAGCGTGTCAGCGCTCCGACGAGCGGCAGATTTTCACACGGTTGGCGTACTGCGGCCGGGAACGGAGGACCTTCATGCAACGTGATGACATGATCCTGATCAGTGTCGACGACCATGTGATCGAGCCGCCCGACATGTTCGTGGGCCGGCTCCCGAAACGGTACGCCGACGACGCGCCCCGGCTTGTGCACCGCGAAGACGGCACCGACGTATGGACGTTCCGGGACACCGTCATCCCGAACTCCGCGCTGAACGCGATCGCCGGCCGCCCCAAGGAGGAGTACGGTCTGGAACCGCAGGGCCTAGACGAGATCCGCCCGGGCTGCTACGACATCCACGAGCGGATCAAGGACATGAACGCCGGCGGGCTGCTCGCCCAGATGAACTTCCCCTCATTCCCCGGCTTCGCCGGCCGGCTGTTCGTCACCGACGACGTCGACTTCTCCCTCGCCCTCGTTCGCGCCTACAACGACTGGCACGTCGAGGACTGGTGCGCCACCTATCCCGGCCGGTTCATCCCGATGACGATCCCCGCCATCTGGGACGCCGAACTGTGCGCCGCCGAGGTACACCGCAACGCGGCCCGCGGCGTCCACTCCCTCACATTCAGCGAAAACCCCGCCGTCATGGGCATGCCCAGCTTCCACGACGAATTCTGGAACCCCCTGTGGGCCGCACTCGTCGACACGAACACGGTCCTGTCGATCCACATCGGCTCCTCCGGACGGATCGCCGTCCCCGCCGCCGACTCGCCACCCGATGTCATGATCACCCTGCAGCCGATGAACATCGTCTCCGCCGCTGCCGACCTGCTCTGGTCCCGCGTCCTCAAGGACTACCCAGACCTCAAGATCGCCCTGTCCGAAGGCGGCACCGGCTGGGTCCCCTACTTCCTCGAACGCGCCGACAAGACCTTCGACGTCCACGCGACCTGGACCATGCAGGACTTCGGCGGCAAGAAGCCCTCCGACGTCTTCCGGGACCACTTCCTGACCTGCTTCATCACCGACTCCCTCGGCCTCGGCCTACGCCACGAGATCGGGATCGACAACATCACCTGGGAGTGCGACTACCCCCACAGCGACTCCGCCTGGCCGACCGCCCCCGAAGGCCTGTGGGCCGACTTCCAGAAATGGAACGTCCCCGACGACGACATCAACAAGATCACCTACCAGAACGCAATGCGCTGGTACTCCTTCGACCCCTTCACCCACATCAAGAAGGAAGACGCCACCGTCGGCGCGCTGCGCGCGGCAGCCGAAGGCCACGACATCAGCATCCGATCCCGCAGCCACCAGATCATCCAACCCCAGGAAAAACTCGAACAGTTCCGCATCCGCGCCCGTGCCGCCGTCGCCGGCACGACGACCAACCGCTAGTGGGCTTCCCGTCGAACTGAACCCGCCGAAAGAGGAGATGGGGCCCTGTGAAGGGATGGCAACTCGTCGAGTTCGGTACGCCACTGCGGCTGGTCGAGAAGGAGGATCCCGAACCCGGCCCGGGGGAGGTCGTCCTCGACGTCAAGGGATCAGGTCTGTGCCACTCCGACGTCATGGAGATCAACAGCCGCGGCGCCGACTGGCTGCTCGGGACGATCATGGGCCACGAGCTGGCCGGCGTCGTCTCCGCGGTGGGGCCCGACGTCACCGATTGGAAGATCGGCGACCGGGCCGCCGTCTGCCCGTCGAACACCATGCGCTGCCCAGGCTTCCACTATGACGGGGGGTTCGCCACGAAGCACCTGTCGCCAGCGGACGACCTGGTCACGGTCCCGCGCGAGGTCGACTGGGCCCTCGGTGCCATGATGACCGACGCCGGTATGACCTCGTACCACGCACTCGTGCGCCGTGGCGGAGCGACCGCTGGCATGAAGGTCGGCCTGATCGGCCTCGGTGGCCTCGGCCAGATCGCCGCCCGGGTCGCCGTTCTGAAGGGCATCGACGTGCACGTCGCGGAGCCGAAGAAGGACGTCTGGCCGCTCGCCGAGCGCCTCGGCGTCACGCACCTCGTCGCCGACGTCGCCGAGTGGGAGAACCAGAACTTCGATCTCATCGTCGACTACGCCGGCTTCGGCACGACGACGGCCGGCGCGCTACGCGCGGTCGGCTTCGACGGAACCGTGGTCCAGGTCGGCCTCGGCGTCAGCGAAGCGATGATCCCGCTCGCAGACATGGTCGGCCGCAAGTCCAAGCTGCTCGCCTCCCGCGGCGGCACCAAGGAGGACATCGCCGAGCTCTACACGTTCGTCGCCGCCGGAGACCTCGACCCCACCGTCACCAAGATTACTTTCGACGACATCCCCCGGGGCCTCGCTGACCTGGCTGCCAACAAGGTCACCGGCCGCCTCGTCGCCCTCATCTGAGCACACGCCGATCCGGGCGCCCCCCGAGAAAGGGGCTTCGGACAATGCCGGCCGGCGACCACGCGGCCGAGGCCTCGTCAGTCTCCGTCTGGCTTCTCTTCCGCTTTCTCGGAAACCTCGGAGACTTCGGGTCCCACCGGGTCGGTGGTTCGGGCGGAACCGCCGGAACCGCCGGAACCGCCGGGGCCGCCGGTCACGGCGGCTTTCACGGCGGCCAGGGCGTCACGGCGGAAACGGGTGGCGGCCTCGGTGTGGGCGGCCAGGGCGGTGAGCTCGGTGCCGGCGCGGATGGCGGCGCGGGCGCCCCAGACGTCAAAGGCACGGTGGACGGAGCGCTTGTTGATCTGGGTCAGCTCGCTGGGGATGCCGGCGACGCGCGCCGCGATCGCGAGCACCTCTTCCTCCAGTCGGTCGGCCGGGTAGGCGCGGTTGGCGAAGCCGATGCGGGCGGCCTCGACCCCGTCGACGGCGTCGCCGGTGAGCATCAGCTCCATCGCGCGGCGCAGGCCGAGCAGCACCGTGTGGTACTGCCAGTCCGGCGGGCTCGCCACCCGGACCACCGGATAGCTGATGCGCGCGTCCTCGGCCACGTAGACCAGGTCGCAGGCGGAGGCGAGCTCGGTCGCGCCGGCGATCGCGTAGCCGTGGATCTGGGCGATCACCGGCTTTGCCAGGTCCCAGAGGCTGAACCAGGTCTCGCCCGCCTGCCGGGCCCACTGGCCGTCGCCCGGCGCCGAGTAGAACGGCGGGTCGGCCATCAGCGGGGACGCAAGGTCGTAGCCGGCGGAGAAACACGGCCCCGCGCCGCGGACGATGCTGACCCGCACGTCCGGGTCGTTGTCGTGCGCCCGCAGCGCGTCGAGCAGCTCGGTGCGCAACGGGGTCGAGATGGC
The DNA here is from genome assembly GCF_001854645.1 of Pseudofrankia sp. EUN1h. Lineage (NCBI taxonomy): Bacteria > Bacillati > Actinomycetota > Actinomycetes > Frankiales > Frankiaceae > Pseudofrankia > Pseudofrankia sp. EUN1h. Next base: position 101,252 of record NZ_MBLN01000076.1, on the reverse strand, counting down.
GTTGCGTTTCTCCGGCCTGTTCAGCGTGATCCGGCGGACGCCGTCGGCCGGGGCGTCGACCAGCAGAAACTCGTAGTCGGCGGTCACCKGGCTTTCTCCGCCGCGTCGCCCACCAGGTCGCTGCTCACCAGGTCTCTCGTGCCGGCGAGGTCGGCCATCAGCTCCAACGCCTCCGGTTGGTGTGCGTCGATGATGACGCCGGTGATGCCGGGCACGGCGTAGTCGGCCGCCCAGCGCGCCCGGATCCGGGCCGGCGAGCCGAGCAGGGCGGTCTGTTCCAGGTATTCGTCCGGAACGGTCCCCAGCGCCTCCTCCTTGCGCCCTGCGCGCCAGAGCTCACCGATCCGGTCGGCAGCCTCGGGGAAACCCCGGCGGGCCATCGCGTCACGGTGGTAGTTGTGCGTCGTGCTGCCCATCCCGCCGACATACATCGCGGTCAGCGGGCGCATCGCGTCGAGCGCACCGCGCACGTCGTCGGTGATCCGCACGGACGCGCCGGTGAACACCTCGAACCCGCCGCCCGCGACCCGTTCCTGAACGGCTCCGGGCACACCGTCCGGGCCGAGGCCCATCGGCAGCCAGCCGTCGCACAGCTCGGCGGCGAGCGCGGTGTTGCGCGGGCCGCCGGCGCCAAGCCAGATCGGGATCGGTGCCACCGGATGCATGATCGATTTGAGTGGCTTGCCCTGCCCGAGCGCGCCCGGGCCGGCATAGGGCAGCCGGATCTCCTCACCGTCGTGACGGAGCGGCTCGTCGCGGGCCAGCACCTTGCGCACGATCGTCACGTAGTCGCGCAGCCGGGCGGTTGGCCGTCCCCACGGCTGGCCATACCAGCCCTCGACGATCTGCGGCCCGGAAAGCCCGATCCCGAGGACCAGCCGGTTGCCGCCGGCGAGGGCGTCGATCGTCATCGCCTGCATGGCGAGGGTGGCCGGCGGGCGGGCGGCGAGCTGAACGACGGCGGTCCCGAGCCGGATCCGCTCGGTGTGGGCGGCGAGGAAGGCCAACGGCGTGAGTGCGTCGCTTCCGTACGCTTCGGCGGTCCAGACGGAGTGGTAGCCGAGGCGTTCCGCGTGCCGGACCTCGTCGACGGGCACCGTGAGCCGGGCGGCCCGGTAGAGACTGAGGCGCAGGCCGAGCCTGAGCACGGTCACGGCAGGATCCCTCCCGGCTGGGGTGCGCGGTTCGCGGCCGCCCACTCCCGGCCCTCGCTCAGCGCGAGGCCGGCGAGCAGCGCGTTGCGCAGCTCGCGCGGGTCGATGACGTCGTCGTACGCCAGCCGGGCGCCCCCGGTAATGGATGCCCTGGCCTGTTCGGCCGCGACCCGGGCCCGCTCCTCGGGATCCTCGATCTTGCTTGCCGTCGAGCCGGCGGGCAGTGCGCCCAGCGTGATGGACGGGAAGGCGAGCGTCAGCGTCTGGCCGTCGAACGGGTTCATCGCCATCACCGACGAGCCGAAGCCGAACGCCTTGCGCAACGTCACGTGCAGCTTCGGCACCGTCAGACGGTGCTGCACGGCGTACATCCGGGCCGCGTGGCGCAGGATTCCGGCACGCTCGGCCGCGCTGCCGGCGAGAACCCCGGGATTGTCAGCGAGGAAGACGCAGGGCAGGCCGAAGACGCCGGCCACCTGGAGGAAATGCGCCACCTTGTCGGCCGCGTCGCTGTCGATCGCGCCGGCGAGCACGCTCGGGTCGTTCGCGACGATCGCGACGGCGTGGCCGCCGAGACGGGCGAGCGTCGTGACGACGGATGAGCCGAAATCCGGCTGCACCTCCAGCAGCTCGCCGTCGTCGACGATCGCTTCGAGCACCGGCCGGATCCGGTACGGACGGCGTGGATCGGGCGGGATCAGCTCAAGCAGCTCGTCGACGCAGCGCGGTCCGGTGTCAGAACCGTCCGGGCGGCGCGGCGGCGGCTCGGCGACGTTCAGTGGGAAGTAGGACAGGTAGCGGCGGGCCAGCGCGATCGCGGCGCGGTCATCCGCGACGACGTTGTGGACGACGCCGCTGGTAGCGGCGGCGACGTCGGGACCGCCGAGGTCCTCCTTGGTGATCACCTCGCCGGTGGCCGAGCGGACGAGCGGCGGACCGGCGGAGAAGATCGACGCGGTCGCGGTCATGACGACGAAGTCGCACAGCGGCGCGGTGAGCGCGCCGTGGCCGGCCGAGGCGCCCAGCACCAGGCACACCATCGGCACCAGGCCGGAGAGCTCGACCAGCCCACCCAGGTCGCCGGGCCGACGGCCGGTCGCGCCCTCGGTCACCCGGTGGCCGGCGCCCTCCAGCATCATCACCAGCGGCACCTGCTCCTGACGGGCAAGCTGGGCCAGCCGGTAACGCTTGTCGGCCGCGCCGGTGCCGATCGAGCCACCGAGCACGGTGACGTCCTCGGCACCGGCCAGGGCGGGACGCCCGTCGATCCGCCCGGCGCCGGCCACGAACGCGTCGGCGGGGACCGGCGGGTCCATGGTTGCGCCGACCAGGGCGCCGATCTCGTAGAACGTGCCCGGGTCGAACAGCGCGGCGAGCCGTTGCCGGGCGTTCAGCCGGCCACGCTGGGCCTGCCGGACGAGCCGGGCCTCGCCGCCCATCCCGAACGCCACGGCCTTACGGCGCTCGATCTCGGCGAGCGCCGGACCCCAGCCGTACAGGCCAGGGGCCGGGCCGGAGGCTGGGTGGAGGGCTGGGTCGGGGGCAGGACCAGGCGCCAGGTTGGGCGCCGGGCCGGGGGCTGGCTCGGACGTCGAGTCGGGCGCTTCGTCGGGTGCGCGCACCGGACCACAGTAGGAACCAGGTTTCTCTCCCGCAAGGGGCAGCTCGGGCCTGCCGGACCGTAACGGCTTCTTCCCAGGCCACCACCACTAGAATTTAGTTCCAGCAATCTGGCCAGGACCGGAGCACGGGAGCGAGGAGCGGCGTGGAGATCAGTGGCGCGGTAGCGATGGTCACCGGCGGCGCGTCCGGGCTGGGAGCGGCGACCGCTCGGCTGCTCACGGCGCGCGGGGCGCGTGTCGTGGTCGCCGACCGGGACGACGCCAGGGGCGAGGCCGTCGCCAAGGAGGTCGGCGGCGTGTTCGCGCACGTCGACGTCACCTCGACCGCCGACATCATCGCCGCGACCGAGCTGGCCAGGACGCTTGGCCCGGTGCGCGCTCTGGTGAACTGCGCGGGCATCGGCTGGGCGGCGCGCACCATCGGCCGGGACGGCACCTACGAGTCCGCACACAGCCTCGACGCGTTCCGCAAGGTCATCGAGGTCAACACGATCGGCACGTTCGACTGCATCCGGATCGTCGCGACGGCCATGTCGGCCACCGAGCCGCTCTCCGCCGACGGGGAACGTGGCGCGATCGTCAACACCGCGTCCCTCGCCGCCTTCGACGGTCAGATCGGCCAGGCCGCCTATTCCRCGTCCAAGGGTGGCGTCGTCGGCATGACGCTGCCCGTCGCCCGCGACCTCTCCGTCATCGGCGTCCGGGTGAACTGCATCGCCCCCGGCCTCATCGACACCCCGATCTACGGAGAAGGTCCAGGGTCCGAGGCGTTCAAGGACAAGCTGAAGCGCGACGTCCTCTTCCTGCACCGCCTCGGCACCGCCGACGAGTTCGCCTCCCTCGCCGTCGAGCTGCTCACCAACAGCTACCTGAACGCCGAGGTCATCCGCGTCGACGCCGGCGCCCGCCTTCAGCCCAAGTAGACCGGGCGCACCAGGTCCCCCGCGCACGACGGCGCAGGCAGCCGCTCTCTCGCCGATCTTCATCGACCCAGCGCGAAGGTCCGGTCCACATACCCATTCGGTGATCTTCAACGCGCCCAGAAGATGGACCACCCCATGATCACGATCCGGGTTCGCATAAGTCGGACAAAAAGGTCAACGGCCCGCCAACCCGCATACCCAAACAGCGATCATGGCGCGGGCTTCACCCCCCGAGGGGCAATGATCGCTGGTTGTGTATGGGAACTGGCATTGGCTGACGCCGAGGCCTCGATGGTCACGTTTCGCCGTTCGGTGGACGCCGGTCAGACGGGCGGGGCAGGGGTGGCGGCCGGCTGGTCGAGCACGAAGGCGTCGGACAGCAGGTGGAGCCATTTCGCCACCATCGCGTCGGCGTCCACGGTGGCCGGGTCGACGCCGGCGGTGGCGAGGCCGATCGGGCGGAACAGCCGCCAGCCGAGAGCCACCACCTGCAGGAAGGCCGCGAAGACCCGCGCCTCGTCCTCCGGCACCTCGCGGTCGTGCTGGTGCGCCTCGCGGGAGATGATCCCGGCCACCTGGTCCTGCGCGGGCGAGTGGCCGAAAACATCGAAGGAATAGCCGCCTTCTAGCGCGGCCCAGCCCATGATGCGGCCGATGCTGCCGTCCGACGTCGTCAAGAACATATCGATGACGTCGGCGAGCGCCTCCACGTGTTCCAAACGGTCCGCCGACCGCGCCGCGACGCGCTGGTAAACCTCGCGCAGCAGATCCTCCCTGGTACCGAGGTACTGATAGACGAGGCCGAAGTTCACCCCGGCCGCGTCCGCGATCTCGCGCAGCCGCACATTGGCTGGTCCCTGCTCGGCGATCAGCCGCTGCGCCGCCTCGAGCAGCGCCTCCCGCACCTCCGCGCGGCCGCGCGGCCGGCGCGCGGGGACGCCCGCCTCGGACGCCTCCGAGGCAGCCAAGGCAGCCGACGCGGCCGTGCCCGCGGGCTCTGAGGTGTTGCCGGCAACTCCCACGGGTGGATCGTAAGCCGCCCATCCCCCACCCGGCGCCRCCCGCGGCAGCCTCTTGCGTGGCTCTAGTCACATGGCTATAGTCACCCGACTAGAGCCGACGATGACCCGTCGGGGTCCTCAGAAAGCCTCGTTACGACACGTCTCGAAACACGCGCCAACGAGGCGCGCGGCGTGCCGTTGATTCGCCGTGGCGGCTATTGCGCGCGCCGGCGATTCCTCGTGGCAGATTCATGCTCAGGGACCGGAGTCCACCTGTGGCCGACCATCTCAGTTTTACGCAGCTCTTTATCGACGGGTTACCCGTCGACGGGGCCGCCGAGCCGCTCGGCGTCGAGGACCCGGCGACCGAGGAAACCTTCACCACCGTGCCCACCGCGTCGCTCGCACAGGTGGACGCGGCGATCGAGGCGGCCCGGCGCGCGTTCGAGCGAGGCGCGTGGAGGCGCCAGCCCGCCGGCGAGCGGGCGGCCGTGCTCGCGCGGATGGCCGACGTTCTGGCCGGGCGGCGCGCCGAGCTCATCGAGACGGCGATCCGGGAGACCGGCTCGACGGGCCTCGTCGCGCAGTGGGCCCAGGTCGACATGGCACTGGAGCACGCCAGGGCGCTGCCGGAGCTGTTCGCGACGTTGCCCGAGTGGGAGCACAACGAGCTGCCGCTGACCGAGTCGCTCGACCCGACCGGCCGCGACGTGGTGCTCAGCATCCGCCGCTACGAGCCGTGCGGCGTGGTCGCGGCGATCACTCCGTACAACTTCCCGCTGCAGACGAGCGTGTGGAAGGTCTTCTCCGCGCTGGCGGCCGGCTGTTCGGTCGTCCTTCGGCCAAGTCCGCTGACGCCGCTCACCGCGCTGGCGCTCGGCGCCGCCGCGGCGGAGGCGGGCCTGCCTCCCGGCCTGCTGAACGTCGTCGTCGAGGCCGGTTCGGCCGGGGCGGAGTTGCTCACCACGGACCAGCGGGTCGACTGCGTCTCGTTCACCGGGTCGACCGACGTCGGCCGGCGCATCGCCGCGCAGGCGGCGCCGACGGTGAAACGGCTCCTGCTGGAGCTCGGCGGCAAGTCGGTGCAGTTGTACCTGCCCGACGCCCTCGGGCCGGGCAGGCTCGAGAGCGGGGTCACAGGCGTCTTCGGGTCGATGGCCGGCCAGGGCTGCGCGCTCCAGACCCGGGTGCTGGTGCCCAGCGAGAGCCTGGCGGACGCCGCCCTGCGGGTGGGGGACGTGGCGCGGTCGCTGCGCGTCGGGCACCCGCGCGACCCGGAGACGGTCGTCGGGCCGGTCATCTCGGCGGCGCAGCGCGAGCGGATCGAGCGGCTGGTCGCGGCCGGCGTCGACGCCGGGGGGACGCTGGTCGCCGGTGGCGGGCGCCCGGCCCATCTCGACGTCGGCTACTACGTCGCGCCGACCGTCCTGCTGGTCGACGACAACCGCAACCCGCTCGCCCAGAGCGAGGTCTTCGGCCCGGTCGTGACCATTCAGGGCTACGACGACCTCGACCACGCCGTCGACATCACGAACGACTCGGAGTACGGCCTGTCGGGCGGCGTCTACACCGGCGACCTGAGGCTGGGCCTGAGCCTCGCCGAGCGGATCCGGTCCGGCACGGTGCAGGTGAACCGGGGCGCCGCGAACGCGTACACGCCGATGGGCGGAGTGAAGCAGAGCGGCATCGGCCGTGAACGTGGCGTCGCGGGATTCCGGGAGTACCAGGAGATCAAGCACGTCGTCGTCTCCGGTGCTCGCTGAGGACCTGGCACGCCGAGGACCGGGAGCGGCGACGGAGAACAAGGACGGGAGCGGCGAGATGGAGAACGTGGAGCTCGATGTCCAGGTGGACCGCGAGCTGTGCATGGGGTCGGGATCGTGTGCCTTCCACGCGCCGGCGACGTTCGATCTCGACGACGAGATGAAGGTCGTCGTGCTGGCCGGAGGCGACCCGGGCGCCGCCGTCGACGCCGCCGTCGACTCCTGCCCGTCGGGGGCCCTGCGACGAAGGGAAACGCCATGACGGACAACGTCACGGACAACGTCACGAAAGAAGGCGCGGGTGCGGGCTCGGGTACGGGCTCGCCGGGCTACACGGCGCCCGACCTGGCGCTGCTGGGCGAGGAGCACGTCCGGCGTTACCTGGAGACCGGGGGCGCCGTCGGCCACACCTGGAACGGCGTCACCTGTCTCGTCCTGTGGACCGTCGGCCGGCGAAGCGGCCAGCGCCGCGTGACACCGCTCATCTACGCCCACGACGGCGACGCCTGCGTCGTCATCGCCTCCCAGGGCGGGGCGCCGGTCCACCCGGGCTGGTACCACAACATCGTCGCCGAGCCGCGCGTCGAGGTGCAGCTGCTGGCGGACCGGTTCGAGGCACGGGCGCGCACCGCCGAGGGCGAGGAGCGCGAGCGGCTCTGGAAGCTCATGGCCGAGCACTGGCCGAACTACGACGAGTACGCGAGACGCACGTCCCGGCGCATTCCCGTCGTGGTCCTGGAACGCGCGTGACGAAACCGGGACTCGGACATGACAAGGGCTGACCTGACATGAGCGACATCGTGACGCTGGACCCGCGGCGGATCCGCGAACTGTTCGACCTGCGCAGCGACGTGTACGCGTCCCGGGGTGGCTCGTTCGAGAAGGACCCGTACCCGGACTTTCACCGGCTGCGGGAGACGGGCCCCGTTCACCCCGGCGTCCTCGGGCCGCTCGTCGGCTACCACGGCGAGGGGTTCTTCCAGGGGCTCCCCTTCCCGGAGCTACCGCATTTCTCGGTCTTCGACTACGCCACCTGCCAGGACGTCCTGCGCGCCGGCGACACGTTCGTCTCCCGGCCGACGGCCCCCGGCCCCGAGCTCGACATGGCCGACTCGGTCATGCTCTATTTCGACGGCGACCGGCACCGCCGCTACCGGGCGCTCGTCCAGGGGTCGTTCGTGCCCAAGCGCGGCCCCTGGTGGACCGAGCGCTGGGTCCGGGCAACGGTGGACGCCCTCATCGACACGTTCGAGAGCAACGGGCGGGCGGACCTCAACGTCGAGTTCTGCGCCGCGATCCCCCTGCTGACGATCTGCGGCAGCTTCGGCGTGGGCGCCGAGGACGCGCTGCGCATCCGCGAGGCGGCGACCTCCGACGGCCGCGACCGGGCCGTGCTCGCTGAGATCCTCCTGCCCATCATCAGGGCGCGGCGGCTCGAGCCGAAGGACGACATCATCAGCGTGCTCGTCCAGGCCGAGCTCACCGAGGACGGCACCCGCCAGGCCCTGTCCGACACCGACATCCTGGGCTTCGCCCTCCTCCTGCTGGCCGCGGGCTCGGGCACGACCTGGAAGCAGATGGGCATCACGCTGCTCGCGCTGCTGACCCACCCGCACTCGCTGGAGGCCGTCCGGGCGGACCGGGCGCTGCTGCGCCCGGCGATCGAGGAGTCCCTGCGCTGGCTGCCGACCGACCCGATGTTCTCCCGCTACGCCCTCCGGGACACGGAGCTCGGTGGGGTCGCGATCCCGGCCGGCTCGGTGGTGCACCTGTGCTTCGCGGCGGCGAACCGCGACCCGGCCCGCTGGGAGCGCCCGGACGAGTTCGACCCGTCCCGCCCGCCGGGTGCCCACCTCGGCTTCGGCGGCGGCCCGCACATCTGCCTGGGCATGCACGTCGCCCGGGCGGAACTCCACACCGCCATCGACGCGCTGCTCGACCGCCTGCCCGGCCTGCGCCTCGACGAGGACGCCGAGCCGCCGAAGATCGTCGGGATGTACGAGCGGGGACCGACGTCGGTGCCGGTGGTGTGGGAGACCCGATGACCGAGCAGACGTCGAACGAGCAGGCGCCGCCCGGGTCGACGCTGGTCGTCGAGGCGTTCGAGCGGGTGGCGCCGCCGCTGACCGAGCGGACCGCCGCGTTCTGGACCTCCGGCGCGGACGGCGTGCTGCGGATCGCCCGCTGCCACGACTGCGGGCGTTACCTGCACCCACCGCGGCCGACCTGCCCTGCCTGCCGGGGACGCGACGTCGGGTTCACACCGGTCTCCGGCCGCGCCGTGGTGTGGTCGTGGACGGTGAACCGCTACGGCTGGGTGCCGTCGATGCCGCCGCCGTACGTGGTCGCCGACGTCGAACTCGTCGAGCAGCCCGGCCTGCGGCTGCTCACCAACGTCCTCGACTGCCCGCCCGAGTCGATGCGCGTCGGCCTGCCAGTACGGGTCTGCTTCAGCAAGGTCGGCGACGCGTACATACCGCTCTTCCGGCCGGAGGCCGGCGATAGGCACAGCCGGCCGGAGGCCGGCGATGGGCACAGCCGGCCGGAGGCCGGCGATGGGCACAGCCGGCCGGAGGCCGGCGATGGGCACAGCCGGCCGGAGGYCGGCGATGGGCACAGCCGGCCGGAGGTCGGCGATGGAGCGGGCTGAGGGTCGGGCGGTCGTCAGCGGGGTGGGGCGGTCGCGGATCGGGCGGCGGCTTGGGGTCGATCCGTGGGAGCTGACCGCGGACGCGGCCCTGGCCGCGATCGCCGATGCCGGGCTTACGGCTGACGACATCGACGGGGTGTCGACCTATCCGGGGGCGTTCTGGTCGACGCCGGGGATCACCGGCGCCGGCGTCGATGACGTCCGGTCGATGCTGGGGCTGAAGACGCGCTGGCACACCGGCGGCGGCGAGCTCGCCGGCCAGCTGGGGTCGGTGGTCAACGCGGTCCTGGCCATCGCCACCGGCTTCGCGACCCATGTCCTGTGCTTCCGGACGGTGTGGGAGTCCACCGCGCAGCAGGGCTTCGGCAACCGCGCCGCGACACTGCTGAGCGGCGGCGGCACATCCGGCCAGCCGGTGCGTTTCGGCCGCGAGCTGACGCAGTGGACCACCCCGTTCGGGATCGGCTACCCGAGCCACGCCGCGCTGGACATGCAGCGACGCATGGAGCTGGCCGGCGCCACGCGGGAGCAGTTCGCCCAGCTGGCGCTCGCCGCTCGCCGCTACGCGGCGCGCAACGAGTCCGCGGTCTACCGCGAGCCGCTCACGCTCGACACGTACCTGAACGCTCGGATGATCTCCGATCCGGTCTGCCTCTATGACTGCGACGTTCCGGTGGACGGTTCGGTGGCCTTCGTCGTCTCCAGCGTCGCCCAGGCCGCCGACCCCGCCCGCGCGGTCGCGTTCGAGGCGCTCGGCAGCGCGTCCGGCTTCGACGAGGCGGCGGCGATGATGTGGGCGCGTACCGACCTCAAGCCGGCGGACGTCGACGTCGCGCAGGTCTACGACGGGTTCACGGTCTATGCGATCCGCTGGCTGGAGGCGCTCGGCTTCTGCGGTCGCTACGAAGGCACCGCCTACCTCGACGGAGGCGAACGCATCGGCCCGGACGGCGAGCTGCCGACCAACACCGGTGGCGGCCAGCTCTCCGGCGGCCGGCTGCACGGGTACGGCGGCCTACTCGAGGCGTGCCTGCAGCTGCGCGGCGAGGCCGGCGCCCATCAGCTCGCCTCCGGTCCCCAGGTGGCCGTCGTGACGAGCGGCGCCGAGCAGTTCACCTCCTCGCTGCTCCTCGGCGCGCCCCGATGACCGCCATCCGAGCCACCGCCATCCGAGCCACCGCCGCCCGAACCGCCGCCGCCCGAACCGCCGCTCAAGTCCTTGCCCGAGCCGTCACCCGACAGGAGCAATGCTGATGTTGCCCGAGTCCACGAAGATCATGTCGGCTGACGATCACATGATCGAGCCGGCGCACCTGTGGGTCGAGCGCGTGCCCGCACGGTTCCGCGACGCCTGCCCGCGCATCGTCGAGGTCGACGGCCGCCAGGCCTGGCTCTACGAGGGTGAGCTCACCTACATCCCGATGGGTTCCTGCCGGGCGTTGCCCGGCTTCTCCGAGGCCGGCTACCCGCCGGCGCCGGGCACCGCCCGTTACGACGAGATCCGGCCCGGCTGCTACGACCCCGACGAGCGGCTGAAGGACATGGACATCGACGGCGTGTGGGGCCAGCTGTGCTTCCCCAACTACGCCCGCTTCGCCGGCCACCGGTTCTTCCTGAACGTGTCCGACCCCGAGCTCGCGCTCGCCTGCCTGCGCACCTACAACGACTACCTGCTCGACGAGTGGTGCGCGACCGACCGCGACCGGCTCTTCGGCGCGGCGATCCTGCCCCTGCACGACCTCGACGCGGCGGTCGCCGAGCTGAAGCGGGTGCTCGCGAAGGGCGCCCGGACGATCGCCTTCTCCGAGAACCCGACCGTGCTCGGCCTGCCGTCGGTGCACACCGACCACTGGGACCCGCTGTGGGCGGTCATGAACGACGCGGAGATCCCGGTGTGCATGCACATCGGCAGCTCGTCGCGGCTGATGACGACGTCGGCGGACGCCCCGCCGCCGGTGCTGGTCGCGCTCCTCGGGGTGAACTCGATGATGACCTGCGCCGACTGGCTGTTCAGCGGGATCCTGGAGCGTTTCCCCCGGCTGAAGGTGGTGCTCTCCGAGGGTGGCGCGGGCTGGATTCCCTACATCCTGGAGCGCGCTGAGAAGGCCTTCCATGACAACCGGATCAGTACGGACGTCACCATCGGCCAGGCCGGCGCGAAGGAATCTCGCCCGCCGCGCGAGGTCTTCGCCCGGCACATGTACGCCTGCCTCGTCGACGAACGGTTCGCGCTGCGCAGCCTCGGCGACGTACCCGTCGACAACCTGCTCTTCGAGGGCGACTACCCGCACGGCGACGGCCTGTGGCCGAACAACCGCGCTTACCTGGAGAAGACGCTCGCCGACGTCCCGGCCGCCGACGCCGTAAAGATCGCCGAAACAAATCTTCGCGCCCTGCTGCGCGCCTGACGGGCATTCGACTACTCGGCTGTCGCCATACGCCGTAGCAAAAGCCCGACCACCGGTTGCCCAGTCACCGGCCCATGTCTGGCGCCCTGAACATATACCCGCCCGTTAGGGAGTGGCATGCCGTACAACCTGCTCGCCGGAGTACGCGTCGTGGAGGCGTCGATGTACGCCTTCGCGCCGTCGGCCGGCGCGGTGCTCGCCGACTGGGGCGCCGACGTGATCAAAGTCGTGCCGCCCGGAACCCTGGACCCGATGAACGGAAATCCCGTCGCCGGGCTGCCCGACCGCGAGGTCGGCGTCGCGTTCATGTGGGAGATCACCAATCGGGGAAAGCGGTGTGTCGGCGTCGACCAGCGCACCGACGGGGGCCAGCGGGTGATGGCCGCGCTGGTCGGCTCGGCCGACGTCTTCATCACCAACCTGCTGCCCAGCGCGCGGCGCCGTTTCCGGGTCGACGTCGGCGACCTCACCGCCGTCAAGCCGGATCTCGTCTACGCCAGGGCCAGCGGGCACGGCCCGCGCGGGCCGGAATGCGACGCCGGCGGTTTCGACCACACCGACTTCTGGGCCCGCACCGGCATGGCCCACGCGGCGAGCCAGGTCAGCGAGGAGTTCGTGCCGCAGCCGGGCCCGGCGCTCGGCGACCTCGCCTCCGGCGCGTTCCTCGCCGGCGGCATCGCGGCCGCGCTGTTCCGCCGGGAGCGCACCGGCCACGGCGCGGTGGTCGACGTCTCGCTCCTGTCGTCGGGGATGTGGATGTTCTCGCCCGGCGTGGTCGCGAGCCAGCTCTACGACGTGGACGCGATTCCGCGCAACCGGCACCGCCACCTGCCGAACCCTTTCGTCGCCGCCTACCTGACCCGCGACGGCCGGCTCGTCTACCTGTCCGGTATCCAGACGGAGAAGCACGTCGAGGAGTTCTTCCAAGCCGCGGGGCGGGCGGACCTGCTCGCCGACCCGCGGTTCGCGACGGCGGCGGCCCGGGCCGAGAACGCGGCGGCCTGCATCGGGGTCCTCGACGAGATCTTCGCGGACCGCGACCTGGCGTACTGGACCGAGCTGCTCGGGCGGCTCGCGACGCCATGGTCGCTGGTGCAGACCGCCCAGGAGGCCGCGAACGATCCTCAGGCCCGGTCGAACAACTTCGTGACGACCGTGCGGAAGGGTTCCCAGGAGTACCCGCTCGTGGCCAGTCCCGCACAGTTCGACGACGTGCCACCGGCCCTGGCACCGGCCCCCGCGCACGGCGAGCACACCGACGAGGTCCTGTTGGAGCACGGCTTCACCTGGGACGAGATCATGGGCTTCAAGGAGGCCGGCGCCGTTCTGTGAGAACGGAAACAGAAGCAACTCCCGCATTCCTTTCCCGTACGCCTTTCCTGTACGCCTTTCCAGTAGTTCCGCTCCATTAATTCCGCCCGTCACCATGACAGGAATCGCGCGGCCCCGGCCGGATCGATCCGCTCGGCTGGAAATCCTCAGCCAGCACACGCGGTCTCGTCCGCCCGGGCCTGCGACACAACGGAGGTTCAACGTGCGAAACACCCGAAGACTCGCTTCCACGGCTGCCATCGCGGGCCTTTTATTCACCGCCGCCGCGTGCGGCGGCGGCGATGACGGCGGCAGCGACGGCGGCGCGAAGCCCACGGCGTCGACGCAGGCGCTCGGTCCCGACGCGTTCAAGCCGGGGCCGGACTCGGGCTGGACCAACAACGGCGTCAAGGTCGACCCGGCCAAGCTCGACTGCGCCACCCCGGGCGGCGAACCGGCCCGCGGCGTGACCGACACCGAGATCAAGGTTGGCGGCCTGATCAGCCAGTCCAGCACGAGCGGGCCGATCAACACCGGGATGGACGTCGGCGCAAAGGTCCGGTTCAGTCGCGAGAACGACGCGGGCGGCGTCAACGGACGCAAGATCAACTTTATCGGCGCACGTGACGACGGCTCCGACGCCGCCCGGACGTTGACCCAGGCCGAGTCCCTCGTCGCCGACGGCGTCTTCGCGGCCGTGCCCGCCGTCGTCCGCACCGGCAACTTCCTCGACTCGTTCTGCAAGAGCGGGACGCCGTACTTCGGCTGGGGTGTCGCCGCGCCTTACTGCGACAGCGCCATCGGCTTCGGGGTGACCGGCTGCCTGGTGGCCGAGGCGGACTCGCCAGCACTCACGACCACGTGGGCGATGGCCGCGAGCGGCATTCTCGGCGGCAGCGCGGGCAAGAGCGTGGCGTTCATCGGCGTCGACATCGACTCCGCGAAGAACGGCATCAACCTCGCGGCGAAGGGCGTCAAGGTGGCCGGGTTCTCCGTCCCCTACTCCAAGAACCCGGTGCCGGCCTCCGGGCTCACCGACCCGACGGCGCTCGTCAACGACCTGATGCGCGCCGACAAGGGCGCCCCGCCGGACCTGATCGTGACGATCGTGGACTTTGCCCCGGCGCTCAAGCTCATCGACGCGCTGCGGGCGGCGGGCTACCAGGGCAAGATCCTGACACCGCTCGGCTACGACCCGCGGCTGACCGGTCTCAAGGACCTCGACGGGACCTACACGCTGGTCCAGTGGGCACCCGCTGAGAGCGGCTCGGCCGCCGACGACCAGCTCAAGGCGGACTTCGCCAAGTACGCCCCCGACCAGGCGATCGGCCTGACCGCCATGGCCGGCTACTGGACGGCGGACTTCTTCATCGACGCGCTCAAGAAGACCGGGAAGGACCTCACCMTCGCGAACCTGCTCAAGACGCTGAACGGCGGCAGCTACAGCTACCACGTCCCGGGTGCGGTCGGCGAGACCCAGTGGCCGGTCAACCACAGCACATCAGTGCCGTGCGCCTCCGTGGTCCAGCTGACCGGTGGCAAGTACGAGCAGACCGTGAAGCTCGCCTGCACGCCGCTCTTCCCGAACAACTGATGCGACCGTTCCCGATCCGGGCGGCGCGTCGACCGCCGGCCCTACGGTCCGCCCGGGCCGCAGCGGCCACGGCCACCGACCGGCCCGGATCGGGAACGAACGGAGGGCGCCCGGTGACACACGCGCACCCGGCAACGCGGTCGGCGCAACCAGCACAGTCCGCACAGCCAGTGACACAATCAGCACAGCCAGCGACACAGTCCGCGCGGTCGGCACGGTCCATCCTCGCGGCAGACCAGGTGACCATCGGCTGCCTCGCCCCGCGCACGGGAGACAGGGTCGCCGAGTTGGAGGACGCGGGCGCCGACGCGCTGTGGGTCGGCGGGCATGTGGCCTCGCCGAACGGCAGCGCCGAGGCGATGGTGTGGCTGGCAAGACTGTCCGCCCAGGCTCGGCGGGCAGTCATCGGATCAGCCGTGCTGCTACTGCCGCTCTACCAGCCGGCGATCGTCGCGAAGCAACTGGCCGACCTCGACGTGGCCACCGACGGCYGGATCGCCCTCGGCATCGGGGTGGGAGGCGAATATCCCGTCGAGTTCGAGGCCTGTCAGGTCCCGCTGGCCGGCCGGGGCGGTCGCACCGACGAAGCGATCGGCCTCGTGCGCGAACTGTGGAGCGCGCAGCCAGTCACGTGGCCGGGGCCGTTGTTCCCCATGGCGGGGGTAAGAGTGCAACCGGCGCCCTGCCAGCCCGGTGGGCCACCGGTCATCGTCGCGGGGCGGCAGCCCGCCGCGATGCGGCGCGCCGCGCTACTCGGCGACGGTTGGATGCCGTACTTGTTCTCTCCTGAGCGCTACGCCCGCTCGGTCGCCACCGTACGGGMCGAGGCGGACGCGGCCGGCCGGTCGCTGGACGAGTTCATCTGGGCGGCCTACGTCCCGTTCGTCATCGACGACGACGTATCCCGCGCCCGTCGCCGGGCCGCCGAGTTCCTCGGCGGCACCTACCGCCAGGACTTCGCCGCGATGATCGACCGGGTCGCCGTCACGGGCACTCCGGCGCAGGTCGCGCGGCGCCTGGCTGACTACATCGAGGCGGGCGCGCGACATCTCGCCCTGATGCCCGCCACCCGAGAGGGAGAGCACGACATGCTCCTGCAGGTCCTGACCGACATCGCGCCGCAGCTGCGCGCGGGCGGCCCGCGGCCCGCGGCCGGCGCCGCGCCGTCATCCACCGGCACCGGAGCCGCGCGATGACCCCCGCCGGGGATCACGCCACCGGCGCCGCGCCGGCCGGCACCATGTCCACCGCCACCGCCACCGCATCCACCGCCACCGTGCCGCCGGTGCCCGACACCCTCGAGCGGATGCTGTCGCCTGACTGGCTGACCGCGGCGCTCGGCCACCGGTTCCCCGGCATCGAGGTCACGGCGGTCACGCCCGGGCCGGTCATCAGCCGCGTCGCCACGAACGCCCGCTTCCGGATCACGTGCGCGGACGGCACCGCTCCGGCGGGGTTGTCGGCCGATCTCTGCGGCAAGGGCTACTTCACCGAGGCCGGCCGCGCCTTCCGGCAGGCGGGCGAACCGGAGGCCTGTTTCTATCGGGACGTGGCCGCCGCCGCCGGCCTGCGCACGCTGCACGCCGTGTACGCCGACTTCGACCCGTCGACCCACTACGGCGTCGTCATCACCGAGGATGTCGTCGCCGAGGGCGCCACCTTCCTCGACGCGCTGTCCGCGTACACCCCGGACCAGACGGCCGAAAGCCTGACCCAGCTCGCCGCGCTGCACACCGCGACCTGGTGCGACCCGGCGCTCGCCGACGCGCGCTGGGTCGCTCCCCGGCTGTCCAGCTACCTCGTGCAGCGCGGGGCCGACGAGATCCGGATGAACTACGACGGCCCGATCGGCGCGGGCGTCCCGGTCGAGATCCGCGACGCCGACCGGCTCGTCGCCGCCTACCGGCGGCTGGCCCTCGACGCGGCCGCCGCGTCGCCCTGGTCGCTGATCCACGGGGACCCGCACGTCGGCAACGTGTACCTGGACGCGGACGGTCGCCCGTCGTTCCTCGACTGGCAGCTGGTGCAGCGCGGGCCGTGGTACCTCGACGTCGGCTATCACCTCGCGTCCGCGCTGACGGTCGACGATCGCCGCCGCACCGAGGAGGACCTGGTCCGGCATTACCTGGACCAGCTGCGCGCCGGCGGCGTCGACGCGCCGTCCCTGGACGAGGCCTGGCTCGGCGTGCGCCGGGGCTTCGTCCACGGGTTGTTCCTCTGGGGCATCACGCTCAAGGTCGACTCGGCGATCACCAGCACTCTGCTGGCGCGCCTCGGGGCCGCGGCCGCCGACCACGACGCCCTCACCACCGTCCTCAACGACAAGGAGTAGCGATGACCACCACGACTTCGGCGGCCCCGTCGATCGAGGACCGCTGGCTACGCCTCGAGCCCATGAAGATCGGCTGGCTGGGCATGGAATGGGCGCGCTTCGAGCGCGAGATCCGGATGGCGTTCGACGAGGGCATCGAGCGGGGCGTGCTCGACCGCCGCTACGAGTTCCTGTTCGAACAGGACGCCGGCCTGCCCCAGGGAACGGCGAAGGGCGGTGTCGACGCGTTCCACCGGCTCGTCGACGCCGGCTGCCTGGCCATCGGCGGCGCCAACTACACCGACTCGGCGATAGCGCTCGCGGACCACGCGAACACCGCCCAGGTGCCGCTGGTCAGCATGTGCGGGACCGACATGTTCCATGGCGAGTACTGCTTCCGGCTGGGCAACGGCGACGTCGGCATCGACCCGGGGCTGATGGTCAACTGGCTCAAGCGCCAGGGTCACAAGCGGGTCGCCGTCGTCGCCCCGTGGTCGCCCATCTCCGAGGAGTACTTCCGTTTCTTCCTGCAGGAATGCCGGCGGCTGAAGATCTCGATCGCCGCGGTCGAGCACATCACCAACACCACGACCGTCGACGAGCTGGCGGCGAAGTTCGACGTGCTGCGCGCGGCCAACGCGGACGCCCTGGCCTGGCTGGGCTACGGCGGCCTCGTCGTCTCCGGGGCGGTGCGGGCCGCGCTGGAGAAGGTCGACTGGGACCCGCCGCGGATCATGACCACGGCGTTCATGCAGTACATCTGGGGCTTCGAGCAGCTCGACGGCTGGGTCGGCATCGACCAGTGGTGTCCGGAGAACCCGCGGATGCACCTGTTCCACCAGCGGTTCGTCGCCCGCTACGGCGAGGATCCGTGGATGTGGCCGAACGCCATCCCGGGCCTCGCCTACGACATCGCCGCGACGATCGTCGAGGGGCTGCACCGCGCGACCGTCCTCACCGGCCCGGGCGTGAAGCAGGGCATCGAGCGGATCCGGTTCATGCCGGCGGTCACCGGCGGCCCGAACACCCACATCGCCGGCGGCCCGTTCGACCACCAGCTGTTCAAGGGCGACTGGCTGCACTACGGCCGGGTCCGGGACGGGAAGCTCGAGTTCGAGGGGCTCTTCGAACCGACCGACGACTACTGAGCCGCCGCGTCCGAGCTCGACCAGCCAACCGGCGAAGAGAGTCAGCCAACCGGCGGAAAGAGAGGCAAGCACCGTGCGGACGAGAGCGGCCGTGCTGTTCGAGCAGCCGGGCAAGTGGGAGATCACCGAGGTGGAGCTCGAACCGCCCCGGCAGGACGAGCTGCTGATCCGGATGGCGGCGGCGGGCCTGTGCCATTCGGACGACCACATCGGGACCGGCGACCTGCCGGTGGCCGCCGGGTCGCTGCCGATGGCGGGCGGCCACGAGGGCGCCGGGGTCGTCGAGGCGGTCGGCCCGCACACGCCGGGGTGGCAGGTCGGTGACCGCGTCGTCCTGTCCTTCCTGCCGATGTGCGGGCTGTGCCGGTGGTGTGCGTCCGGGCTGCAGAACCTCTGCGACAACGGCTCCCGCGTCCTGTCCGGGATACGCGCCGACGGCAGCCGCCGGATGCGGGCGGGCGACCGTCCCGTGGGCCAGGCCGCCGGCGTCTCGACGTTCAGCGAGCTCACCACGGTCTCGGTGCAGTCGGCCGTGCACTGCCCGGATGACATTTCGCTGGAGGCCGCGTGCCTCACCAGCTGCGGGGTGAGCACCGGGTGGGGTGCGGCCGTCCGGTCCGCCGAGGTGAAGCCCGGTGACGTCGTCGTCGTGATGGGTGTCGGCGGCATCGGCATCAACGCGGTGCAGGGCGCGGCGCACGCGGGAGCCTCGGTCGTCATCGCCGTCGACCCGGTCGAGATGAAGCGGACGGCGGCGCTCGCCCTCGGGGCGACGCACGCGGTCGCCACCATGACCGAGGCGACCGACCTCGCCCGTGGCTTCACGAACGGGCAGGGTGCCGACTCGTCGATCCTCTGCGTGGGCGTGACCAAGCCGGAGCACATCGCCGAGGGCCTGGACGCGATCCGCAAGGCCGGAACCTGCGTGCTGGTCGGCATGGGCCGCGCCGATGAGGATCTCGGGCTGCCGGTCTCGATCCGGCACATCGTGCTCTACCAGAAGCGCATCCAGGGCTCGTTGTTCGGCTCCTCCAGCCCGTCGAAGGACATCCCGGCGATGCTCGCCCTCTACCAGCAGGGACGGCTCAAACTCGACGAACTCATCACCAGCCGTTACACGCTGGATGCCATCAATGACGGCTACGCCGACCTGCGCGCCGGCCGCAACCTGCGGGGAGTCATCACCTTCGACGGCTGATTCTCGGCCAGGCCTGGGCAGAGCCGCTGTCCCGTGAGCGACACCTGCGCGGAAACTCCGAGGAAGGTTGCGCCTCTACCGTCTCGTCGACCGGACGAACCCATCGGTGCTGCCGCCGGGGGCGTTTCTCGATTGGGGCGCGATGGCAACCACGCTCAGCATCCGTAGCGGACCGAACGTGGTGGTGGTGCCTCCCGGCCGGCCGTTCGTGGTGGGCCGCTCCGCGGCGTCGGACCTGGTCCTGTCCGACGGCCGCGTGTCGCGGCGCCACCTGCTGATCGAGCCGGCGCACGACGGCTGGGCCGTCGTCGACCTCAGCAGCAACGGCACCTGGCACGACGGGAGGCGGGTCCGCAGGGTCGAGCTGACGGGACAGGTCCGCCTGCGGCTCGGCACGGCGGACGGGCCCGAGGTCACGCTGCTCCCGGCTCCGGTCCCCGACCCGGAGCCACCGCGGGCGAGGACGGGCACACCCGCGGCGTACCTCACGGTGGAGCCGCCCGACCTGCCGCTCCCCCAGGTCCCCGAGGCGCCGCCCGCCCCGCGTYCCGCGCCCGCGACGCAGCCGCGCTCCGGCCCGCGGTCCGCGCCACGGACCGCGCCACGGACCGGGTCGCGGGCGCAGCCCCCGCCACGCGTCGGCGTCGGCGGCCTGACCGCCGGGCCGGGAGGCGCCACCGTCCCCACGCCGCCCACCGAGCGGGTGCCCATCACGTCGATCCCGCCAGCCATGGCGGCGAGGAGACCCGCCTCGCCCGCTTCCGTCGTCGCGGGGCCCGGCCGGGACGCCGGCCGCGGCGCGGACCAGGGCGCCGACGCGGGGCGCGACCTCGCCGACGCCGAGGACAGCCTCGGAGGGGACGTCATCGAGGCGCAGATCGAGGCGGACGCCAAGGCCGCCGCCGAGGCGGACTTCGACGAGCCAGACGACCCCGACGATCCCGCCGCGGACGGCCACCACGAGCTGCGGACCATGCAGCGCGACGACCTCGACCGGCTGCCCGGCCCGCTGCTGCCGCCCGTCGGCCGAGGTGGGCCCGCGACCGTCAGGCCGGGCGAGGGGCGCGTCCACCGACTCACCCGGGGCATGACGTCGATCGGGCGCGCGCTGGACAACGACATCGTCGTCGGCGACCTGCTGGCCTCCCGGCAGCACGCGGAGGTGTTTGTCGGGCGCAGCGGCGTCGAGGTCGTCGACCTCGGCTCGGCGAACGGCACGTTCGTCAACGGCCAGCGGGTCGAGCGCAGGCTGCTCGCCACCGGCGACGTCGTCGCCATCGGCCACCACATCCTGCGTGCCGGCGACGGTGAGCTCGTCGAGTACCTCGACACCGGCGACGTGACCTTCCAGGTCGACGGCCTGTGCGTCGACGCCGGTGACACCCGGCTCCTGCACGACGTCTCGTTCCGCCTGCCGGGCCACTCACTGCTCGCCGTCATCGGGCCCAGCGGCGCCGGGAAGTCGACGCTGCTCGGCGCGCTCACGGGGTTCCGCCCGGCGGACCTCGGCGCGGTGCGCTACGGCGGCCGCGACCTGTACGCCGAGTACGACGAGCTGCGCCGCCGGATCGGCTACGTGCCGCAGGACGACATCCTGCACACCTCGCTGACGGTACGCCAGGCCCTCGAGTACGGCGCCCAGCTGCGCTTCCCCGCCGAGACCACGAAACAGGAACGCGGCGCCCGGGTCGACGCCGTGCTGGCCGAGCTCGGCCTGACCGGCGGGCTCGCCGACCGGCAGGTCTCGACGTTGTCCGGCGGCCAGCGCAAACGCACCAGCGTCGCCCTCGAACTGCTCACCCAACCAACCCTGCTCTACCTCGACGAACCCACCTCCGGCCTCGACCCAGGCCTGGACAAGGAGGTGATGGAATCGCTGCGCCGCCTCGCCGACGGCGGCCGAACCGTCGTCGTCGTCACCCACAGCGTCGCCCAACTCGAACTCTGCGACTACGTCCTCGTCCTCGCAAAAGGCGGACACGTCGCCTACTTCGGCCCACCACAACACGCCCTGCCGTTCCTCGGCGAGGCCGACTGGGCGGACGCCTTCCGCGCGCTGCAGACAACCGAGGGCGCGGCGGATGTCGCCCGCCGCTACCGGGCGTCCAACCATTTCATCCAGGGCACGGCGGTCGTGCCGGCCGCGCGGCCACGGCCCGTCGCGCTGCCGAGCATCCGGCAGCAGTCGGTGTTCTGCCAACTGGGCACGCTGTCCCGGCGCTACCTGCGGGTCATCGTCTCCGACCGGTCCTACCTGCGACTCGTCATCGCCTACCCGTTCGTACTCGGCCTGATCCCGCGGGTGATGGACGCGCCGTTCGGGCTCACGGCCAGGCCGGACGGTCAGCCCAACCGGCAGGTCGCGCCGGTGCTGCTGGTCCTCGTCCTGTGTATCTGCTTCATGGGCGCGGCCAACGCGGTCCGCGAGATCGTCAAGGAACGCGAGATCTACCGCCGAGAACGCGGGATCGGCCTGTCGATCACCGCCTACCTCGGTTCCAAGATCTGCGTGCTGACACTCGTCACCGCCCTGCAGAGCGCCGTCGTGACGGCGATCGGCCTGGCCGGCCGCACGCCGGCGGCCGGCGTGGTGTCCGGCTACCCGCTGCTGGAACTGCTCGTGGTGGTGACCGCGACCGCGCTCGCGTCGACGATGCTCGGCCTGTTGATCTCGGCGCTCGTCGACGAGGCCGACAAGACGATGCCGCTGCTGGTGCTGGTGTCGATGGCGCAGATCATCTTCACCGGCGTGCTGATGCGCGTCACCGGCCGGATCGGGCTGGAGCAGGTCAGCTACGTCTTCCCGGCCCGCTGGGGCTTCGCCGGGCTCGCGTCGGCGACGGGCCTCGTCGACGTCGAGAGGCTGAACGACCCACGGCTCAATCCCGAGTCCGTCGTCGACCCGCTGTGGCTCCACACGCCCACGACGTTCCTGGTCGCCCTCGGCGGCACCGTCGCGCTCGGCGTCGCCTACACGGCCGTCACCGCCCTGCTGCTGCGGCGCCTGGACCCCCGCATCCTGCGCCGCGCCGCGCCGCGCGCCGCCCGGCGGCGCTAGCCGGCGGACCTCGATCCGCCAGAGCCGGGCGAAGCGCGAAGATGCCCAGGTGCCGGTCATCCGCCGCGGGCGTCCCGCGGACCTCGACACCCTGCTCGTCCTCATCCGCGAGTTCAACGAGGTCGACGGTCATGACCACGACGACGCCCGGGTGGCGCGCGCGCTCGGACCGCTCCTACGCGACGACGAGCACGGCCAGGTCTGGCTCATCGACGCGCCCGGCGTGCCGGGAAACGACGCGGCGGGCGGCGCGGTAGACGACGCCCTGCCGGTGGGCTATGCCGTCCTGTGCTGGGGCTACAGCCTGGAGTCGGGTGGGCGTGAGGCGGTGCTCGACGAGATCTTCGTCCGCGACCGCGGCCGCGGGCTCGGCTCCGTCGCGCTGCCCGAGCTGCTCGACGCCTGCCGGGCCGCCGGCGTCCTGCGCGTCTTCCTGGAGACCGAGGGGCCCAACGAGCGGGCCCGCCGGTTCTACCGTCGCCACGGTTTCCAGGACGAGACGTCCATCTGGATGACCCGCGACCTCTGACGCTTCCGGAAACCATTTCACGGACACGCGTTCTCGGCGCACCATGAGGTGACGAATGGGCCTTTCCCACCGCCGTCGCTGAATGCCCGCCCCATCGGCCGGGTCGAGAGACCACCGGGTCTTCCCAGCGGGTGCGCGGGCGTTTTCGGCGCGGCGGTACAGGCCGGCCCGAGGCGGGTCGGAAAGGCTCGGCGGCCGCGCGGTCGGGGGGGCTGGCGCAATGGTTGTGGTTACCGGGCTGCTCGCCCTGTGGGCGGTGGCCTTCGACCGGTGGATGGTCCACGTCGACACGGCCCTGCACGAGGGCGGCCACGCGCTCGCGGCGTACCTGACCGGCTGGCGGGTGGAGAGCATTCTCATCGACCGGGACGGCGGGGGCTCGACCTCCTCGTACACCTTCAGCAGGAAAGGACGAACCAGCCGGATCGCGATAGCCGCCGCGGGCTACACCAGCCCGCCGCTGGCGGGTCTCGCCGCCGCGAACCTGCTGGACACGGGCAACGTGACCGCGGTGCTGATCCTCACGGTGCTGGCGCTGGGCACGCTGCTTCTGGTCGTGGAGAACCGGTTCGGGGTCTTCGTCGTCCTGGCGACCGGGGGGATGCTCTACCTGCTCGGCCGGTGGGGGCCGGGCTGGGCCGAGGTGTGGGYCGCCTACTTCCTCACCTGGTCGCTGCTGCTGTCGGGCGTGAAGTCGGTGGTCATCCTTCGCCAGGCACGCTGGCACGGAGCACGCGGCTCGGACGCCGACCGCCTCGCCGAGCTGACCCACCTACCGGCGTTCCTCTGGGTTCTCGGCTTCGCTGCCGTGAGTGCGGTCTGCCTGGTGAAGGGCGCCGTCATCCTGGTTGGCTGACGGCGCCCCGCACCCGCGCATCCACCCGGCCGGGCGCCCGCGGGCGCCGCCGCGTCGTCCGCGGCGGCGCCGCGTCAGCCCTGCCGGGTGAGGGTCGCGTCGCCGGTGCCGTAGCCGACGTCGTCGAAGTGGTAGGTCAGGTTGCCGCTCCCGTCGAGCGCCAGGAACAACGTCGTGTCGAAGCAGTCGCTCTGGCCGATGGTGATGTGCTCGGACACCTGCACCGTCGTCCCGGTAGCGGAGAGCAGCAGGTCACCGGAACAGGGAACCGTCGGGTAGCTCGACGTGCCGACGACGCTGCCGACCGCCCCGCCCGTCAGCGTGATGGTGACGTTGTACTGAACGGTGTTGGTGCCCTGCTGCCTCACCGAGCCGGACCAGGTGCCGCGCATGGCTGCCGGAAGCTGGTTCGGGCCAGCCGACGCCGGGGCGCTCGGCGTCGGCGTTCCGGGAGCCGACGGCGTGGCCCCCGGGGGCGTCGTCGCCGGGGGCGCGGGCGCGCCGGTCCCGCCGGCCGGAGGCGGGAACCGGGTGGCGAAGTCCTTGGCCGTCTGGCCGCGGCTGGGGTAGACCGGCGCGAGCGCCGTCAGGAGGACCGCGGCGAGGATCAGCACGCAGGACACGCCGACGATGATCTGGTCGAGGGCGGGCAGCGCCTGGATTCCCCGGCCGCGTTCCGGGGCCGGCGTCGGCGCGGGTCCCTGTGCTGGCCCGAATGCCTGTGCTGGCCCGAATCCCTGTGCTGGGCCGAATCCCTGTGCTGGCGGGGTGCCCCATGCCGGCGTCGTCGGCGGCGGCCCGGCGATCGGCACCGGTGGGCCGGCGGGCGGCGCGGGCGTCATCGGCGGCGCGGCGCCTGCCAGCGGCACAGGGCCCGTCCCCGGGTGCGCCGGTGCCTGGGCCCACGGCTGGAGCGGGGGAGGCGGCGCGGGGGGCTGCGCCATCGCGGGTGGCGGCGAGGCCGGCCACGGTGTCGCCGGGGCGGCCGGCGGCGCCGAAGCGGCCGGCGGCCCCGGCCATGGCGTTGCCGGGGCTGCCGGTGTTGCCGGTGTTGCCGGTGTTGCCGGTCCCGGCCATGGCGTTGCCGGGATGGCTGACCCTGGCCACGGTGTCGCCGGGGCGGCCGGCGGCGGCCACGGCGTTGGCGGCGGCTGGGTCGTCGACGGTGGCGGCGCGGCCGGCGGCGCGGCCGGCGGTGGCAGCACGACAGTGACGTCGTCGTCGAACTCGTCCTCCGCGGCGGGCGGCGGAGATGGCCGCGGCCAGTCCGGCTGCTCCGGTGGCTGCGGGTGTGACTCAGAGTGAGGCCAGTTGGGCTCGGACACGGCGCACCTGTCGATCGACGTCTCGGCAGGTCCATCATCGGCCGCGCGGGTGGTCCAGGGGAATGCCGAAACGGCGACGAACCATCCCAAGGCGGCATCCGGGCGGCGCCGGAGCCGGACGGGCGGCGCGGCCGACGTCACTGGCGGTGGGCACCTCGATGCCCACCGAAGCGCCCAACTATGATCGGGCCGATCCGCGCCGGATTCGCGCGGGTTCGGTGGATATTTCGCGGCCCTCGTTGTCGCGGCCCCCTGGTTCCCAGCCAGGAGGCCGGGGGCGGCACAACCGACGGTGGGAGAAATGCGTAGCGTGGCCCAGHGAAAGCGCATGACTCAGGCGCAGGACCCGGTCGCCGCGCAGGCCGAGCGCGAATGGTTATCGGCCGACGCGGAGCGGCGCCGGATAGAGGCGCGGTCGCTCGAGGCACGGCGGCACGAGGCACGGCGGTTGGAAAGCCTCGGCAAGCTCGCCGGCGGAATAGCGCACGACTTCAACAACCTCCTCGCTGTTGTCACGAACTACGCATCGTTCGTCACCGAGGAGATCACCGCGGCGGCCGCCGAGTCCAGCGACGGCCGCTGGAAGGCCGTCCTGAACGACGTCGAGCAGATCCAGCGCGCGGCCGAGCGCGCTACCGTCCTCACCCGTCAGTTGCTCGCGTTCGGCCGCCGCGAGGCCATAAAGCCGCGGGTGGTGAGCCTCAACCGCGTTGTCGCCGACCTTGAGCAGGCGCTGCGCGACGTCGCCGGCGAGGGGGTGCGGCTGACGATCTCGCTGCACCCCGACGCGGGATCGGTGTTCGCCGACCGCGACCAGCTGGAGCAGGTGCTCGTCAACCTGGTGGCGAACGCGCGCGAGGCGATGCCCGACGGCGGGATGTTGACCATCGACACGGCGCAGGTGGACCTCGACGAGGACACCGTGGCCGCCCGGGTCGGTCTGCGGCCGGGCTCGCACGCCCGGCTGCGGGTCAGCGACGACGGCGTCGGCATCCCGGAAGATCTTCTCGACCTGGTCTTCGAGCCGTTCTTCACCACCAAGGTGAAAGGTGAGGGCTCCGGCCTCGGACTCGCGACCGTCTACGGCGTCATCAGCCAGTTCGGCGGCCACACCGAGATCGTCTCCGAGGCGGGCGCCGGGACGACCGTCACCTGCCTGCTACCCGAGGTGGACGCCGAGGCGGCCGAGACCGGCCCGCTCGCGGCGGTGCCCGAAAGCGTCGCGGCGGTGCCCGAAAGCGTCGCGGCGGTGCCCGAAAGCGTCGTGACGGTGCCCGAGAGCCCCGCGACGGGGCCGGAGAGCACGGACGACCGGGCGGGTGGTGGCGAGACGATCCTGCTCGTCGAGGACGAGGGCGCGATCCGCGAGATGACGCAGCGCATCCTGGCTCGCAACGGGTACCAGGTGCTGACCGCCTCCGGCGCCGCCGAGGCGATCGCTCTGGTCGGCGGCCGGCACGAGGCGCGGGACGACATCGATCTGCTGATCACCGATGTGATCATGCCGGGTATGCACGGCGGCGAGCTCGCCGGCCTCATCCGCGCGCTGCTGCCGACGGTCCGCGTCGCCTACATGTCCGGCTACGCCCATCCGGTGCTGGCCGCGCGCGGACGACTCGACGCGGACGTCGTCCTCCTGAAGAAGCCGTTCACCGAAGGCGTCCTGCTCGAGACGGTCCGCCGGACCCTCAGCGACGACTGACCGCCGGGCGGCGGGACGCGGCGAGTCGACGGGCGCGGAGTCGGGCGAACGGCTCCAGGGACCGAGAGGATGCGGCCGTGACGAGGGTCGGGCTGGTCGGGCTGGGCAGCCCGGACGGGTGCTTCGCGGGCATGGCGCCTGGCCGCGGACACCCTCACGACCCTGGCGAGCCCACCCGCGGCCCGTCGGTCGGCGGTCGCGGCCGGTCCGACGTCAGGCTAGTTTGTATACCGAATACTTGATGCGATGCCGGTCGGCGCGCCACCACCCCAAGGGGCGTCCAGTCCGTCATCACCGAGTGCCGCCAGGGAGAACCGTGAGCAGCCAGGACAGCCAGACCCAGGACCAGCCCACGCCCGGCGAGGAGGAGGACGCCCGGCTGACGGAGCAGGACGGCATTCTCACCCTGACCATCGACCGGCAGCGCAAGCGCAACGCGATCAGCAGCCAGGTCACCGAGCTGCTGTGGCGGGCCGGGGACATGCTCGCGGACCGCGACGACCTGCGCTGCCTGGTGATCACCGGGGTCGGCCCGTACTTCACCGCCGGCATGGACCTGTCCCAGCCGGTCGGTAACCGGCCGGGGAATCCGGAGACCCAGCATCTGCACCCGGGCTGGAACCTCCGGCGCGACTATCGCAGTCATCACCTGCTCTACGACGAGTTCGAGGCGATCGAGAAGCCCATCATCATCGCCGCGAACGGGATCTGCCTCGGCGCCGGCGTGGAGATGGCGGTGTCCTGCGACTTCCGGTTCTGCACGCCGCAGGCCGAGTTCGGCGTCCCCGAGGTGCACATCGGGACCATCGCCGGCAGTGGCGGCACCAGCCGGCTGACCAGGCTGGTCGGCCCGGGGTGGGGGAAGTGGATGGCGATGGCCGGCAAGAGGGTCGGCGCCGAGCAGGCCAAGCAGATCGGCCTGGTGCACGACGTCTTCCCGGCCGAGACGTTCATGGAGGACGTCTACGCGTTCTGCCGGGAGCTGACGACGATCCCGGCCGAGGTCCTCGGGGTGGCCAAGCTGGTCGTCGACATGTACGCCGACGTGCACGACCGCACGGTCCAGCGCCACATCGACCGTCTGGCGGTCACGAGCCTGTCGTACTCGCCCGACTTCCTGAACCGCGCCGCGAAGTTCGGTTTCAAGCCGAGGTACGCCGTCCCGTCATGGGAGCGCTGACGCCGGTTTCGGTTCCACCCTCAACCGCGCGGAGCCATCGGAGGGGTGTGGCGTCGCCGCCGGCCGGGGCGGCGTCCGCGGGACGGCGTCGCCGGCCGGTCCACGGGTGACGGCACGGCGGTGGTAACACCGTCAGACACCGTCACATATCCGACAACTCGCAGCTCATTTCGTCCAGCCCTGTCCGCGACTCTCCCTCTCCGAATAGCCTTCGTAACCGATAACCCTCCTGACGCGGCGGGAAAGGCGGGGCGTGGCTGCTGCGCTGAAAGTTCACTACGGCACGAGCGTCGTCAATGTGCCCCCGGACCGGCCGTTCGTGATCGGTCGCTCCAACGAGTCCGACCTGACGGTTCGCGACGGCCGGGTGTCGCGGCGACACCTGATGCTCGAGCCGTCGGAAGGCGGCTGGGCCGCGGTGGACATCAGCACCAACGGGTCCTGGTCCGAGGGCCGCCGGATGCCCAGCCGGGTCCAGCTGCCGCGGACGGCCGAGTTCAACCTCGGCGCGGCGGACGGCCCGCGGATCACGCTCGTGCACGACGGGGCGACCGGAACGGCGCCGGCCAGCGCCAGCGGTCCCGGCTCCGTCGCACCCAGCTCCGTCGCACCCAGCCAGCCGGCCGACCGCCAGCCGACGCCCGCCCGCCCGGCCGCGCCGGCCCAGCCCGCGCCAACCCAGGCCACACCAGCCCAGGCCACACCGAGCGCGCCGGCGCCCGGCCGGCGGCTGCCGGACCAGCAGCAGCCCGCCCCAGGCGCGCCGGCGCCCGTCCGGCCGGCCGCCGAGGCACGGCCGCAGGCGCCTGGTGGTCAGGCGTGGTCCGCGCCGGTCCCGGGCGCCGCTCCCCCACCCGCCGCGCCGGCACCCCAGGCCGCCACCGCCGCCCAGGCAACCCACTTCGCGCCGGCGGCGCCGGCGGGGGTGCCAGCGGGAGCATTCGCCCCCGACGAGGCGGCCGGCGACGCCGAGGTGCTCGGGATGGACGAGCACTACCAGATGCCGACCCTGAACCTGGGAGACCGCTGGCCGGGTACCGGCCCGATGCTTCCGCCCGGCGCCCAGGACGGCTCACCGGGCCGCCCGTCGACGGCACCGGGGGCCGACGGGCGCGCCCATCCGCTGCGCGCGGGGCGGATGGGCATCGGGCGGGCGCTGACCAACGACATCGTCGTCGGCGACCTGCTGGCCTCCCGGGAGCACGCCGAACTGTTCGTCGGCCGCAGCGGCCTGCAGATCGTCGACCTCGGCTCGGCCAACGGCACGTTCGTCAACGGCCAGCGGATCGACCGCCGGGTGCTCGCCCTCGGTGACACGGTCGGGATCGGGCATCACCTCTTCCGCGTCACCGAGACGCAGCTCGTCGAGTACCTCGACTCGGGCGACGTCACCTTCGAGGTCGAGGGCCTCTCGGTCGACATCGGCGGCACCCGGCTGCTGCACGACGTGACCTTCCAGCTGCCCGGCCGCGCGCTGCTCGCCGTCATCGGTCCAAGCGGCGCCGGCAAGTCGACCCTGTTGAACGCGCTCACCGGCTTCCGCCCGGCGGACGTCGGCAGCGTCCGCTACACCGGCCGGGACCTCTACGACGAGTACGACGAGCTGCGCCGCCGGATCGGCTACGTCCCGCAGGACGACATCCTGCACACCGCCCTCACCGTCCGCCAGGCCCTCGAATACGGCGCCGAGCTGCGGTTCCCAGCCGAGACCACCAGGCAGGAGCGCAGGGCGCGCGTCGACGCGGTTCTCACCGAGCTCGGCCTCACCGGCAGCGGCGACCTCGGCCTCGACCTGATCCTCGGCCCGGAGTTCGCCGACGGCCAGCCAGACGGCCCGCTGGCCGTCAACGAAAACGGAAACGGCGCCGACGACGGAAACGGCGCGGGCGGCAATGGCGGCCGGGCCAAGGGGCACGCCGTCGACCTCGTCGACCGGCAGGTCTCGACGCTGTCCGGCGGCCAGCGCAAACGCACCAGCGTCGCCCTCGAACTGCTCACCCAACCAACCCTGCTCTACCTCGACGAACCCACCTCCGGCCTCGACCCAGGCCTGGACTACGAGGTGATGGAGTCGCTGCGCCGCCTCGCCGACGGCGGCCGAACCGTCGTCGTCGTCACCCACAGCGTCGCCCAACTCGAACTCTGCGACTACGTCCTCGTCCTCGCAAAAGGCGGACACGTCGCCTACTTCGGCCCACCACAACACGCCCTGCCGTTCCTCGGCGCGGCCAGTTGGTCACAGGCCTTCCGCGTCCTGCGGTCCGACCGCGGCGCGGCCATGCTCGCGCGCCGGTACCGCGAGTCCGAGTACCACGTCAAGGCGGCCCGGGTGCCGACCGCGCGGCCGGCGCCACCGCCGCTGCCCGGCATCCGGCAGCAGTCCGTGCTGTCACAGATGCTCACGCTGTCCCGGCGCTACCTGCGGGTCATCGTCTCCGACCGGTCCTACCTGCGACTGCTCATCGCCTACCCGTTCGTACTCGGCCTGATCCCGCGAATAATCGACTTCCCGCGGAAGCTGGTCATGCTGCACCCGGGCGAGCCGAACCGGAACGCGCCGCTCGTGCTGCTGGTGCTCATCCTGTGCGGGATCTTCATGGGCGCGTCCAGCTCGGTGCGCGAGATCGTCAAGGAACGCGAGATCTACCGCCGAGAACGCGCCATCGGCCTGTCCACCATCGCGTACCTCGGCTCCAAGGTCTGTGTACTGACCGTCGTCATCACGGCGCAGAGCATCGCGTTCACTGTGGCGGGCGTCGCCTGGCGCACGCCGTCCACGGGCGTGTTCTCGGACTTCCCGCTGCTGGAGATGATGCTGGTGGTCGCCGTCGCGGCGGTCACGTCGGCGATGATGGGCCTGGTGGTCTCGGCGCTGGTCGACAACGCCGACAAGACGATGCCGCTGCTGGTGCTGATGACGATGTCGCAGCTGGTGTTCACCGGCGCCTTCCTGCCCGTGAAGGGGAAGATCGGGCTCGAGCAGCTCAGCGACCTCACGCCCGCCCGGTGGGGCTACGCCGCGGTCGGCTCGGTCGTCGACATCATCCGCATCCAGATGATCGGCGACCCCAAGCTCAACCCCGGCACCGTCGCGGACCCGATCTGGCGGCACAGCTCCTCGGTCTACTTCACCGACCTCGCGGGCATGGCCGGCATCGCCGTGCTGAGCATCATCGTCACCGGTATCCTCCTGCGCCGCCTCGATCCCCGCGTCACCCGCCGCCGCCGCTAAGGCCGGCCCCACGCGCCGGCCCGCCGGCCCGCGCCGGATGGCGGCGTGCCCTTTTCCCTCCTCTGGTGGTTAGCCGGGGTCCGGGCGGAGTTCCGGGAAATCACGGAACCGAGATGGCACGCGCCGCGTCGAAACGGACGTTATTCCCCTTCGGCGCGGACGGAGAACACATGCATGCCTTTACCAGGACGCGAACGGGTGCGGCTGGCACGATCGCCGTCGCCTGCCTGGCCGTACTGCTCGGCGGCTGCGGGTCCTCGTCCGAGGAACCTGAACCGCTGGGACCGGCGGTGCCCTACACGCTCTACACACACTGCGGCATCAGAGGGGCACATTACGAGGGCCGGTACTACGAGGTGGTCCCGCCGCTGGACGACCACGTCGGCCCGCCGGCCGGCTGGGGCCAGACCGTCCAGCAGGGAACCCTGACGCCGGTGAGCGAGACAGAGGTCGTCTTCACGGACGACGCTGGGCACCGTGTGACTTTCACGCTGCGGCCTGGCGCCACGGGGCCAAAGCTGATCTGCGCGTGACACGTCCCGCCGAACACGCGGGTCACCAAACACGCCAGAGAGCCACCACCGCTGCCGTGGCAGGTACCTGGGAAACCCGGACGTCCTGTCATACGTCAGTGCCACGAAACGGTGCTGGTCATGACCCTGAGGTCTGACAGGATTCCCCCTGGCGTCGGACAGGATGAGTGCGCGGCCACCCGATTCCTGTCAATCCCGAATTCTAGATCTCCACAAAGGTCAATTCGGCAAGGCTCGATGGTCGGGTCGATGCCCGGGTAGTCCGTCGGCGAGATCGCGGACGACGGCCAGGCGTACCCGGTCCGGGTTGGCGCGGAGTCGGTGGGCGATACCGGCGGCTCGGTGTGTGGTGGAGCCGTGGTTGTCGCCTTCGGCGGCGCCGGGCCGTTGTCGCCCGCGGGCGGGCGCCCAGAGTCAGCCGACTGTCACAGCGAGAAGCCAGGCCGCGGCGCATCGACCGTTTCTCGGCGCGGATCGGCCGGGGTGGTTTGAGCGCGGGCTTGCCCGGAAATCGTGGCGAGGCCACACCAAAATGCCGTTTGTCGGGCCACGCATCCACCGCCAAGATCCGTCCACGCCACCTGGTGACCACTTGCTCACACACAGCGCCAGCCGCTCGGCCGGTCACCTGCTGGATGCGCCGGTCCGGTCAACGGCTTGCGGGCAGCCAAAGGGTTGCGCGTGGTCGTCATGCGGTCGCGCCCACCGCGGCGCTGGCGCCGCCGGCCCGGCTGTTCGTCAGCCCAGAGGTTCAGAGTCGTCGCGTTCGGAGGCGTCATGACCGCGAGATCGCGGCCCCCAGTCCTTGTACTGATGGGTGTTTCAGGCAGCGGCAAGTCCACGGTCGCCGCGCTGCTGGCCGCCGGTCTCAGCTGGCCCTTCGCGGAGGGTGACGACCTGCATCCGCCCGCGAACGTCGAGAAGATGGCGTCCGGGCATCCCCTGACCGACGCCGACCGCTGGCCCTGGCTGGCGTCGGTCCGGTCCTGGATCCACGAGCGGATCGACGCCGGCGAGCCGGGCGTCATCACCTGCTCGGCGCTGCGCCGCGCCTACCGCGACGCGCTGCGCGGCGACGCGGTCGCGGGCTCGGGGATCGCCGCGGACGCCGACGTCATCGCCGGCGCGCACGAGGGCGCCGAGGTGTTCGTCTACCTGCACGGCTCCCGGGAGGTCATCGCGCACCGGATGGCGGCCCGTCACGGCCACTTCATGCCGTCCGGCCTGCTCGACTCGCAGTTCGCGGCGCTGGAGGAGCCCGGCCCGGACGAGAACGCGCTCACGGTGGAGGTCGGCCCGCCACCGGCGGCCATCGCCCAGACGATCGCCGAGAAGCTGGGCCTCGCCGACGCGGCCTCCTGGCGGCCGGCGGTGGGCCGATGAGCGCGACCATCCTGACGGCCGCGGGCCAGGCCGCCGAGAAGGCTCCCTGGGACAGCCACGACACCCGCCTGATCGTCGTCGCGCTCGCCGGGATCGTCCTGATCGTCGCCCTGATCGTCTGGGCCAAGTTCCACCCGTTCCTGGCGCTCGTGCTCGGCTCGGCCTTCGTCGGCCTCGTCGGCGGCGTCGGCCTCAGCAGCGTGATCAAGAATTTCGAGACGGGTGTCGGTAGCACCCTGCAGGAGGTCGGGCTGCTCATCGCGCTCGGCGCGATGCTCGGCAAGCTGCTCGCCGACTCCGGCGGCGCGAACCGCGTCATCGACACGCTGCTCGCCCGCGCCTCCGGCCGCGCCATCCCGTGGATGATGGCGCTGGTCGCGGTGATCATCGGGCTGCCGATGTTCTTCGAGATCGGGCTCGTCCTCCTGTTGCCCGTCATCGTGCTGGTCACCCAGCGGTCCGGGCTGAAGCTGATGCGGGTGGCGATTCCGGCGCTCGCAGGCCTGTCCGCCCTGCATGGCCTGGTCCCGCCGCACCCGGGACCGCTGCTGGCGATCTCGGCCGTGAACGCGCAGCTCGGTACGACGCTCGCGCTGGGCGTCGCGGTCGCCGTGCCCACCGTCGTGATCTGTGGCCCGCTGTTCTCGCTGCTCGCGGCCCGTTGGGTACCGGTCGGGCCGCCGGCCGTCGCCGGTGGCGTCGACACCGCGTCCACCCCGGCCACCCCGGCGGCCGCGGCCGCCGCGGCCGCCGCGGCCCAGCCATCGACGACCACCCCCACTGCCGCTGGGCCGACCGCCGAGCCGGCCGCGGCCACCGCCACCGCCACGGTCACCAGGCCGGCCGACCCGGGCACGGCTGCGCCCGAGCACGAGGCCACGGCCACGGCCACGGCCGCCGCCGAGACCCACCGCCAGCCGTCCTTCGGGGTGACGCTCGCGACGATCCTTTTCCCCGTCGCGCTGATGCTGGGCAAGGCGCTCGCGGACATCATCGACACCGACGCCAAGAACCCGTCCCAGGCGCGGGTGGTGTTCGACTTCATCGGCGAGCCGCTGGCCGCGCTGACCCTCGCCGTGCTGCTCGCGATGGTGACCTTCGGGTACGCGGTCGGGTTCAGCGGGAAGGACCTGTCGTCCAAGATCGGCGCCAGCGTGGGCCCGGTCGCCGCGGTGATCCTGATCGTCGGCGCGGGCGGCGGGTTCAAGCAGTCGCTCATCGGCGCCGGCGTCGGCGACTCGGTCGCCAAGTGGGCCGACAGCGCGCATATCTCGGTGCTGGTCCTGGGCTACCTGGTCGCGGTGGCGCTGCGGCTGGCGACCGGCTCGGCGACCGTCGCCACGGTCACCGCCGCGGGCATCGTCGCGCCACTGGCCACGGGCCTGAGCCCGACGCACGCCGCCCTGCTCGCGCTCGCGATCGGTTCCGGCTCGCTGTTCTTCTCCCATGTCAACGACGCCGGCTTCTGGCTGGTCAAGGAGCTGTTCGGCCTCACCGTCCAGCAGACCATCAAGACCTGGTCGGTGATGGAGACCCTGGTCTCCGCCGTCGGCTTCGGTTTCGTCGCTCTCCTCTACGCGGTCACCTGACGCCACCGGATTCAAACCTGGTCGTGGCCGCGCGCACCGGCCCACCGGGGCGCCGGCCCCACCGGCCCCGCCGGCACGCGCGGCCGGTCCTCGGCCTCGGCGGCCGACGCGGATAGTGGCTACCAGCCGCTTGCGTGGCGCTACGCCGGGTACATGGGCAGTCGATGGACGAAGGGCCGGACACGCGGACGTTCCAGGCGAGCCAGGGTG
Source organism: Pseudofrankia sp. EUN1h (assembly GCF_001854645.1). Lineage (NCBI taxonomy): Bacteria > Bacillati > Actinomycetota > Actinomycetes > Frankiales > Frankiaceae > Pseudofrankia > Pseudofrankia sp. EUN1h. The sequence goes on along the minus strand of NZ_MBLN01000076.1, from coordinate 66,572 downwards.
CCGTCGGCTGGGACACGGTCGAGCTGGACGCGGCCCGGCTGTACCGGGCGGTCTCGGGTGTCGGCATCGGGCTGTGGGACTGGGATGTCGCCACCGGGCGGGTGCTCACCGACTGCGCCGCCGCCCGGCTGCTCGGCCTGAGCGCGGAGCCGGGGCCGGTGTCGATAGACGACGTCACGGCGAAGGTGCACCCCGACGAGCGGGCGACGGTGCTGCGCGCCCGGGAGATCGCGCTGCAGACCCGAAGCACCTTCCTGGAGGAGTACCGGGTGGTGCACCCGGACGGCTCGGTGACCTGGGTGCAGACGCGCGCAGGCGTGCTCGTCGACACGGCGGACGGCACGCTGCGCGTCATCGGCTTCACGACCGACCGGACCTCGGCCCGCACGGTCCGGGAACGGGTCGCCCGGGCACTCGACCACGTGGGCGACATCGTGCTCGTGCTCGACGAGGACGACACGATCGTGTACGCCAACATCGAGGCGATGCGGCAGTTCGGCATGGCGCGCCAGGACGTCGTCGGCCGGGCGGCCGCGGACGTGCTCCTCTCTCCGCTGCGCGACCACGTCGCGGAGCTGCGCCGCCGCCGCGCCGGCCCGGCCGCGCCAGGGGAGTCGAACGCGGCCACGGTGCTCGAGGTCGAGGAGACCGATTCCGCCGGGATGTGGTGGGCGGTCCGCATGTTCACGATCCCCGAGGGCCTGGTCGTCACGATGCGCAACGTCGACGCGCGCCACCACGCCGACGCGGAGCGGGCGGAGCTGATCGGGTCGCTGTCGTCGGCGCTGCGCCGCTCCGGGCAGCTGATGGACGTCACGGTCGAACTCGGCCAGGCCCTGACGGTGGACGAGCTTGTCGACGTCGCCGCGCGGACGAGCGCGTCCAACCTCGGCGTGCTCTTCACCGGCGTCGTGCTGCTGGAGGAGGACGCCCCGCCTCGGGTCATCACCCGGCCTTACTCGGAGTTCCTCACCCGGGCCTGGACACGGATGCCCGACTTCGGCCCGGCCGTCACGTCCCAGCTGCTACATACCGGTCAGCCCCGGTTCGACGAGAACCGGGCGGGGTATCTGCGTGACTTCCCCGATCGGGCACCGAACCTCGACGCGATGAGCATCGACGCGATGGCCAGCCTGCCGTTGATCGTGTCCGGGCGTGCGATCGGCGTGATGCTGCTGGGCTGGCCCACACCGCGGACCTTCGACGAGGACGAGCGCCGTTTCCTGCTGACCCTCGTCGGCCCGTTCGCTCAGGCGATCGAACGGGCCCGCCTCTACGAACGGCAGATGTCCACCGTCGAGACGCTGCAACGTGCCGTCCTGCCGCGAACACTTCCGGACCTCGAGGGTGTCCGGCTGGCCGCCCGCTACCTGCCGGCCGCCCGCGACATCGGGATCGGTGGCGACTGGTATGACGCGACCGTGCTCGCCAACGGAACGGTGAGCCTCGTCGTCGGCGACGTCGGCGGCCACGGCCTGCCAGCGGTCTCGACGATGGCCGAGCTACGGCACGCGGCCAGGGCGTACGCGCTGCAGCTGCAGGCACCGGCGGACATCACCACCCAGCTGTCGGCCAACCTCGGCGACCGGGGGGCGGACGAGGTGCTCGCCACCGCGGTGGTCGCCCATCTGGATCCCGCCACGGGCTGGCTGACCTGGTCGTGCGCCGGGCACCCGCCGCCGCTGCTCCTGACCTCTGAGCAGGAAGGGAGCGAACCGGGAAGCGGGGGCGCGACGCGTTACCTGGAAGAGGTGCACGGCCCGATCCTCGGCGTCGACGCCACGGCCACCTACGGCCAGAGCAGCATTCTGCTCCCGCCGGAAGCGGGCCTCCTGCTCTACAGCGACGGCCTGGTGGAGCGCCGGGGCCGTTCGCTGACGGATCAGCTCGAGGCGCTTGCCGAGGCCGCCCTGGCCGGGATGCTGGCCTGCCAGGGCCCCGCCAACCTCTGCGACCGCATCCTGCGCGCGATCGCCCCGCCGGAGCGGGAGGACGACCTGTGCCTGCTCGCCGTCGCCACGCGCTGAAGCCACCGCCACGCCCTCGGCGGCGACTCCGCGCACCGGGCGCGGATCAGGCCGGGCCGGCGCCGGGAGCGGCGGCGGGAGCGGGCACGGCCCCGGGCGGTCCGCCGGGCAGGCCGAAGCCGCGGCCCACGTCGGGGCGGCGCAGCTTCCAGATCAGGCCGTCGTAGAACAGGTGCAGGCCGCCGGCGATGAGCACGAACAGCGTGAAGTAGGGGTAGCCGACCGAGGTCAGGCCGGCGAGAACCGCGCCGATGCCGGCCAGGTAGACGGCCAGGAAGCCGGTGCGGCCGGCCCGGGAGCGCACGACCGCCGAGACGGGCCCGGTCCGCACGTCGGCGGGGTCGGCGGCCGGCGCGCCGGGCTTGGCCCGCGGTCGGTAACGGCCCTCCAGGTGGTGGTGGACGATCAGGAAGTACTCGGCGGCGTGCGCGCCGACGTAGGCGACGAAGCCGAGCAGCGGGTTGACTGCGATGAGCGCGATCAGCGCGAGGGTTGAGCCGACATAGATCCACTTCGCCGGGTTGGCGGTGGCGTGCCGGCGCTCGGCGAGCACCCAGCGCGCGAGCGCGACCAGCGCGAACAGCGCGGCGAAGGGCAGCAGGACCCGGGCGACCGGCGCCGCGTCGGTGAGCAGGTCGAGGGCGCGCCGGTTCGAGCCGCCGATGCCCGCGCTGGCGACCTTGTCGGCGGTGCCATCGGCGGCGGCCGCGGCGAGCACCGCGGTCACCAGGGCGCTGTAGAGCAGCGTGCGCTCCAGGTTGCCGTGGGTGTCGCCGGCCTTGCGACCGTAGATCCGCGTGAGGCCGTAGCGCTGCTGCAGTGTGTGCACGGCGTTCCAGGTCGCGGCGATGACGGCGAGCAGCGCGAGGCTGACGTACATGCCGAACAGCACCAGCCCGGCCAGCACGAACGGGCTGACGACGAACACGGACTTCCGGGCGGCGAACTGCCGACGGTCGCCGTAGACCAGCAGGAGCGTCAGCGGCTGGTGCATGACCGAGAACATCAGCGTCGCCGCGACCAGCCAGCGCACGGCCGGCGCGTTGCCGGAGACCGCCCACGCGGCGAGCGCGAACGGCACCCACAGCGCCGCGACGGTCAGGTCGTAGCCGGGCGACCGGATCCAGCGCGGCCGACGGGAGGCGGGGGACCGGGGAGCGACCTGCGCGGTCGTCACGGCCGTCATGACCGGACGCTATCGAGGAACAGCGCCACGAACGGCGCGGGGACATGCATCAGGCCGACCTCCCGTGCGGAAGCGACGCTTCGCTATGAGGTGCTTATAGCTGACAACAGCCACATCGTCCACGGACAACGCCCCAGGAACGGCCGAACATCACCAGCCGTGGCCGACAGCTCCCGCCGGTTCCGTGGCGCCGGCACGGAACCACGGCACAGCGGCGGCTGGCGCTGCTCCATCCTTGGAGTGTGCGGAAACAGGATCGCCCGTTTGTCGGGCGGCGGGAGGAGATGCTGCTGCTGCGTTCGCGTTCGCGGACGGCGGCGGAGGGCCGGGGCGGCGTCGTGCTGGTGACCGGCCCGGCTGGAATCGGCAAGACCCGGCTGGTCGAGGAGGCGCTGCGGCCGGACGCGAGGTCCCCGGCCATCCCACCGGCGGGCGCGTCGACACCGGCGCCGGTCGGCCGAGGCTACTGCGTCGCCGATCACGCCGCGCCGGCGCTGTGGCCCTGGCAGCAGGCGCTGCTGGCCCTGACCCGCGGCGGCGGGGGGCCGGCGGGAATCGCCGCCGCGCTGGACCTGCTGGGCGCGGCCGGAAGGCAGAACGCGCCTGGTGACGCGGCGAGCGCCGCCTCGTCACGGTTCGCCGCCCTGGCCKCCGTCGCCGACGCGGTGCTGACCGCCGCCACCGTGCCACTGGTGATCGTGCTGGAGGATCTGCACTGGGCCGACACGAACAGCGTCGAACTGCTGCGGCAGGTCGCCGGCGGGATCGTCGACAGCCAGCTGATGCTGATCGCGACGTTGCGCACCCTGCCGGACGAAGCCAGTAACGCCGTGGGTGAGCTCTCGCGGCTGGACAGTGTCGACACCGTGCCGCTGCTGCCGCTGACAGCCGCGGCGATCCGGGAGTACCTCACGGCACTCGACCCCGCAGCATCCTTCGCCGCGCGCGCCGGGGAGGTGGCGCGGCGCAGCGGCGGGCTCCCCCTGCTGCTCGACGCCGCCGCCCGCGACACCGACTCTCCTGGGACGGTCGCGGTACGCGATCTCGTCGCGACGCTGCTGGCTCAGCTTCCGACGTCGGCACGGCGCGTCGTCCAGGTCGCCGCGCTGCTGCGGCCGCCGGTGGACGCCGAGCTCGTCGGCCGGGTTGCCGAGGTCGACGAGTCGACGGCCGGGATGGCGCTGGACGCCGCGTGCCGGGCCGGTCTGCTGGCCCGGGCGACCTCGTCGCTCGGCGTCGAGGGGCAGGAGTTCGCATTCACCCACGGCCTGCTGGCCGACGGTTTGACGGACCTTCTCGATCCGGTCGAGCGGCGTGGGATCCACCGGCGGGCCGCCGTCACGTTGCAGGCGCGACCGGCGACGGTTCCCGGGCTCGCCGCCGAGGTCACTCGTCATTGGCGGGGCGCCGGCGGCGACGAGGAAGCGCAGCGCTGCGCGGCCCGGTGGGCCAGGCAGGCGGCTGCCGAGTCGATCCAGGCCTCGGCCTACGACGAGGCGGCCTCGCACCTGCGCACCGCGGTGGCGGCGTTGCGGCAGGCTGGTGCCGGCGACGCGGAGCTCGCGGAGACGACGTTGGAGCTGGCTCGCTCCTGCTACCTGGCCGGGGCATTGGCCAAGGCGCTCCAGCAGTGCGAACAGACAGCCGCCGCGGCCGGGCGGGCGGGTCGGGCGGACCTCACGGCCGCGGCGGCGCTGGTGATGCGCTGGGTGGACTTCCCGCAGGCCACGGAGGCGATCCCCCGGCTGTGCCGGGTGGCGCTCGCCACGCCGCAGCCGGCGCACCTGCGGTCCCAGCTGTTGTCCCAACTCGCAACGGCCCTGGGTGAGGCCGGATCGACGGAGGCGGCCCGCCAGCACGTCGACGAGGCCATGGAGGTCGCGCGGGCGAGCGGTGACGCCCAGGCGCTGCTCGACGCCGCCCGCACTCGCGAGATGGCGCTGGATGGTCCGGACGACGCGCAGGAACGGCTGCGGATGGCCGCGACCGCCATCGAGCAGGCCGATCGGCTCGGCCAGCCGCTGTCCGCCGTCCTCGGACAGCAGTGGAAGATCAGAGCCGCCTACCAGCTCGGGCGCCTCGACCTCGTCGATGAGGCGATGACCGCCGTGGCGGCGCTGGCCGACCGCAGCGGCCTCCCGCTGGCGAGGTGGCATCGGTTGCGCGGCGTGGCGGCTCGGGCCGCGCTGGAAGGCAGGTTCGCCGCCGCGCGGTCGGCCGACCTCGAGGCCCGCCGGCTGGGCTCGCGGGCCGGAGACGCGCAGTCGATCGGCCTGAGCTACGCCTTCGCCGCTCACCTGGCCGCGCTGCGGGGAGATGCCACCGAACTCCCGGACGACTACTGGCCGGCGTTGGAAGCATTCCCGCCCTCACCGCTCATKACGGTGAACCGGGCCAACGGCCTGCTGCTCGAAGGACGCCGCGAGGAAGCCCTGGCCTGGTATGAGCGCCTGCGTTGGACGCTGGGCGAGCCGGTCGTCGGTACCCGGGGGCTTGGCGTTCTGATGCAGCTGATCGACCTCGTCGAGGCGTTCGGGGACCCGCCGGCCGCGGAGGCTCTCGCCGCCCAGCTGAAGCCCTACGCCGCCTACCCCGGGGCGGTCGGGGGACCAACGGTCTTCTTCATCGGCTCCATGCAGGGCCACTACGGGCGCGCGCTGGCCCACGCGGGAGAGCTGCGCGACGCCGAGGCGGCGCTGCGGGCCGCGATCGCGCAGGACGCCGCGCTCGGTGCGCGCGCCCACGTCGTGCTGGGCCGGCTGGCCCTCGCGGGCGTGCTGCGCCGCCTCGACGACCCTGACGCCGCCGCGGCCGTCGCGGGCGCGGCAGCGGCCGAGGCTCGCCGGTTGGACATGGCCGGGCCGCTCGCCCGTGCCGACCGGCTGCTCGCCGACCTGGCGGCTGCCCGCCGGGCGGCCGACCCGCTGACCCCGCGTGAGCACGAGGTGGCCGCGCTCGTCGTCCAGGCCATGTCCAACCGGGAGATCGCGGCGCGGCTGGTGCTCAGCGAACGCACCGTGGAAAGCCATATCCGTTCCATCCTCGCCAAGCTCGGCTACACCAACCGAACCGAGCTGGTCGCCCGCTGGCGGGCCTGAACAGGAGCCGTCATCCGATGTCGACCTCGATGGTGACGGCACGGGCGGGCCTTTCCCTGGCTACGCCTGGTATCCGGGCGCGGGAGTGCCGGGAGGGTTGTAGACGCCCGGCCGACCTGCCGGGTTCGGGACGCAGACCTCTCCCTCCAGCCCGTCTGGGTCCCGGAAGAACAGGCTGAGGGTCGGGCCGAAATCGGTCACGAAGCCGTCGGACGCGCCGCGGGCGATGAGTCGTCCGCGGATCAGGTCAAACGCCTCCAGAGAGGCGGCCCGCAGACCCAGGTGATCGAGACGGCCGCGACCGAACATCGACGTCTGACGCCGTGCTTCGGTGTTGCCGGGTATCTCGAAGACGTTGAGCTCGGTGGTCGGGCCGATCCGGACGAAGGACAGCCGACCTCCGCCGGGTCCTGGCATGTCGTAGGCGACGGTGGCATCGAACACCTCGCGGTAGAAGACGTGCAGCCGCTCACTGTCGCCCGTCATGAGTGCCACATGGTCCACGCCGTTCAGCAACGTCCCCGGCCGGCCGTCCAGTTCTACGGGATGTTCCTCGACCTTCATCGTCAGACCTCCGTCGATGGCGTGGAAACGGCGACGCCGGCGTGTTCGTCATGGAGACGATCGGCCACACGGCCGCCGGGCACATCAGTACCCGTACGCAGGTCGGCACGTAATCGGTTCTCGGTGTCCACATCGCGGCCCGGGCACCGTTGGCGGCTCCCGCTGGGTCAGCTGGCTGGGATGCCGCCCCGTTGTTCCACCGGCGCCGCCTCCCGCCGCGGATTGCAGTACTCGCCTACGTGCTCGTACTGAGGTCGAGAAGCCGCGGCGGCGCGAATGTGGCGGCATGGATCTGAAGGCAGCCATCAGCCACTCGCCCGAATCCGAGGCAATGCCCTCGGTCGTGCATGCGACCGCGCCATCACTGGTGACCTCGGCGGCCGCTGTCGCCGGAGGGACGCCGTGAAGGTCGCGTTCGTCACCGATCCGCTCGAATCCCTCGACGCGGTCACCGACACCAGCATCGGCCTGATGCGGGCGGCACAGGACAGAAACGCGGAGGTGTKGGTCACCGAGGCCCGCCTGCTCGAGGCCGAGAACGGTCGGGCTCGGGCACTGGCCCGCCGGCTTCGGCTTCCTGCGCCCCGGCCACGCACAGGTCAGCCATCGGCGGCCGCGAGCACCTGGTACACCGCCGGCGAGCCGCGACGCGTCTGGCTTGACGACATGGCCGCCGTCTTCGTACGCACCGAGCCGCCGCTCGACCAGACGTATCTCACCGCGACCCTGATCCTGGACCTCGTCGATCCAGCCGGAACCGTGATGGTCAACGATCCCCGCGGGCTGCGGACCTGCTGGGAGCACGTTCTCCCGATGCACTTCCCCGACCTGATTCCGCCGACGATCATCACCGCGGATCCGCGCGCCATCCGGGCGTTCCTCGCCGGGCATGAGGTCGCCGTGATCAAACCGGTGGACGGCTTCGCCGGCCGCGGTGTCCTGCGGCTGCACCGCGATGATCCCAATCTCACGTCCCTGCTGGAGCTGTCCACTCATGACGGCAGCCGGGCCGTCATCGCGCAGCGTTTTCTCCACGAGGTCTCAAACGGCAACAAGCGGATCTTCGTCGTGGAGGGCGAGCCGGTCGGCGCGGTCTATCGCTACCCGGCGGCCGGTGACTTCCGGATAGGCAATCCGGCCACCGAGGCGGCGGTCACCCACCGCGACCGTGAGATCTGCGCCCGGCTCGCGCCGGACCTGCGGAGACACGGCATCCGCCTTGCCGGTCTGGACGTGATCGGACCACACCTCATCGAGGTGAACGTGACCAGCGTGGGCGCGCTACGCAAGGCCGACACCCTGCTCGGCTGGAGCCTCTGCGCGGACCTCGTCGATCGCGTGCTGGGCACGCGCGAGCAAAGGGGAGTCGCATGACCACCGCCATCATCTGTACCGCGATCCTGGGCGCGATGGTGTTCGTCCTCGGTTTCAACGTCTCCCGGCTGCGGGGCGCGATCGCGAAGGCCGGCGGCTCACAGCAGCCCAGCGACCCGGCGAACCCGCTCTTCATCGCGGTCCGGTCGCACGCCAACCAGGCCGAGTACGTACCAACCCTGATCGTGTTGTTCTTGCTCGTCGGCGCCCGCGGCCCGGCCGCCGTAGCCATTCCACTGATCATCGGCGCCACCGTCGTGCGGGTGCTGCACGCCTACAACATGCTGACTTCCAAGGGCCAGGGGCGCCTCACTCCGCTTCACTTGGCTTCCGCGCTCGGTACCTACGCCTTCGGCGTCGCCCTCGCCGTCGCGGTCCTCTGCACCCTCTGATGACACGGCACCCTCTGATGGCCAGACCGTCCGCGCCGCTCCCGCTGCGCTCGTCCGCGTTCCGGCGCTACCTGCTCGGCCAGCTGGTGTCGGTGCCCTGTTCCTGGGCGCAGGTCGTCGCGCTCGCCTGGGTGGTGGTCGATCTCGCCCCGGCAGCCATGGGATGGGTGGTGACCCTGCAGTTCCTGCCCAGCCTGCTCCTCGGACCGTGGTTCGGGGCCGTCGCCGACCGGTACGACCGCCGCCGGCTGCTGATGGCCGCCGAGGCCGGCCTCGGCCTGGTAGCGCTGGCGTACGCCGCCGCGTCCATGGCGGGCGTCCTGACGCTGCCCGTCGTCTGTCTGCTCAGCGCGATCTGGGGCGTGGTCAACGCACTGGACACGCCGGCGAGGCGGGCCCTGGTGCCGATGCTCGTGCCGCCGGCCCACGCGCCGGGCGCGGCAGCGCTGAGCGGAACTGTCATGTTGGCCGGCATGACGGCCGGGTCAGGACTCGGCGCGCTGGCGTTGGCCCACGTCGGCGTCACGGCCACGTTCGCTCTGAACGCCCTCTCGTTCCTGGCCGACGTCGCGCTGCTCGCCACGATCCGGGTCGGGCCCTCGCCCCGGCTCGCGCGAGCGCCTCGACAGATCCGTGACGGGCTCCGCTATCTGTGGCACGCGCCGCGTCTCCGGACGCCGTTGGTCGCCCTCGCCGTGGTCGCGACCTTCGCCGCGACCTTTCAGGTCACCGTGCCGATCTTCATCCGGGCCGCCTTCGACGGCGGAGCATCCCTCATCGGCACCGCCTTCACGGCGGTGACCGCGGGAAGCCTCGTCGGCACGCTCGCCGCGGCCGCTCGGGGTATGCCCGGCCGGCACACCATGGCGCGAACGAACCTGGCCATGGTGGCCGCGATGATCGTGACCGCGACGGCTCCCACCGCGCCGATCGCGCTCGTCGGCCTGGCGGGCATCGGCATCGCGTGGTCGTTCTTCCTCATGTCCGTGATCGCCGTTCTGCAGACCGGCGAACCCGCGATGATGGGCCGGGTCATGTCGCTGTTCGCTCTCGTCATGCTCGGGGGCACCGCCGTCGGCGGTCCGATCGCGTCAGCCCTGACCACGGTCGCGGGAGTACGTGCACCGTTCGCTCTGGGAGCGACGGCCGCGGCAGTCGCCGTCGCCGTGTCGTGGCGACATGCTGCCGGCTCCGCTGACCGCGCCGGCCAGCACGTGACGGCCGTCGACGCCGGACAGTGCTGCGCCCTGTCTCAGCCGAGCCAGGCGCGCGCGTTCTGGAAGAGGCGCAGCCAGGGCCCGTACTCGCCGTCGCCACCGGCGGGGGCGGCCGGGGGACCCGGCTGATCGCGAAGCGATCCGCCGGGAGTACCGACGGGAAGCCAGGAGCGCTGCTGGGTCAGGAAGGCGCGCTCCGGGTGCGGCATCATCAGCGTCACCCTGCCGTCGTCCGAGGTGACGGCGGCGACGGCCCCGGCGGTGCCGTTCGGGTTGGCCGGGTACTCCTGCGTCGGCTTGCCGTGGTTGTCGACGTAGCGGGCGGTGACGGCGCCGGGGCCGGCCGGGCCGAACTCCATCCGGCCCTCCGCGTGCGCGACCGGCACGGCGAGCACCGAGCCCGCCATGCCGGCGAGCAGCACCGACGGCGAGTCCTCGATGAGCACGCTCGACACCCGGGCCTCGAACCGCTCGGACGCGTTCGGCAGCAGCGCCGGCCAGCCGGTCGCCCCGGGGATGAGCGAGCCGAGGCTGGCGACCATCTGGCAGCCGTTGCAGATGCCGAGCGTCAGCGTGTCCGGCCGGTGGAAGAACGCGCGGAACGCGGCGGCGAGCTCGGCGTGCGCGAGGATCGACTTCGCCCAGCCGGCACCCGCGCCGAGCACGTCGCCGTAGGAGAAGCCGCCGCACGCGGCGAGCACGGAGAAGCCGTCCAGTGTCACCCGCCCGGCGAGCAGGTCGGTCATGTGGACGTCGAACGCGTCGAAGCCGGCGGCGTCGAACGCCGCGGCCATCTCCACCTGGCCGTTGACACCCTCGTCGCGCAGCACCGCGACCCGCGGCCGGCTCGGGTACGACGGGCGGGCCAGGGTGAAGGTGAGGCGCTCCGAGATGCCCGGGTCGTCGTCGTCGAGGATCGCGTCGAACTCCTGGTCGGCCGCGTCCGGGTTGTCGCGCAGACGCTGGATCAGGTAGCTGGTCGTCGCCCAGGCACGCTCCAGCTCGGCGCGGCCGCGGTCGAGGACCACGGCGCCACCGTCGCGCAGGACGACCCGCTGCTGGCGGGTCACCCTGCCGAGCACGTGCACGTTCCGATCGCCGACCGCCGCGGCCAGGTCCGCCACCACGCGCCGCAGCGCCGCGTCGGCGACCTGCAGGACGGCGCCCAGCTCCTCGCTGAACAGCTTGCCGAGCACCGAACCGGGCAGCGCCGTCACGTCGGCGTCGACGCCCGCCCTGCCGGCGAACGCCATCTCGGCGAGGGTCGCGAACAGGCCGCCGTCGGAACGGTCGTGGTAGGCGAGGACGGCCGGGTCGTGAACCAGCGGCCGGGTGGCGGCGAAGAAGGCCCGCAGGCGGGCCGCGTCCGCGTCCGGGACGACGGCGCCGTCCCCGGCCCGGCCATATGCCTGCGCGAGCGCCGAACCACCAAGCCTGGCCTGCCCGTCGGACAGGTCGACGAACACCAGCGAGCTGGCCTCGTCCCGCGCCAGCGCCGGGGTGAGCACCCGGGAGACGTCGGCGACCGGGGCCGCCGCGGTGACGACCAGCGACACCGGTGAGGTGACCGCCGCCTCGCCGTCGCCGTCCGACCAGACGGTGCGCATGCTCGTCGAGTCCTTGCCGACCGGGATCGGCACGCCGAGCGCCGGGCAGAACTCCTCCCCCAGCGCGTGGACGGCGTCGAACAGCGCCGCCTGCTGCTCGTCGACCTGGACGGCCGCCATCCAGTTGGCCGACAGCGCCACGTCCGACRGGTCCGCGACGGCGGCGCAGGCCAGGTTGGTGACCGCCTCGCCGACCGCCATCCGTGCCGCCGCCGGCGCGCTGACGGTCGCCAGCGGGGTGCGCTCCCCCATCGCGAGCGCCTCGCCGGCACGGCTGCCGTACGCCGACGCGGTGACGGCGACGTCGCTGACCGGGACCTGCCACGGGCCGACCAGCTGGTCGCGCACGGTGTGGCCGCCGACGGTCCGGTCGCCGATCGTGATGAGGAACTTCTTGCTGCCGACGGCCGGGACCCGCAGGACCCGCTCCACGGCCTCGGTGACCGCGATGCCGGTCTCGTCGAACGGCGCCGCCGTGACGGGCCGCCGCTGGGCCGTGCGCGTCTGCCGGGACGCCTCGCCGAACAGCAGCGACATCGGCACGTCGACGGCCGCGCTGTCGAACAGCCGGTCGCGCACGACGAGCCGCGGCTCGTCGGTCACGGTGCCGACGACGGCGAACGGGCAGCGTTCGCGCTCGCAGAGCTCACGGAACGTGTCCAGGTCGGCGGCGGCGATCCCGAGGACGTAACGCTCCTGCGCCTCGTTGCACCAGATCTCCAGGCTCGACATGCCGGTGTCGGCGTTCGGCAGGTCGCGCAGCTCGAAGACGGCGCCCCGGCCGGCGTCGTGGACCAGCTCGGGCAGCGCGTTCGACCAGCCGCCGGCGCCGACGTCGTGGATGGAGACGATCGGGTTCGCGTCGCCGCGCGCCCAGCAGGCGTTGATGACCTCCTGGGCTCGCCGCTGCATCTCGGCGTTGCCGCGCTGCACGGAGGCGAAGTCGAGGTCCTCGTCGCCGGCGCCTGTCTGCATGCTGGAGGCGGCGCCACCGCCGAGGCCGATGAGCATCGCCGGGCCGCCGAGGACGACGACCAGGTCGCCGGGCTCGAGCCGGTTCTTGCGCACCAGCGCCGCGCGGATGTTGCCGATGCCGCCCGCGATCATGATCGGCTTGTGATAGCCCCAGCGGCCACCGGGGCCGCCGTCGGTCTCATACGCGCGGAAGTAGCCGACGAGGTTCGGCCGGCCGAACTCGTTGTTGTAGCCGGCGGCACCGAGCGGCGCCTCGATCATGATCTCCAGCGGGGAGGAGATGCGGCCAGGCCGTCGCTCCGGCCCCTCCCAGGGCAGTTCCTCACCGGGGATGCGCAGGTTGGAGACCGTGTAGCCCGCCAGGCCCATCTTCGGGGTCGAGCCGCGGCCGGTGGCGCCCTCGTCACGGATCTCGCCGCCGACGCCGGTCGCCGAGCCGGGGCCGGGCGCGATCGCGGTCGGGTGGTTGTGCGTCTCGACCTTGACGAGAATGTGCGCGGACTCCTCGTGCCGCCGGTACTCGTGGGTCTCGGGGTCGGCGAAGAACCAGGGAGCTACGGTGCCGCGCACCACGGCGGCATTGTCGGAATATGCCGACAGCACGTTCTCGCCGGACTTCTCGTGGGTGTTCCTGATCATCGAGAAGAGGCTCTTCGGGCGCGGCTCGCCGTCGACGACCCAGCTCGCGTTGAAGACCTTGTGCCGGCAGTGCTCACTGTTGACCTGGGCGAACATCATCAGCTCGACGTCGGTCGGGTTGCGCCCGAGCCGGCCGTACTGCTCGGCGAGGTAGGTCAGGTCCGCCGGGGCGAGCGCGAGGCCGAGTGTCCGGTTCGCTTCCTGGAGCGCGGCGATGCCCGCGCCGAGCAGGTCGAGCTCGGCCTGCGGGCGGGGCTGCCCGGCGGCGAACAGCGCGCCCGCGGACTCGACGGAGCCCGTCACGATCTCGGTCATCCGGTCGTGCAGCAGCGGCGCGAGGGCCTGCGCGTCGAGCGAGCCGGGGCCGGGCAGATGGTAGACGGTGCCCCGCTCGATCCGGCGGACCGCGGCGAGGCCCGCGGCCGCGGCGATGTCGGACGCCTTCGACGACCACGGCGAGATCGTCCCGAGGCGGGGCAGCACGACGAGCGTCCGGGCGGCGCCGGCCCGCTCCCCCGCGAACGGCTCGCCGTAGGTGAGCAGCCCGCGCAGCCGCGCCTCGTCCTCGGCCGTCAGCCGGTCCGCGCCGCTACCGCCAGCGCCGGGCCCGTCAGCGTCCTCGGCGAGATCCACGAAGTGGACGTACTCCGCGGACACGTCGGCGATGGCCGGATCGACGGCGCGCAGTCGGGCGAGTAGCCGCCGCCGACCCGGACCGGTGAGCGCCGCGATGCCCGAGTAGGTCTTCATATCCGCCGTTCGTCGAGGGTTGCCCGGCTGTGTCGTCCCACAGCGGTCGTCCCACAGCGCACCGGCCACAGCGCACCGGCCTGCCGCCCGCGGCGTCGCGGAGGACCCCGCGGCCAGTCATCCTACCCAGCGCCGCCGCCGAACCCGGCCGTCTTGATCGCCGCTCTGGGGGGGTGTCGAGCTTCCCGGCGCCACGAACGACCCACGAGCGACCGGCCACCGTTTCCCCGCCGGCGGTCTGGCGGCCACCGCGAGTTGCTGCTTTCTTGGAAAATTGTTTTTGCGTTGCCAGAACGATCGCGACGGATTCGAAGCGTGCCCGTCGCACGCCGTTCCGTGCTACACACTAGGGTCAGGACGCGACGATGGTGAACGCCATCCTGACCAGAAACGAGGGCGGCGCCACCTCGCACCCGGACGTCGCATTCTTCGTCCGCACGATACTTCTGCCGGCACCGACGGGCGCCGCGCACGCGGACCGCGCCGCACGAGAGTCAGCGGCCTGGTCGCCTGGAGGGCACGATGAGCGAGACCCGGTCCGAAGCCACGGCGATCGCGGACACCGCCGCCGCGGACACCGACCTCGCTCCGACGCGCCAGGACTGCGCCCAGGAGAAGCCCGTCCCCGCGGAGGCCGCCGCCGCGAACACCGACCGCGCGGGTACCGACCCCGCTCCCGCCGACCTGGACTCCGTCCAGGAGAAGTCCGACCCCGCTGACACCGACTCCGCGGACTCCAGCACGGCTCCCCCGCCCCAGGAATCCGTAAAGGAGGAGCCTGTCCCCGCGGGCGGGCCCGGCTTTTCCGGCGACGGCGCCGAGGTGCCCGCGCGCGGTGAGGATCTGGCCACCGACCTGTCCGGCCTGGAGCCGATCGGCGCACGCCACGACGACGCGCGGCACGACGACGCGCGGCACGACGACGCGCGCCACGACGACGGGTCCACCCCACCCGTCGCCAGGGCCAGGTGGCGCGGCCCGCGCCGAGGCGCGGCACGGGCCACATCCGGCCGGTCGAGGCGCCTCGTGGTGCCGGTGCCGGCGGTCATCGCGCTCGCCGTGCTGGTGGTACTGGCCGGCGTCGCTCTTCCCCTCGCCCTGCGTACCAACCACCAGAGCGCCTTCCTGGCCTCGAGTGGAACCGACGTCGCCGATGGCACCGCGACCGCGGCAGCTCCGCCGGGCAAGGCCAACGACGCCGCGGAAGGCGCCTCGGACGGCGTGCCGGTCGTCGTCCTGGGGCAGGACTCGGCCCAGCCGGGCCAGAGCCCGCCAGGCACCGGGTCGCCCGTCGGCGGACACAGCACCGCACCGTCCAGTGGCGGCGCGCGCCAGACAGCCAGTCCGAATGTCCAGCAGCCCGGCGGCAGCGGCGGCTCGGGCGTGGGCACCGACCCCCAGCACACCGCCGACACCCCGGCGACGCAGGCGCCGGGTACGCCGGGGACAGGGGCCCAGCCGGTCACGGTCACCGCGCCCTCGGTGCCTCGCGATGTCACCCTGACCAAGCTGCCGCCCCAGGCGAGCGATCCCACCGGGCACAACCTGGTGTCCTGGAGCCCGCCGGCGGACACGGGCGGCGCGGGTGTGGTGGTCGACTACATCGTCCGGGTCACCATCTCGGCGGACAACGCCACCTCCGTGAACAGCTACACGGTGACGGGCACGAGCTACCTGCGGAGCAACGCGTCCGGCCGCGACCCGTACACCAAGATCACCGTCGCGGCACGCAATTCCGCCGGCCAGAGCGCCGAGGTGGTCGTCTACCGAGGCAGCGGCCCAACGGACTTCACCACCGTGGCGCCCCTGACCCCGTCCCCGGCCCCGTCCGAGGCCTGAATTACCGATCGCTCAGTCGATCCGTCGTGATCGCCCACGACCGATTGCCATCTTCTTGGATCGTTGTCACCGCGTTGCCAACATGGCGACGAACGCCCCGGGGTGCGCCGACCGTGCGCCGTTCCATGCCGCATCCTGAGATCCGGACGCGTCGGGGCGCGGGCACCACCTGGCTGGAAACGGGGGCGACGGGGGTCGTGTTTTCCGGACGCCGCATTCTTCGTCCGCACACATAATTTGCCAGTGCCGGTGGGTAGCGCGCGGGAGGCGTCGCGTGGAACCGGCGTTCTGGTTACACGGGGGGCACGATGAACGAGGTCCAGCCCAAATCCGCGACGGGCACGGACGCCGCCGCGGACGCGGGATCCATCCAGGCGGGGGCCGCCGCCGAGCCGGGGTTTCCGCTGCGCGGCGGGGATCCGCGACTGATCGGCAGATACCGCGTTCTGCGGCTGCTCGGCGAGGGCGGGATGGGCTCGGTATTCCTGGCGGAGTCGCCCGAGGGACGCCGGGTCGCGGTGAAGGTAATCCGTTCCGACTACGCACGGGTGCCGGAGTTCCGAGCCCGGTTCGGCCGCGAGACGACGCACGTCCGGAGGGTGGCGAAGTTCTGCACCGCCGAGGTGGTCGACGCCGACCCGGACGCGGAGCTCCCCTATCTCGTCACCGAGTTCATCCCCGGGCCGACCCTGGGCGAGGCCGTCGCCGCGGGCGGCCCGCTGGCCGAGGGCGACCTGGAACGCCTTGGCGTCGGCATGGCCTCGGCCTTGACCGCGATTCACGCCGTCGGTATCGCGCACCGCGACCTCAAGCCGTCGAACGTGCTGCTCGGGGCGTCGGGGCCGCGCGTCATCGACTTCGGCATCGCCTCGGCGCTGGGCGCGACGACGATGGTCAGCCAGGACGTCACCCGGATCGGCACACCCGCCTACATGGCCCCCGAGCAGATTCGCGGCGGCAACGTGGGAGCGGCCGCCGACATCTTCGCGTTGGGCCGGCGTCATGCTCTATGCCGCCACCGGACGGCCCCCGTTCGGCGAGGCCGAGCCGCTCGCGTTGCTCTACCGGGTCATCCATGACGAACCGGACCTGACCGGTGTGCCCGATGGGATCGTCGAGCTGGTGCGGGAGGCGTTCCACAAGAACCCCGACGAGCGCCCCACCGCGACCGGCCTGCTGCTGCGCCTGCTCGGCGACGCGGAACCCATGGCCGACCAGTACCCGGCCATCGTTCGCGCCCTCGGCGGCTGGCGCGCCGGCGCGGCGGGCGTCGACGCGGCGGGCGTCGACGCCAGCTCACCCGCGGCGGCGCCTGGGGGCATCCGGCTGACGAAGTCCGCGACTGGGCCGCGGACCGCGCGGCAGGTGGTTCCGGCCGGCACAGGCACGGGTACGGACGTGTCGGATCACCCGACGTTGTTCGCCGGGTCCACGTCATCC
Source organism: Pseudofrankia sp. EUN1h (assembly GCF_001854645.1). Classification (NCBI taxonomy): domain Bacteria; kingdom Bacillati; phylum Actinomycetota; class Actinomycetes; order Frankiales; family Frankiaceae; genus Pseudofrankia; species Pseudofrankia sp. EUN1h. Next base: position 49,464 of record NZ_MBLN01000076.1, on the reverse strand, counting down.
GGCGCTTCTGGCAGGTCCGGCGCCGTGGCGTCAGGCGACGATCCGGCCGGCGAACTGTCGGGGCTGGAACCGGTCGTCGCGCCGCCCGGCGGCGGAAGGTCACCGTCCCTCCCGGGACGGCGTGGGTCGCGGATCCTGCCAGGCCTGGGAGCCGCCAGGAGGGCGGACCGGTCGAAGCGCCTCGCGCCGGCGATCGTCGCGCTCGTCGCGATGGTGGCGCTGGCCGGCGTCACCGTCCCGCTTGCCCTGCGTGCCTCCGATCGTGGCACCTACCTGACGTCCGACGGGCAGGGCCTCACCGGCGGCGCGACCGTGGAAGCGCCGCCGGGCAAGGGCCGGAACGTCAGGGACGACGGAGAGACGACCGGAGGCGGCGACGTTCCGTCGCCGGGCGGTGCGAACGCGATCGGCGCCGCGGGGCGGGGCCCGGTGCGCTCGGGCCAGAGCCGCCCGGCCGGCGGAACCACCTCGGGCCAAGGCGGTGCCTCGCCCTCAAACGGCGGCGCGGGCCAGTCCGCCGGTCCGGGCCAGTCAGCCGATTCGGGCCAGTCGAACGGCTCAGGCCAGGCGGGCGGCGTCCAGCCGGGCGGCGGCGGGAACACGGGCGGCGGACACGAAGGCGACTCGCCGGCCCTGCACGTACCCGGCACGCCGGGAATGCGGGTCGTATCGGTGTCAGGCGGAGTACAGGTGACGATCACGGCGCCCTCCGACGGGGGCACGCCGTCGACCTACGTCGTCACCGCCGACCCGGGCGGCACCAAGTCGCTGTCGTCCCCCGGCACCGTCACCATCCAGGTCGACGGCTGCGCCCGGACGACCGTCAGAGCCAGTGCCAGCAACGCCGCCGGCACTTCCCCAGCCGCGACGTCCACCGCTCTTGGCTGCGTGCAGCCCTCCGTGCCTCGCGATGTCACCGTGACGAAGGTGTCGCCATCGGGGAGCGATCCTACGGGGGACAACTTGGTGACCTGGGCGTCTCCGGCGGAGACCGGGGGCGCGGGTGTGGTGGTCGACTACATCGTCCGGGTCTACATGTCAGCGAACAACACCATCTCCGTGAACACTTACACGGTGACGGGCTCCAACTATCGGCGGACCAACTCAGCCGGCCGCGACCCATATTTCAAGATCACAGTCGCGGCGCGCAATCCCGCCGGCCAGAGCGCCGAGGTGATCGGTTACGGCGGCAGTGTCCCCACGGACACCAACACCGTGACGCCCTGACCTCGGACCAACCGAAGCCTCGGATGACGGCGGCTCGTCGCCCGCGGTGTGATCAGGTCCCGTCCTGGACCGTGGTCGCGCAGACCGGGGCGTCGGCGGGGCTGTAGGTGGAGACGCCGGCCTTGTTGAAGGCCCGGACCCGGAAGCAATACCGGGCGCCCCGGTCGAGGTCGGCCAGGACGAAGGCGGTCCTGTCCGCCGCGACGTCGTGCGTCGTGGTGCCGTCGTCGACCGTGAACCCGGTCTCGTCGTCGGAGTCGTCCTGCCAGCTGACGATGATGGCGATCGTGCTCAACGCGACGGCCGTGACGTTGCTGGGCGGGGACGGCGCGGCGGGCGTCGTCGCGCAGACGGACCGTTCGGGCGGGCTGTACGCGGACGCGCCGGTCGAGTCACGGGCACGCACCCGGACGCAAAGCGTGTCGCCGGCCGCCAGCCCGGACCAGACATAGACCACGGAACCGGTCCCGGTGTGCGCCGGGACGTTCTTCTGCCGGCCGGAGCCGCCGTCGATGGTGAACCCGGACTCGGTGCCCGAGCGGTCCGTCCAGGTGATCTTGATGCTGTTCTCGTCCTGGGCCGTCGCCGCGACGTCGGTCGGCGCGACGACCGGGCGCGGCTGGCTCGCCGTCGGGCCGGGCGACGATCTCGTGACGGTAGGCGTCGGCGTCGGCGTGGCGGTCGGCGACGGCGACGGCGGGGTTCCAGTGGGTGTCGGCGAGAACGTCGGGCTGGTGGCGCCCGTTGGACTCACGGTCGAGGTCGAGTCGGACGGGGGCTTCTCGGTGTACCCCAAGAGGCGCGGTACCAGCATGGCGCCGCCGATCGCGACGGCCAGCAGCGCCGCGACCAGCATCAGGGACAGCGGCCGGCGAGGCCGGAGCGGTCGGTACGGCCGGTACGGTCCCGGCACCGACCCGCTGGCGGGCGGCGGGCGGCCGTCGCCACGCCCCGGACCCGCCGGGGCGCCGCTGGTGTCACCCCACGAGATCCGCTCGCGCGGTGCGGGCACGGCGCCAACAAGGCGCGCAGGCCGGAACCGGTCGGCGGCCATCGCCGCGGACGCCGCGCCGGCTCGTTCCGTCCCTCGTTCCATCAGGCCGGCGCCGCCTGGTTCCGTCGTGCCGGCGCCGCCTGCTTCGGTCACGCGGGGAACGGCGGCACCCAGCGAGCTGGCGACCCGCGAGGCGGCATTCCGCCCGGCGGCCGCGGAGGTCGTGTCACGCAGGGCCACGCGGGCGGCGACGCGGACGGGGTCGTCCAGGCGGACGACGATCCCGGACCTGGCGAGCCAGTGCTGCCCGTAGGCCCGGGTGGCGGCGACGACGAGGTCCGCCGCGAAGGCCTGCGCGGACGGCTGGCGCTCCGCCGGGGTCTTCGCCAGCGCCCGCATGATCACAGCAGCGACCGGCCCGGGCACACCGGCCGGCGCCGCCGGTGTGCCTCTCAGATGGTCTCTGAGCAGGTCCGAGCCGTCGGAGTCGAACGGCGGGTACCCGGCGAGCAGCTCGTACAGCGTGACGGCCAGCGCGTACAGGTCGGTCGCGGGCAGCTGGCGCCCACCGGTGATCTGCTCGGGTGCCATGTAACCGGGCGTGCCGACGAAGGTGCCCCTGCTCACGCCCGTCGTCGTGAGCAGCTTCGCGATGCCGAAGTCGGCGACCTTCACCCGGTTGTTCGGGTCGGTGAGGAGGTTGGACGCCTTGATGTCCCGGTGCAGTATTCCGCGGCTGTGGGCATAGGACAGCGCTTGGGCGACGGATACCCCGACGGCGCAGGCAGCCGGTCCCGACAGGTCCGAACGTCGACGCGACAGCGGCCCACCGGCCATCATTTCCATGACGAGGGCGTACATGTCGTCCTGCTCGACGTAGTCGAAGATCTGGACGATGTGCGGGTGGTCGAGGCTGGCCAGTGTCCGCGCCTCCGTGTCGAACGAGGTCCGCGCCCCGTCGGAGGACAGGCGCAGCACCTTGATCGCTACCTCCCGGTCCAGGCGGCGGTGCCGGCCCGCCATCACCAGTCCGAAGGCGCCGGAGCCCAGTTCGCGGCCCAGGTCGTAGCCCGACAGCATCGCCGCGAGCAGCGTCCGGTCGATGGTCACGTCGCTCCGCCGATCGACACCCGGCCCAGCCCCGGCCGGCGGGCGCGGCAGCGCCCCGGCCGGCGCGCCCGACGAGGCCCCGGCCGGGCCGTCTCGACCGTCGACGCGGCACGCCCCGTCATACGCCCCCCAGATCTGGCGAGGTTCGGCGACCTCTGGTGAGAAGGGAAGGACCGCATGCTCGGACGAGCCCGGCCCGGCAGGTCAAGATGGTAAGAACAAGTGAGCACGCTGAAGACGATGTCGACCACGGGTTTTCACGGACCGGTATTTCCACGGGGACGCGGCCTGCCTGGGTAATGCACACCTGGGGATTTCCTCGCCCCCGGTCGTGGCCACCGTCGGCCGGTGGTTCGCGTGGCGTGAGAAGGCGGGCGGCGCTCGGGTGGACGATTTCGTGGGGCGTGCGGCGGAACTGGCTGTTCTCGCGGACGAGCTGGAGCGGGCGCGATCCGGCAGGCTGCGGGTGGTCATGGTGGAGGGTGAGCCCGGCGCCGGCAAGACCACGCTGGTCCGCCGCTTCCTCGACGGGCTGGGCGACGGCTGGGACACCGGCCCGCGGGTGCTGTACGCCAGCGGCGACGAGGCCGAGCGGTCGGTGCCGCTGGGAGTGGTGGCGCAGCTCGCCGCGGGTCTCGCGGACGAGGCACCGCCGCCGCTGGACCAGGTGGCCCGCGCGGGCACCGACACGGCCGACCCCATGCGGGTCGGCGGCGCGCTGGTGTCGCTGGTCGGCCGGTGGGGCGCGGCCGGACGGCTCACCGTCGTCGTGGTCGACGACGTCCCGTGGGCGGACATCCCGTCGCAGCAGGTGCTGGCCTTCGCGCTGCGGCGGCTGCGCGCGGACCCGGTGCTGTGCCTGTGCACGGTCGCGACAGGCGCGGCGGCGGTGCCGTCGGACAGCCTGCGCAGGCTGTCGGCCGAGGCCGGCCGGCGGCTGCGCCTGGCGGGACTGCCGGTCGAGGCGATCCGCGCGCTGGCCCCGGCGGTAGGGGTAGGCCCGATCTCCGCCAGGCTCGCCAAGCGGGTGCACGACCTCACCGGAGGCAACCCGCTACATGCCAGGGCGTTGATCGAGGAGCTGCCGGCGGAGGTCCTCGCCAGCGACGGCGAACGGTTACCCGCGCCGCGCTCCTTCGGCCTGGTGGTGCTGGGACGGCTGGCCGGCTGCCCGCCACAGACGCAGCGGCTGGTCGTCGCCGCGGCGGTGCTGGGCCGCTCCTGCCCGCTCGCCGACGCCGCCCGGTTGGGCGATGTCGACGACCCGTTGACGGCTCTGGAGCCGGCGGTCGTGGCCGGCCTGCTCACCGAGGTTCCCGACGGCGCGGGCATGCGGGTCGCGTTCGGGCACCCGCTGGTCCGCGCGGCGATCTACCACGACCTCGGGCCGGCGCGGCGCGGCGCGCTGCACCGCCAGGCCGCGCTGGCCGTCGAGGACCCGATGGCCCGGCTGCGCCACCGGATCGAGGCGACCCCACTGGCCGACGAGGATCTGGCGGCCGACGCCGCCGCCGAGGCCGCCGCCCAGGCACGGGCGGGCAGGTGGGCCGCGGCCGCCGACCTGTGGCTCGCCGCCACCCGGTTGACCGCCGACGCGACCGGCCGGGACGAGTACCTGACGAACGCGGTCATGGTCGGCCTCTATGGCGGGCAGATCGAGGCGGTGACCCGCGCGGCCGCCGCCGCGGGCCCGCTCGCGGATCCGGCCCGGCGGCACTTCGTGTCCGGAGCGCTCGCGCTGGTCCACGGCGACTCCCCCAGCGGCACGGCCGCGTTGCGGCGGGCCTGGGCCGAGCTCGAGCAGACGCCGCGGGTGCCGCTCGCCCGGCTCGTCGCCGAGTCCCTGGTGATCGCCCTGTTCCGGCATGGCAGCTACGACGCGGCCGCCACCTGGGCGGAGCGGGCCGCCAACGCGGACGAGGGCGCGGCGCTATACCCTCCGTATGTACTCGGCTACCTGATGGTTGCCGGCAACCTGCACTGCGGCCGGGTGGAGCCCGCCCGCGTCCTGGTCGACGCCGCCGCGGCACGGCTCGGTCCGGACCAGGCGGACGGCGCGGCCGCCGGCGCGGTCAACCTGACGCGCGGCATCCTCCTGCTCACCCTGGATCGACCGATCGACGCGCTGGCGGAGCTGCGGCTGGCCGCGGCCAGGCTGCGTCGCGACCAACCGACCCTCGGCATCGGGCTGTCCGCGCTGTTCGACCTGGCGGTCGCGGAGTACCACCTGGGCCACTGGGACGACGCGGTCGCGCACGGCGCGCTCGGCGCGTCCATCGCCCTCGACAGCGAGCAGGGCTGGCTCGCCGGCCCGCTGCTCTGTTGGACCGTCATACCGCTCGCGGGGCGCGGGGCCGCCGAGGCCGCCACCTACCTGGGACAGGCGGAGACCGTCTTCGCCGCCAGCGTCGACCCGGCGCCGGAGCTGCTGGTGATGGCGCGAGCCTGGGTCGCGCATGCCGCCGACGACCATGCCGCGACGGCGGCCGCCCTCGCCTGGTTCGCCGGCCTGACCGCCGGCAGCCAGGATCCGATCGAACCGACCGCCCTGCCGTGGCGGCCCCTGTACGCCGGGGCGCTCGCCCGCCTCGGCCACCCCGACGAGGCTCACCAGGTTCTCGTCCCGTGGGAGGAGGCCGCCACCGCTCGTGGGCACCTGCGCGCCCAGCTCGCCGGCCTGCGGGCCCGCGCCGCCATCCTGCGGGCGCACGGCGACCGCCCGGGAGCCGTCCGCGCCTACCAGCGGGCCGCAAAGCTCGCCGCCGGCCTACCGGCGCCCTTCGAATGCGCCCTGCTGCAGTACGACTACGGGACGTGCCTACTCGCCGAGGGCCAGACAGCCGAGGCCGTCACCGCACTGCGCGCCGCCCGCGAGCTGTTCGCCGGCCTCGGCGCCGCTCCCTACCTCGGGCGCTGCGAGGCGCTTCTGGCGGGCCGCGACGTGCCCGGCGCCGACAGGCCGGCCCGGCCCGCCGCCGTGACCGGCGGCCTCACGGCCCAGGAGCTCAACGTCGCCCGGCTGGCCGCCGACGGCCTGTCGAACAACGAGATCGCCGACCAGATGGTGCTGTCCGTGCGCACCATCGAGTTCCACCTCGGCAACGTCTACGCGAAGCTCGGTCTGCGCCGCACGCAACTTGCCGTCGCGCTCCAGCAGCGACCGCCGGTCGGATGAGCCTCACGCGGATGAGCCCCACGCGTACGCCCACGGCCAGCCCCGTGGAAAACCCCGTGTAATCCCCGGTGCCAGCGGCGGCCTCTGGAAGCTACCGTCAGGCCCTTCGGTCGACCTCGCGGCACAGGTCGAACTCCGCGCCCCGCGGAAGGAACCMTCACGATGCGGGTCATCGTCACGCTGCACCGCGCCACCGACGGCCGCCCCCACRGCGACGTCCGGCTCGACGGCGACCAGGACGTCCACCCGTTCTCCGGGTGGATCGAGCTCCTTCAGCTCCTCGAGCAGGMAGCCGTGCCGCCGCCGGCCGTCGGCACCACCGGCTGACKGGATGGGACGGCGCTGGGTCCGACGCACGAGATCGAGAGGTGCGGTTGGCCGGCGATGACGCTCAGTAGATGCCGGGGATGATCCGCCAGCGCACGCGAGAGCGGTACTCGTCCCAGAGCGCGCCGTACTTGGCGGCGCAGCGGCGGTCGTCGTCGATCTGGCGCGGCACGAGCAGGCCGACGTAGTAGAGGGGGTACAGCCAGGGAACGGGATCACCGGGCGCGCCGAGCGCGAGTGTGATGCCGGTGGCCATGAGGATCTCGCCGAGATAGTTGATATGGCGGGCGGCGCCCCAGAAACCGCCGCAGAGCAGCGTGCGTTCGCCGTCACTGACCGCGCGCGGCTCAAGCAGGCCGAAGGCGCGGGCGGTGGGATCGCGCTTGAAGAGGAACTTCTGCATGTTCGCCCCGCGCGCGAGCGTCCAGCCGGCGGCGAAGACGACGCCGGCGAGGACCAGCAGCCAGGCCGGCGCGTGCGGGTCGGGCTCGTCGGCCCGCGCCCAGAGGCCCACGCAGTAGAAGTACGGGTAGAAGACCAGGCAGCCCCAGCCGAGCTTGAAACCCACGCGCTCGGCGAAGAGGTCGTATGTATAGAGGTGGACGTTCTCGAAGGTGAGGTAGTCCACGACGAAGTAGGTCAGCAGCCCGGCCGAGAGCGCGATGGCGGCGCTGAGGTGGCCGGTGGCGAGACGCTGGTGGGCGGCGAACGACAGAACGTTGAGCTCGAGCAGTACCGCGCCCACCAGGTAGAGCCACATCTTCGCGTCGACCCTGCCGCCGCGCCAGCGCGGGTTCTCGCGGCGCCCGAGGTAGAAATCGGCGACGGGCGGCTTCCCGGTCGCCGCGGCGGGCAGGACGAGGGCGGCGGTGAACAGCAGGCCGAAGACGCAGGCGCCTGCGAGCTCGGCCCAGCGGTGGCGCCAGAGCTCGTCGGCCGGCACCGCGCTCACGGCGACGAGCAGCACGGCGATCCCGACCGCGGCCACGAGGACCACGAGGCCGTTGAGTCGGTAGCGCAGCGGTTGGCCGCGATCGTCGCGCACGTAGCCGTCGATCCAGCGGGCGGGGAGGACGACGTGCAGGGCGAGGATGGCGCCGAAGAGGATCCACGGCAGAAAGAACCCAAGGATCACGATGCGTCGAAGCCCTTCGTCGCGCGGCCCATGATGGCGGTGGCGGTGGCGCGCGGCAGCACACGGCGCATGACGAGCGCGGCGAGCTTGTTTGTGCGGCCCGGGGTCACGAGCGCCATCCGGCCCAGGCCCGCGAGGGCGGCCTCGACGACCTGATCGGGGTCGAGGGTTCCCGGCGCGTCGCGCCCCACGGTCGCGGCGTAGCCGGGCGTGCGCACGGCGCCGGCCACACAGGCGAGGACATCGACGCCGACGGGGCGCAGCTCGGCATGCAGGCTCTCGGCCAGGGACGTGGTGAAGGCCTTGCTGGCGGCGTAGGCGGCAAGGCCCGGGCCGCCCTGGTTGCCGGCCAGCGAGGACATCAGGATGACCGTGCCGCGGCGGCGCTCGACCATCGCGGGGACGAGCTGGTGGATGAGGGCCAGCGGGCCGCGAACGTTGACATCGACGAGGCGCTGGGCGTCCTGCGGCGGATGGTCCAGCAGGAGGCCCGTGAAGGAGAAGGCCGCGTTGTAGACGGCGGTGCCGATCTCGAGCCCGCTGCCGGCCGCGGCGAGGCGGTCCGCGAAGCCCGGCTCGGCGAGGTCGGCGGCCAGCGTGCGCACCTCGACCTCGTGCTTGGCGGYCAGGCGCTGTGCCGTCTCTTCGAGCGGCTTGGGGCGGCGTCCGATGGCCAGGACGTGCAGGCCGCGCCGGGCGAGGGCCTCGACCCAGGCAGCCCCGAGGCCCTCGGAGGCCCCAGCGACGACAGCCCACGGCCCATGCGGCATATGAGTGCGAAACGCGGCCATATGAACCAACTTTATCCAGGGCATCCCGCCTTGCGCCGCCGGCTGATGGGCCGGCCCACGTCCCGTGGCGCTATTTGAGGGTGCCGTCGGTGACCTTGGCGCGCAGGTCTGAGCGCGCCGCGGCCGTCAGACGCGGATGGGAGTCCGGGCCGAGCGTGGAGGTAACGGCGTATTCCGGGCCGGCGTGCCACGACTGCCCGCTCCGGGGAGGATCTGGGGCATGCGCATCGTAGGCGTGGCGGAGTTCGGGGGCCTGGTAGCCCGGTACCTGGGGAAACGGTCCGAGGGGGCGGCGGGCACGGCGCCGCTGGTGGTGGCGTCGGGGAACTTCGCGACGCCGGTGGTCGCGCTGCGGGCGGTGAACGACGCGGTCGAGGCGTACCGGCTGTTCGCGATCAACGCGCAACGCGACCTGCCGGTGCGAGCGGGCATCACCTGCGTCACGCCGTTCGTCGGCCCGGGGATGCGCGGCCAGCCGTCGCTGGAGTACGTGCCCTGCCGGCTCAGCCTCGTCCCCCGGCTGCTGGCGACCACGCACCGCCCGGACGTCGTCGTGCTGCATACCAGTGCCCCGATCGACGGCAAGGTGTCGCTGGGAACGGAGGTCAACGTCCTGCCGGCAGCGGTCGAGGCGGCGCGCGCCTCGGGCGGGCTGGTCGTCGCGCAGGTCAACCCGCGGATGCCTTACACCTACGGCGACGGCGAACTGAGCGTGGAGGCGGTGGACCTCGCCGTCGAGGCGGACGTCCCGCTCGCGAGCCCGGCGGCGGTGTCGTCCAGCGCGGCGTCCGACGCTGACGGCGTGCGGGCGGCGATCGGTGAGCGGGTGGCGGCGCTGGTACCCGACGGCGCGACCCTGCAGCTCGGCATCGGCGCCGTGCCCGACGCGACGCTCGCCGCGCTGACCGGCAGCCAGGGCCTGCGGATCTGGACCGAGACGTTCTCCGACGGGGTGCTCGCCCTCGACCGGGCCGGCGCGCTGGACGCCGGGGCCGAACTCGTCACCAGCTTCGTGTTCGGCTCCGCCGAGCTCTACGCCTGGCTCGACCGGAACGCCCGGGTCCGGCTGCTGCGCACCGAGACGGTCAACGACCCGGCCGTGATCGCCCGCCAGCCCGCCATGACCTCGATCAACACCGCGCTGCAGGTCGACCTGCACGCGCAGGCGAACGCCTCCTATGTGCGCGGGCGGATCTACTCCGGCTTCGGCGGCCAGCCGGACTTCGTCACCGGGGCGCTGCACGCCAGGGGTGGCCACGCGATCATCGCGCTGCCCAGCTGGCACGCCAAGACCGCCACGTCGACCGTCGTCGCGGACCTGTCCGAGCCGGCCACCAGCTTCCAGCACAGCTACGTCGTCAGCGAGCACGGCGCCGCGAGCCTGTGGGGCCGGACCCACCGGCAGCAGGCTGACGGCATCATCCGCCACGTCGCCCACCCGGCCGCCCGGGAGGCGCTGACGGAACGGGCCGCGACCTGGGACGCCGCGGGAACCGCACCCGGCGGCCCGCCGCCGGGCAGCGTCCCCACCGCCCGCGTCCCCGGCTCCCGGTTGGCGGACCCGGCCTGACACCTGGAGTGGGCTTCCGGAGGCGCGCTTCGCCACTTTCGCCCGTCCCGCGGCTCGGCACGGTTCCACCGTGCGCCAGCGTCAGGTGAACCCGAGGGGCCGGTGACCTGCCGGCCGGCCCCTCGGCACGGGCGGTTGGTACGGGTCCATGGGAGTAACACGCCTTTCATCCCCCGGTCGCCGACGGGGGACGCTGGAGGTGACGAGGCGGCAAGCGTCCGCTCCTGAGGACGAGAGGGGGCAGAGATGCCGTGGACCCACGAATGGGCGATGTGGCTGCTGTACGTGGTGGTCGTCCTTTACCTGCTGAGGCCGCCGTCCCTGCGCAAGAAGTGAGCGACCTGGCGGGCCTGACCGCGCTGGTCTCGTCGCTGCGGACCGACCTGGTCACGAGCTCCCGGCGGTACGCCGACGAGATCGCGCAGGTACACCCCGCGCACCGGCGGGACGCCGAGAACCTGCTGCACTACCTGGAGCTGCGCGGCCACGACATGCGTGAGCCGCAGGAGCGGCTGACCGACCTGGGGCTGTCGTCGCTGGGCGGGTCGGAGGGGAACGTCCTGGCGACGGTCGAGGCGGTGCTGACGGCGCTGCGCGCCCTGGCCGGCGAGGCGCCAGGGCCCGCCGTGCCCGATGGTTCCCCCGCCAACCCGGCCACCGGCGACCCGGCCACCGGCGGGGTCCCGACGTTCGCCGAAAGCCGCGAGATGCTCATCGCGAGCACCGAGGCGCTGCTGGGCCCGACGCCGGCGGGCCGGTCGACCCGGATCATGGTCACCCTGCCGGGGTCGGCGGCCGACGACTTTCCGCTGGTGCGCGCGCTCGTCGAGCGGGGCATGGACTGCGCGCGGATCAACTGCGCGCACGACGAGCCGCGTGACTGGGCGAAGATGATCGCCAACGTGCGGAAGGCGGCGGCCGAGATCGGGCGGCCGTGCCTCGTGGCGATGGACCTCGCCGGGCCCAAGCTGCGTACGGGGCCGCTCACGGCGGGACCCCGGGTCGTGCGCCTGCGTCCCGCGCGCAACGCCTACGGCCGCGTCACGGCGCCCGCGGAATGCTGGCTGGTCGACGCGGCCCCGCCGACGGCGGGCGCGGGCGCGGGCGCGGGCGCGCCGGATGATCCCGCCCTGGATGTCTCGTCGTCACCGTCGCCGGCCGACGCGCCGTCCCGCGACGAGGTCCCCGCGGGCGCGGTCACGGTGCCGGTGCCGGGTGCCTTCCTGGCGAGGCTGCGCCCGGGCCACCAGATCCGGCTGCGCGACACCCGTGGGGCCCATCGTTCGCTGCGGGTCACCGAGGTGACGGCCACCGCCGCCCGGGTCGAGACCGACCAGACGACCTATCTCGGCGTCGGCACTCCGCTGCGGGTCGACCTCGTACCCGGGGCCGCGATCGCGGCGCTGTCCGGCCGGCCGACGCTGTCCGCGGGCATCGGTGAGCTGCCGGCGCTCGAGCAGGCACTGCGGCTGGGCGTGGGCGACGAGCTGGTCCTGACTCGTGACCTGTCGCCGGCACAACCGCCCGCGCCCGGTGACGTGGCGCGCATCGGCTGCACGCTGCCGGACGTGTTCACCCAGATCCGCGCTGGTCACCGTGTGTGGTTCGACGATGGGAAGATCGGCACGGTCGTCACCGACGTCGGGCCCCACGACCTGCGACTGCGGGTCACCGACGCCCCGCCCGCGGGCGCGCGGCTGCGCGCGGGCAAGGGCATCAACCTGCCCGACACCGAGCTGCCGATCTCGGCGCTGACCTCGAAGGACGAGGCGGACCTGGCGTTCGTCGCCGTGCACGCCGACATCGTGTCGATGTCGTTCGTGCGCGACCCGGACGACGTCGCGCGGCTGCGGGCCGTGTTGGCCGCGGCCGGGCGGGCTGACATCGGCATCATTCTGAAGATCGAGACGCTGCGCGCCTTCGCGAACCTGCCGCAGCTGCTGCTCGCCGTGCTGCGCGAGCGCCGCGTCGGCGTCATGATCGCCCGCGGTGACCTGGCGGTGGAGTGCGGCTACGAGCGGCTGGCCGAGCTTCAGGAGGAGATCCTCTGGCTGTGCGAGGCGGCCCACGTGCCGGTCGTCTGGGCGACGCAGGTCCTCGACCAGCTGGCCCGCACCGGGCGCCCGACGAGAGCCGAGATCACTGATGCGGCGATGTCCGGGCGCGCCGAGTGCGTGATGCTCAACAAGGGCCCGCACATCACCGATGCCGTCACGGTCCTCGACGACGTCCTGACCCGCATGAGCGACCACCAGCACAAGAAGTCCCCGCTCCTGCGCGAGCTCCGCTCCTGGCACACCGGCCCCTGATCGCCAGCGGCGCCGGCCCCCGCGGACTGCCGCGCGCTCGTCGGCGGTCGCCCGAGAGCGCGGCGGCCGGCGGCGCTACTTCAGGGTGCCGTCGCTGACCTTGGCGCGCAGGCCAAGGCGGTTGAGCTTGCCGGACGGCAGCGTGGGGATGTCGGCGCTGGTCGCGACGATCCAGCGGGTGGGGACCTTGTAGCTGGAGAGCTGCTCACGGGCGCGGGCCGCGAGCGACCCGACGTCGAGGTCGCCGGACACCGGGACGACGACGGCGCACACCTCCTCGCCACGGGCCGGGTGATCGACGCCGAGGACGACGCACTGCGCGACGTCACCGAAGGTCTCGATCACCGCCTGGACCTCGAGCGGCGAGACGTTGGCGCCGGCGGCCTTGATGAGCTCGCTGGTGCGGCCGACGTAGAACAGGCGCGGGTCGCCGTCCTTGCGGTAGACCTTGTCGCCGGTGTGGTACCAGCCGTCCGCGTCGAACACGTCGGCGCGTTCCCGCTTGTTGTAGCCGGTCATCACGCCGGTGCCGCGAATGAGCAGCTCGCCGATGGTGCCGGTCGGCGTCGGGCTCCCATCGTCGTCGACGATCGCGGTGTCGGTGAAGGCGAAGCTGCCGGCGGTCTCGGTGAGGCTGCGGTGGGTCGGGAAACCGTCCGGCACGTCGTTCATCGCGAGATCCAGCGGGCCGCTGGTCAGCAGGGGGGCGCTGCTGAGGTCCCGCTCCGGGAACGTCGGATGCTCGCGCAGCTGCTGGGTGAACGCCGGCCAGCCGACGATTCCGTTCGCCCGCTCGCGCTCGGCCAGGTCGAGCGCCGCCCCGGCCTCCAGCCGTGGGAGCACCAGCAGGGTGGCCGGCTCGTGCAGCGCGCCGGTCGCGGCGAGCAGGCCACCGATCCAGAAGAACGGCATCGCGCAGAGCACTTTCGGCGCGCCCGCGACACCAGTCAGGTGGTGAATCGCGGCCGGCCACGTCGAGGTCTGGCGGACGACCGTGCCGTGGGTGTGCAGCACGCCCTTCGGGTCCGCGGTCGAGCCGGAGGTGTGAATCATGATGGCCAGGTCGGCGGGGGTGACCTCGTCCTCGACGGCCGCGAGGATCTCGGGGCTGGCCAGCGCCGGGCCCTCCTCGCCCCAGGAGCCCGCTTCCCAGGCGTCCGCCCACGGCCGGTCGGACGCGGCGGTGAGCACGATGCGGCGCAGGTATGGCGCCGTGGGCAGCTGGAGGCGCGCGGACTCCTGGCCGGACAGGCCGGGAAGCGCCGCCTCGAACCGTTCGGCCACGTCGATGGTGAGCACCTGGGTGGGCGCGACCAGCAGCCCGACGTCGGCGAGGCGCAGCACCTTGCCGATCTCGGCCGGGGTGTACAGCGTGCTGAGCGGCACGGCGACCGCGCCGACCCGGGAGACGGCGAGCCACCAGGTGACCCACTCGGTGTCGTTCGTGAAGAACAGCCCGACCCGGGAGCCCTTGCCGATCCCCGCGCCGAGCAGCCAGCGCGCGGCGGACGCGGAACGCCGGTCGGCCTCGACGTAGGTGAGCCGGTCGGTCGGCGTGATGACGTACGGCGTGTCGCCGAACTCGCGCACCGCGCGCCCGAGCAGCTCGGGAATGGTCGGCCGCCCGAGCGGCTCCGATGGCACCATGCGACCACTCTCCCCGGGAGCGAATCACAGCAGCGAATCACAGCGGACGCCTCCGGTGCACGGTCTCTGGGCCACCCGGAGACCGTGCACCGAGGTCGGACCGCGCGCCGCGACGGAGCGTGACATGATCGCCGAGAGGTCTGGAAGACGGCGTCTGGTTCGTCAGGGGGAATGTCGGGTGGCCGGGCGGGTGGGGTTCTTCGACGCGGAGACCGGCGGCGAGCTGGTGCTGGTGCTGCGGCGTTACGGGAACGAGTTCCAGATCATCCGCCAGTTCGGCTACTGGGACCCGAAGTACGACGAGCCGTTCGTCGTACCGGCCGACCCGGAGACGTTCCTGACCGACCTGGCCTCGATTCCCTCGGTGTTCGCCTGGCTCGTGCCCGGGCTGGGTTCCCACCTGCCCGCGGTCCTGTTGCACGACGGCCTGGTGATCGCCGACGGCGAGCCCTCCATCCCCACCCACCTCGGCCCCCCGGTCACCCGGGAGGAGGCCGACCGGATCCTCCGGGATGCCATGAGGGAGCTCGGCACGCCGGTCATCCGGCGCTGGCTGATCTGGACCGGGGCGGAGCTCGGGACGCTGTGGGTCGCCCGGCGGCACCGCTGGTGGTGGCGGATCCTGGCCACGCTCACGGTCACCGCCGTCGTCGCGCTCGGCAGCCTGGCGACTCTGGACCTGTTCGACGTGTGGAATGTGCTGCCCTGGATGGGCGACCGTCCGTGGTGGGTGGAGCTGCTGTCCGGCGCGGCGGCCGCGGTCGGGCTGCCGGCGGCGCTGTCGGTCCTCTGGGGGCATTACTGGCGGGTCGCCGCGATCACCGGCATCGCGATGGCGCTGCTGCTGCACGTGACCCTGGCGGTGATCGTCGTCTCGGGCGTCTACTGGGTCCTGGAGAGGCTCGTCTCCTGGCCCGAGGGCCTCAGCCCCAACGTCGCGAAGAACCTCGCCAACGTGCCCCCTGGAACGCGCGACGCCGGCGAGCCGCCGGGCGCGCCCGACTCGGCGCCCGACTCCACGCCCGACTCGGCGCCCGCCATCCCGGTCGAGCCGGGACGGCGGGCGGAGCCCACGGAGCCGTCGTTCTGAGCGCTGGTGTGCTGAGCGCCGGCGGCTACTGGTCGGTGAGTTTGTCGGCGATCTGGTCGATCAGGCCCTGCTCGGTGGTGGGCGGCGGCACGTCCTGGACGTTGGTGACCTGCAGCTCGACGGCCACCTGGCCGACGTAGAAGTAGACCGTGTCGACGACGTAGCCGTAGGTGCCGTTCTCGTCGGTGACGCCCATCGAGGTCCGGACGAACGCCGTGGCGCCACGCGGCGGGGCCGGCGTCTCGACAGAGACGATCTCGTAGGTGAACCCGCTCGAGTCCGCGCCCGCGAGCGCCTTCTCGAGGCCACCGCGGTAGCAGTCGCCGAAGCGCGGGCTGGTCACGATCTCCGCGTTCTGCCGAATCTGCTCCGCGGGCAGGATCTTCGCCCGGCTGGAGGCCTGGAACTCTGATTCCTCGGTGTTGACGAAGGTGTCGCCGTTGGTCTCGTCGGACGGGGCCGGCGGGTTGAAGTCGTTCACGCCCACGCACCTGGCGATCTCGGCCCGCGTCGCGCTGTTGCCCGGGTCCTCGTCCTCGACGCCACCCGAGCTTTCGAAGCCCTCGGTCTCCGCCCCCGCGGTGAGCACGTAGTCGCCCGCGCGCAGCTGGCGGGCCGGCGCGGCGGTGGTCGGCGCCGGCGCGCTCACCGGCGCGCTCACCGCCGGCGACGTCGCGGCCGGGGCAGCCGTCAGCCCACCGTCCTGACACGCCGTCGCGACGACCGCCAGGGCCGCCGCGGCCAGACCGCCACACACCGCCCGGCGCATGCGCCGGGCGTCTCCGATGCCGTGCACCGCTACCTCCGAAAGTCGGTCCAGCCGTCCGCGGCTGGCGATAACCCCCGTTATCTACGGTCGACAATGCACGAGCAAACGGCACCTTGGCCAATATCATGAATGTCATCCGCCGGACAGAAGAAAGCATGCGGAACAATTTCTACGGAATTTGTCCTGGCAGCCTGTCGCCGGCTTTCGGGGTGCCCCCCTTGACACCGCGGCGAAAACCGGCGGGTCGGTGACGCGCGGCGCGGTCTCAGAGCACGGCGTGCTGCGGCCGGGTCTCCACCACGATCACGGTGGGGGTGCTGGTCTCCAGCGCCACGGTGAGCTCCTTCTCCAGCTCCCCGGTGGTCTCGACGTCGACTCCTCGGCAGCCGAAACCCCGCGCCAGCGAGGCGATGTCCAGCCCCGGCAGGTCGAGGCCCGGCACGCCTGGCGTGTCCTCCAGCTCGGCGAAGGACTTGAGCACCGAGTACTCCCGGTTGCGCAGGACGACGTAGGCGATGGGCAGCGCGTGCTGCGCGGCGGTCCAGACGGCCTGCACGGAGTACTGGAACGAGCCGTCCCCGATCATGCCGATCACCGGCCGGCGCACGCCGCGAACGCGGTCACCGAGCGCCACGCCGACCGCCGCCGGCACCGCCCACCCGATACCACCACTGGCCGTCGCGAAGAACGAGTCGGGCTCGACGGTCGGCAGCCATTCGACCTGCTGGGCCATCGTCGACGTCGACTCGTAGACGAGGACGGCGCCCGCCGGGCGGATCTCGCTGACGGCCGCGTGCACCTCCGCGGCCGTCAGCGGCCTGCTCGGCGTCGCGGGCAGCGTCCTGGGACGGGGCATCGGCTCGGGGGGCGTGCGCCGGACGCCCTCGTCCACCAGCTCGGTGAGGAGCTCGAGGGTGGTCCGAGGGTCGCCGAGGATGCTGTCGCCGGCGCGGGCCGAGGCCGCCACCGCCGGGTCGGCGGTGACCTGGAGCAGCGAGGTGCCGGCGGGCAGGATGTCGCCGGCCACGTAGGGGTAGTAGCGGAAGACCTCGGCGCCGACGACGACCACGAGGTCGTGCCCGGCCAGCCGGGCACTGACCGCCTTCAGGGACATGCCCAGCGGCCCCTGGTACAGCGGATGGTCCTCCGGGAACGAGACGCGGTCCGGCAGCGGCGCGCCGTACACCGGCGCCCGGAGCTTCTCGGCGAGCGCGACGGCGGCGTGCCAGCCGCCCGCGCGGTCGACGTCGGGACCGAACACCAGCGCGGGACGCCGGCTCGCGCGCACGCGCTGGGCGAAGTCGCGCAGCCGCTCGGCGTCCGGCGCGACGGCGGTGCTCACGCCGCGCACGACGGCCGGGCCAGCCAGGGGGACGTTCCAGTCGTCGAGCGGTATGGACAGGTGTACGGGGCCGGCCGGGGGCTGGCACGCCATCGCGTAGGCACGCATGAACGCCTCGGGGACGTCCTCGGCGCGGGCGGGTTCGTAGGACCATTTCACCCACGGCTTCGGCATGGTCGTCGCGTCGCGGTTCCCGAGGTAGGGCTCGCCGATCACCAGCTCACGGTGCTGCTGGCCCGAGGTGACGACCAGCGGGGTGTGGCCGTGGTAGGCCGTGACCAGGTTGCCGAGGRCGTTTCCGAGACCCGCCGAGGAATGCAGGTTCACCAACGCCGGCCGCCGGGTGGTCTGCGCGAAGGCGTCGGCCATGGCGATGACGGACGCCTCCTGAAGACCGAGGACATAGGTGAAATCGGCGGGWAAGTCCTGAAGGAACGGCTCCTCCGTCGACCCTGGATTGCCGAAGACGGTCGTCATCCCCAGCGATCTCRGCAGGTCGTACGTCACGGAGCGAACAGTTGACCCGCGGCTCATCGGAAATCAGCCCGCCTCGGTTCGATGGGACGGCTGGGGCCTGCCAGCCGGCGCACCGGATGCTRCCACGCGGCTCTCCCCACCGCCACGCCGACGAGGAGGTATGGGCCGCTGTCCATTGGACCCGGATGGTTGGCCGACCATCCCTCGGGCAGACCCGGCTGGAGACCTGATGAGGACGTGATGGTGACGACGACGTTCGGCCCGCGCGCAAAGGTGATCGCACCGGACAGGAAGGTGACCGACCTGCTCGACGTGCTACGCCTGCATATGGACATGGATGTCGCCGTTCTGGGCATGTGGGACGGCGATCTGCTGGTCGTCCAGGTCATCGCCGGCGACGGAAGAAGGTTTCACCTGGCGCCCGGCACCACCATCCGACACTGCAGAGATCTTTGCCACGAGGTCGAAAAGGGTTTATTCCCCTCGATGTCCTGCAATGTTCCTCTGGATCCCGGGACGGGGAAGGCAAATATCCTGGCCTCTCTTGAGGTCGGGGCCTACGCGATGGCCGGGCTGACGGACCCTGCCGACGAGTCATACGGGTTGTTGCTCTGCCTGGCCCGGGGGGCTCGACCGGCGCTACAGGAACGCCACAACCAGTTCCTGCGCCTGACGGCCGCGTTTCTCGGTGACTCCCTGCTCGATCTGCGACATATGTGGGAGGCGCGCAGCCAGGTGTGGTCGGCGATCAGCGATCTCATCGACGCCGGCGGCCCAAGAATCGTGTACCAGCCGATCGTCCGGCTCGACACGGGCGCCATCACCGCGGTCGAGGCGCTCGCGCGTTTCCCCAACAGATGCGGCGGGCGGGTGCACAACACCGAGGACTGGTTTCTCGACGCCGACCAGGTCGGACTGTGCGTCGAGCTGGAGATGATCGCCATTGAGCGTGCCCTCGACGCGCTGCCGCACCTCACCCGTGGCACGAGGCTCGCCGTCAACGCCTCACCCAGCACGATCGCGACGGCGATCGTCGAGTTCGTCCATGATCTGCCCGTTCGCAACCGCCTGATCATCGAGATCACCGAACACGAGAACTGCATCGCCAAGCCGKCGGCCATGCGGGCCATCCACCATCTCCGCGACCTGGGTATCCAGATCGCGATCGACGACACCGGCACGGGATACTCCGGCCTGGAGCAGCTCGTCAAGCTGCGGCCGGACATCATCAAACTCGACCACATCCTCACTCGCGGCATCAACCGCGACCCCGCTCGCCGCGCTCTCGCGACCGGTCTGGTCCAGCTGGCCCGGGAGATCGACGGAACTGTCGTCGCCGAGGGCATCGAGACCTCCGCCGAATGCGACGCCGTGATCGATGCCGGCGTCTTCTACGGTCAGGGCTACCTGCTCGGGAAACCGGCGCCGGCCCTGCCGTGAACGCCTCCCGGCGGTCGGGGTCGCGGTGGCGCGGCGTAGCCAGACGCTCAGCGCGCCGCAGACCAGCGCGAACCCGAGAAGCAGCACGGGTACGAGCCGGACGCCGGCCTTGTCGATCATCGCGCCGAGTAGCGGGGGAAACGCCACGCCGCCGATCATGGAGGCGGCGATGACAAAGGCGCTCGCCGAGGCGACGGTCGGGGCCGCCCGGGTGAGCCAGGGCAGGGCGGTGGGGAAGATCGGTGCGATGAAGAGGCCGACTCCCACATACGCGTAAGGAGCGAGCGCGGGTACGGGCGCCGCGACCAGGCAGGCCGCCATGCCAAGGCAGCTCGCGGTCACGAGCAGGGGCGCCGGGAATCGCAGGCTGAGGGGTATGGCCAGGAAACGGCCCACGGTCATCGCGAACCAGTACGCCGAGGTGGCCAGCGCGGCGGCGGAGGCACCATAGCCGACCGCCTGCAGCTGAGTGGGTTCCCAGCCGCCCACTCCCGTCTCGATCGCCACATGCAGCACGTAGATGACGACGAACGCGGCGACGACGGGCACCAGCCTGGCCGGCACGGCGGCGGGTGCGGACGCGACGGATCCGGACGCGACGGATCCGGGCGCGGTGGATCCGGGCGTGCCGATGGGCGCGGCGGTGGGCGCGGCACGGTCGCGGGATCGCACACCACCCAGGCTGGGCAGGAGGAACAGGCTGAGCACAGCCAGGGCGGCGAAGAGCCACGGATAGTGCCGGGCACCGAGCCAGGCGACCAGCGCCGGTCCCGCGATGGCGCCAATGCCGAAATGGGCGTTGAGCAGGTTGAGCATCGCCGGGCTTCGTCGTCCGAAGCCGGTAGCGAACAGCTGGTTGAGCCCGTAGTCGATCCCACCGAAGCCGAGACCGATGACGGTCGCGGCCGCCAGCGCGATCGGCCAGGTCGGCGCGGCGGCGAATGCCAGCGACCCGGCGGCCATGAGGCTGTAGGAGAGGCCAAGCAGACCCCGGTTGCCGATCCGACCCCGTAGGCGGAAGAACAGCAGGACGCCGACCAGAGCACCGACGAAGTGGGCAGACAGGCCGAGACCGGCCGCGCCCGGCGCCACGCCGTACTTCGCACGGATCTCGGGGATCGCGGGGCCGTACAGGGCCTGGAGCGCCCCGATCACCATGAAGCCGACGCAGGAGGCGACCACGGCCACGGCGCTGACCGGACCGGACGTCGACAGGCGAGATCGCACGGGCATAGTGACCATACGAACATTTAGAATGTTTATATGTCAACGGATCGCTCACCAAGAAGACATGATCGACCATGGTTGGGCCCGGCGGGCCCCACGAGCCACCCGGAGCCAGCCCTGTCCGGGCAGAATCGACCCGTGAACGCTGCCGAGCGGCACCGGCTGGTCCTGACGGTGCTGGGCGAGCGCAACCGCGCCTCGGTCGCCGAGCTGGCCAAGGTCACCGGGGCATCCGAGATGACCGTGCGGCGCGACCTGGAGCAGCTGGAATCCCAGGGCGCGCTGCGCCGGGTGCACGGCGGCGCGGTCAGCGCGCCGCTCAGCGGAGTCGAACCGCCCTACGCCGTGCGCGCCCTCGCGGACACCGAGACCAAGGCCAGGCTCGGCGCGGCCGTCGTGGAGCTGCTCAGGGATGGCGAGACGGTAGCGCTGGACACCGGGACGACCGCCGTCGCCGTCGCCGCGGCCATGGCCGGCCGCCAGCTGACCGTCACGCCGCTCTCGCTGCACGCCGCCGGGCGCCTCGCCGCGCAGGACGGCATCCAGCTGCTCATGCCCGGCGGCCAGGTCCGCAGGGGCGAGCTGTCCTTCCACGGCGAGCTGGCCGTGCGCACGTTCGAGGAACTGCGCTACGACACGTTCATCCTGTCCTGCTGCGGGGTCGACGCCACCACCGGCGCCACCGCCCACGACCTCGACGACGTCCAGGTGAAGCGGGCCGCCGTCCGCGCCGCCCGGCGCACGATCCTCGTCGCCACCGCGGACAAGCTCGGTCACGTCACCTTCGGCCGCGTCTGCCCACCGGACCAGATCAGCCTGCTGATCACCGACGCCCCCAGGACCGCCGCCCCCGTCCGAGAGCTCCTGGCCGCCGGCGTCGAGGTCACCACCATTCCCTGACCAGCCGGAACCACGGAACCAGCACGGACCCGGCTACTGCGAACCGTGGCCGAGGACAATGTTCCGGAAGTCTCCACCGCGTGACCGGAACACCGAACGCCCAAGAGATCCAAGGGGACGATCGTCCGTCGACCACCTCAGGGGACGTGGCCTGATGGCGACCGCGGCGGGTCGGGGGGCTGTCCGCGGGKGCGCCAGAACTGCCAGCCGAAGGGCGCCTTCGGCCAGGAGGGATCGGGGCGCCAGCCTGGATAGGGAATCCAGCCGTCTGGTGGCCGCGGCCAGCGCGGCGGTGGTTGGAACACAGGCCGTCGGACGGGGTGGTAGCCACGATTCGCCGAGGCCGCGACCAGCAGTATGAAGATCAGCAGGTCCAGGATCAGGGCGGTCACGCCCAGGCCCGGCGTCGCCGCGACCCACTCCCGCAGGGTTTCGGCGTGCGGTCCCGAGAGGTCGGCGCGGTCCGACGGCAGTGGGTAGGTGAAGTAGGCGATCAGCAGGCCGATGTACGCGACCACGATCGCTACCAGGGGCACGACCGGTTGGCGGCGCCAGAACGCCGCGCCAAGCACCGTGAGTACCAGTGCGGTGCTCGCCGCTCCCGGCGCGAGCCACGGCGGTGGCGGCGAGCCGACCGAGGGGTCCCGGTAGGTGGCGGAGGCGTGGTCGCCGGTGGCCGCGTTGTCTGGATGCATCGTGAGCTGTCCGGTGGGGATCGGGCCGACGGCTGTGACGTCCGACCACGACCAGGTGGGGGCGGGGACGAAGTGGTCCCCGTCGTCGTCCGGCTGCCGTGACCACCGCGCCGTCGCCGGCCAGGGGCTGGAGATCTCCAGGTCCACCCAGTGGTAGCCGAGCCCGTGCAGGCCTGTCACCACCTTCGTGGGATCGAAGGCGAAGGCCGGTTCCGGCGTCAGCGGGTAGACGTCATCCAGTCGTGTTTCGGCGGCCCACCACCCGCCGTTTCGGAGCAGCGGGCCGCCATCGGGATCGACGACTCTGGGGAGCGTCTCTCGCGGTTCGGTCAGGATCAGCCGGGCAACCGACTGGGCGACCGTCCTGGTCTGGCGCCAGTCGGCCTCGTCGTCGAGCCAGACCTCGAGCACGGCGCCGCCACGTGAGTCGAGGTGGAGGCTGACTGACGCGTGCCCGGATGCCGCCGGCCCCCCGCCTCCCGGATCGCCCATCGTCATCAGGCCCGTGATCATGATGCCGATGAGGCCGATCGTCGGAGGCAGCGCCGTCGGCAGGCTGCGGTCGGGCGGCCACAGAGACCGAAGTCTTTGGATGCTTGGGCCGGTCCACCCACTGAGCAGACGAACCATCGGGCAATTATGGAGCGAAGGGAGCGCCGCCATGGGCGACATCGATGTGCGAACTCTGCTCGGCGGTGTCGACCTCCGAGAACCGCCGCGATGGTGAGCGGCTCGCACCGATGTTCACGGCTCATGAGGCAGTAGCGTTGGTGCCGCCGTCGTCCAGTGAGCGCCGACCGCCTCAGCGAACGCGCTCCAGCAGCCGGATGCGCATGACCAAGGTCACTATTCGCTCTGCACTTCGCCATTCCGCTGCGGGGCATGCACGACGAAATAGTCCTCACGCTCGCCGGGCGATGGTGCCGATATGGCCGGAGGCGCTGGTCCGCGGCGTCAGATGTCGTCGACGACTGGGCAGTCGGCTGAGGCGCAGGTGGGCTGCCCGGGTGCGGGCGACTGTCAGCGGGGCTCTGGCGGCCGATCATCGGGCTGGCTGCTGCGCGCCCTGTCGCCCGCCGCGGTCACGAGCGCGGGAAGAATCGCGTCATGACCGTGCTGCGGACCGCGCGTCTCGTGTTGAGGCCTGTCGAGTCTGGTGATCTGGCCGCGGTGCTCGCCTACCGGAACGATCCCGACGTGGCGCGCTATCAGGGGTGGCCGTTGCCCTACACCAGCGAACATTTCGCCACCCTGCTGAGCGCGGACGGCGGGCCAGACAGTGGAGGCTGGGTCAACCAGGGCATCTGCGACCCGAGCGGCCTCGTCGGCGGGATCGCTCTGCGCCTGGACGGCGACGAGGCGGAGCTGGGCATCTCCCTGGCGACAGCAGTCCAGGGCAGGGGCTACGCCACCGAGGCGCTCGCGCGGCTCACCGAGCACGCCTTCACCGACCTCGGCCTGCGGCGCCTGCGCGCCAACGTGGATCCGCGCAACGAGGCGGTCATCCGTCTCCTGCTGCGCGCCAACTGGCATCACGAACGCACGTCATGTGCGACGTACTGGCATCGCGACCACTGGGCCGACGAGGCCTGGTACACCCTCGACCGCCCGCATTGACGCGCGCCGCGGAACGCGAAGATCTCAGCGCCGCCGCGAGGGCGATCGCCGATGGCGTCTATCAGGGGGTCGCAATCAGAGCCTGATCACACCGCCGCGAGCCGAAACAGCGATCTATCTCGTGGCCTGGCTTGGCATCTCGTGGCCTGGCTTGGCCGTCAACCAGTCGCGCACCTGCTGATCCTCCGGGTGGGCCGTGCGGCAGACGAGGCGCGACACCGGCCAGACCGTTGGCCGGAACTCAACGCGCGCCGGTGTGACCCGCACCGCCATGCGCCATGCGCTTCGCCGTTTCGCTRCGGTCGATGACCGATGGCAGATGACAGCGCTCCGCCACATCGAACACCGCCGGTCTCCAGATGGCGACGTCCACGGGGCGCCGACCGCTGGGCTCCGCACCCTGCCAACCAGCCAGACCTCCGCGCTCGACGACTTTGATCGCCAGTTCTGTATCCGGATCCGAACTGGCCACGGCCCGGAGTTCGGATCCGGATACACATCTGGCGATCTTCGAAGGCGGGGGTGGGATGAGGCTGGGAAACAGCGCCGGGGCGGGTTGGGATCGGCGTCGCGGGGTGTCGCTGCCTGCCTGGCGTCCGTGCGGTCGCTAGGTGGCCCGGCGCCGGCGAGATCCACATCGCCGACTGGTTTGCGGTTCGTCGTTTCGCTGTGGCGACGGACGGATCTGTGCGGATCTTGTGATCAAGCCGCCGTCGACAGAGACTTGATCACTGTTTGTGCCCTCCGGTGGCCGTGATCCGGGCCCGCATACAGCCATCGGAGGGCAGGAACGGCGATCAGCGACCGCCGCGCCGCGACGCGACGCGACGCGCCGACCGGGGTAGGTCCACCGTGGTGAACATCGCGGTTGCGGTCAGGGCCGGCGAGGGAGGAAACAGGTGAGGGAGTTGGTCCCGCGCAGCGAGGCCCGGGGGCGGCGAGGCGCGGCGGGCTCTCCGGCTGGCGGTCGAGCCGTGGACGGTGACAGGTCTGGCACGCAGGCTCGGTGATCCGTTGGGCACGCTGCCGGTGCAACCCCCAGCGCCGCCGCTGCCGCGTCGGGCGTAGTCCGCCCACCCCGCCACCCCTGAAGATCGCCAGATCTGTAGCCGAATCCGAACCGCGAGCCCTCGTTGGTTCGGATTGCCATACAGATCTGGCGATCAAGCACACCCATCACGGTCTGGCGGGCGCGGGGGTGGTTCAGAGGCCAGCCGGCCTGTGAACTGGGCCGGCATGCGCTATGTGGTCCGCCGTTTCGCCGCGGCCACTTCCCACTGGACGTCGTCGCGGTCCCCGACAGCGACACGTCGTAGATGGGCGTCCGCCCGGGCCGGGGAGGAGCCGACGGCTCGTCCCCGGCCTGAGCCCGCGCCCATGGTTTCAGGCTCAACCGATTCCGGCGCCGCCGTCATTGCCGGCGTCGGCAGTCGGCGCGAAGACGGTCGCCCGCTCTTGTCCGGGTGGAAGATCTCCGGACTCCGGCGAGGGACTCCGGTAAGCCGCCGGCGGTTTCCGCTTCAGCTGAGGATCCTGTCCTTGGCCCGCCGGAACTCGTCTTCGGAGATGGTGCCGTTCGCCCTGAGCTCGGCGAGCCTGGTGAGGTCGTCCACACCCTTGCTCGGGCTGGCAGCCACATCGCGGATATAGGCATTGAGCAGCTGCTGCTGGTCCCGCGCGCTCCTTACCTCGCGCTTGGTCATGTCCTGGCCCTTCACGATCAGATAGGCCAGGACGCCAATGAACGGGAGGACGAGCACGAGCGCAAGCCAGCCCGCCTTGGCCCACCCACTCGCCTCCTTGTCGCGGAATATGTCGATGAAAACACGACAGACGAGCACCAGCCACGCGACCCAGACGAAGATCAAGAGCAGGGTCCAGAATGCGCCGAGCACCGGATAGTCGTAAGCAATGTAGTTGCTAGCCATTTGCCCCTCTCCCGCCTCTCGGGTCAGGATCCCGAGCTCCTACCCGAAGCGGGCCGGTCGACGCGATGGGCGGCGAGGACCAACCCTCCATGGGTGAGAGAACCGGCCATGCCCTATTGCCTGCTGGGCCGCGGCCGATCGGCGGGAGGCATCGACAGCCGCCCGAGGATCTAGGGTAGTGAATGCTCACTTGTCTGCCGCGGCGGCGTCGGCTACCGTTCTCCCCGGTCAGCGAGGGTTCAGGGAGTGTGATGGCGCAGCGTCGAGGGCGGGTCGAGGGCAAGGTCGCGATCGTGACCGGGGCCGGTTCGACACCCGGGCCCGGGATGGCCACCGGCCGGGCCTGCGCGATCGTGCTGGCGCGCGAGGGCGCCCGGGTGCTGCTCGCCGACATCAGGGGAGAGCGCGCGCAGGAGACCCGGGAGATCATCGAAAACGAGGGCGRCACCGCCGCCGTCTTCGCCGGCGACATGACGAGGGCCGCCGACTGCGACGCCATGGTCGGTGCCGCGCTCGACGCCTTCGGCACGGTGGACATCCTGATCAACAACATCGGGGTCGCCATCGCGGGAAACGTCGTCGACACCAGCGAGGCCGACTGGGACCGGATACTCGGCCTCAGCCTGAAGACGATGTTCCTCGCCAGCAAGAGCGCGGTGCCCGTCATGGCGGCGAAGGGCGCCGGGGCGATCGTCAACATCGGGTCGATCACGGGCTCCCGCGGCGGGAACTACGCCGGGTACGCGGCGGCCAAAGGCGGCGTGAACGCGCTGACCGTCGACATGGCGTACTCGCACGGCCGGCAGGGGATCCGGGTCAACGCCCTGGCCCCCGGCCACATCACGACCCCGCTGCTGTACTCCGTCAACGGGGTCACCCCGCAGACCGAGTACCGGCAACGGCTGGCCGCCGCTTCGAACCTGCTGGGCACGAACGGCGACGGCTGGGACGTCGGGTGGGCGGCCACGTTCCTGGCCAGCGACGAGGCCCGGTGGATCACCGGCGTGGTCCTGCCGGTGGACGGCGGGGTGATGGCCGTGACACCGCTGATGATGGCCGGCCATATGCAGGCGGAACCGCCGCCGGCCAGCTGACGGTTTCTCGACCGGCTGACGATTTCTCGACCAGCCAACGGGCCAGCCAACATTCGTCAGGCGAGAGCGAAGGTGCGGAACATGGTCGCGGAGCAGGGGTCCAGCCGTCCCGAGTTATCCGACCGTCCCGAGTTATCCGACCGTCCCGAGTTGGTCGAAGCCACCGACGAGCAGATCGACGACGCGGTGAACTACGCGGACCCGATGGCGCTTCGGGGTCTGCTTTACCAGCTGACCGGGGACGAGAGCGTCGCCGCCACGAAGATCGAAGCGGTGCCGGGCTACGTCGGCGGGAATCTCTCCTTCGGTCTGACGGACCCGGCCGACATCGCGCTGCTGCGCGCGCGGGCCGCCACCTTCCTCAAGGCCCACCGCGACTCCGGCGCCGGACCGATCGGCCCCGGCCCGCTCGAGCGGCTGCCGCACAGCCTGGCGCTCGCCGGTGGCGTGGAGGCGCTCCCCGAGGAGGACGTGGAGCTCTGGGTCGAGGAGCTTTCGCTCGACCCGTGGGCTCGCGGGCTCAACTGGGAGGAGCCGCCGGCGCCGGACGTGCTCGAGGAGTTCTCCGTCATCGTCATCGGCAGCGGCATGGGCGGCCTGAACGCGGCGGCCCAGCTCCTGCACGCCGGGATCAGCTTCACGGTGCTGGAGAAGAACTCCGGCGTCGGCGGGACCTGGTTCGAGAACCGCTACCCCGGCGCGCGGGTCGACTCGCCGAGCCGGGCGTACACGCACATCCTCGGCGTCGAGTTCGACACCCCGTCGCCGTGGTGCTCGCAGGCCGAGAACCAGCGCTACTTCGACTGGTTCGCCGACCGGTTCGGCGTGCGCGAGCACATCCAGTTCGACACCGAGGTCACGACGGTGACCTGGCACGAGGACACGGCGACCTGGGAGGTCGAGGCGAAGGGACCGCAGGGCCGGCAGGTGCTGCGGGCCAACGCGGTCATCAGCGCCGTCGGGCTGCTCTCGCGCCCGAGCCTGCCGCGGATCACGGGCATGGACGAGTTCGCGGGCCCGTCGTTCCACACCGCGCGGTGGCCCGGCGGTCTCGACGTGAGCGGCAGGCGCGTCGCCGTGATCGGCACCGGCTGCTCAGGGGTGCAACTGGTGCCCGAGCTGGCGAAGCTCGCCGGCCACGTGACGGTCTTCCAGCGCACGCCGCAGTGGCTGTTCGGTCACGACGGATACCTGTCGCCGTTCCCCGAGCAGGTGCACTGGCTGGACCGGAACCTTCCGTACCACGCGCACTTCATGCGGTTTCGGACCAACTGGCTGCTCGGCCCGTACCTGTCGGGGCCGCTGCGCGAGATCGACCCCGAGTTCGAGGACCCGTTCGCCCGCAGCGCGGTCAACAAGCAGATCCGCGACGAGCGCGTCGCCTTCATCAGGAACAAGCTGGCGAGCCGGCCCGACCTGGTCGAGAAGATGATCCCGCCGCACCCGCCATTCTCGGCGCGGCCGGTGCAGGTCGACAACAGCTACAACATGTATGACGCGATCATGCGTGACGACGTCACCCTCGTCACCGAGGGCATCGAGCGCATCACGCCGACCGGCATCAGGACCGTCGACGGTGCCGACCACGAGGTCGACGTCATCGTCTACGCGACCGGGTTCCGGGCGAACGAATGCCTGTGGCCCATGGAGGTTCTCGGCCGCGCCGGGCAGTCGGTGCACGACCTGTGGTCGAAGGACGGCCCGCGGGCCTACCTCGGCACGATGCTGCCGGGATTCCCGAACCTCTTCCTCATCTACGGGCCGAACATGAACCCGTACGGCGGCCTGGGCGTCGTGAACCACCAGGAGATGGCGACCCGGCTCCTGCTCGACTGCCTCAAGGAGCTCCTCCTCACCGGTAAGCGCACCGTCGAGGTGACCGAGGAGGCGTACTGGCGGTACAACGACCAGCTCGACGAGCGCGAGAGGTTCAAGATCTACAAGGACCCGCGCGCGAACAGCTACTACCGCAACGACCACGGCCGCTCGGTCACGAACTGCCCGTTCCCCGGCAACGAGATGTGGCACCGCCTGCGCAGGCCGAACTACGACGATCTGATCGTGAGGTGATCACCACCACGGCGAGGGAGGCCGGACGAGCCCGTCACGATCGACAGTGAGCGACAACAAGTAACATGCTGTTACGATGAGCCTTGTCCGGCACCTCCCGGGCGGTTCGTTGTCCGCGACCGTGCCGACCTCGTGCCGAGGAGGGCGGCTCATGGGGAACCTGAGGCGAGCCAGGCCACCCACCGCCGACGGGCTGATCTCGTCGCTGTCGCAGGCGCTGGTGCGGTCGCGCCGCCTGCTGGCGACCACCAGCGCCCTGGGCACGGTCCTGACCGTCGACGACGTGGCCGATGTGGCCTTCCGGACCGCCGCCGCGGACGCCGCCGTGACCTTCGCCGGCTTCGTCCTGTTCGGCGAGGACGACTCCCCCTGCCGGGTCCTGGCCTGGCCCACGCTGACCACGCCGGAGTTCACCGACATCTGGGTACGCCCCCGCAACCCCGGCCCGGCCGCCACCGGTGAGGTCGTGCGCAGCGGGCAGCCGCGCTTCGACCCGACGCGGGTGGGCTACCTCAACGACTATCCGGACCGCCGCGCCGTCTTCACCGCGATCGGCATCGACGCGTCGGCGACGCTGCCGCTCACCGTGTCCGGCCGCATCATCGGGGTCCTGTCCCTCGCCTGGTCCGGGCCGCGGTCCTTCGACGAGGAGGAACGCGCGTACCTGCGCACGCTCGCCGGCGTCTACGCCCAGGCGATCGAACGGGCCAGGCTGCACGAACGGCAGCGATCGGTCGTGGAGACGCTGCAACGCGCGATCCTCCCGCGGACGCTGCCCGAGCTGCCCGGCATGGAGCTCGTCGCCCGGTATCTGCCGGCCGGCCGCGACGTGGAGGTCGGCGGCGACTGGTACGACGCGGCCGTCCGCCCGGACGGCTCCGTCACCCTGGTGGTCGGCGACGTCGGCGGCCACGGGCTGCCCGCCGTCTCGGCCATGGCCGAGCTGCGGCACGCCGCTCACGCGTACGCGATCGAGGGGCGCGTCCCGGCCGCCATCACCACCCGGCTGTCCGCCCACCTGCTCGCCGGGCAGGACGACACCCTCGCCACCGCGATCGTCGCGACGGTCGAGCCGGACACCGGCCGGCTCACCTGGTCGTGCGCCGGCCATCCGCCGCCGCTGCTGCTCACGAGCACCGACGCCACCTTCCTCGACGACGTGCACGGCCCCATGCTCGGCGTCGAGCCTGGCTACGACTACGGCCAGGGGACCATGACCCTGCCACCCGCGAGCGACCTGCTGCTCTACAGCGACGGGCTGGTGGAGCGCCGGGGCACCTCCCTGACCGACCGGCTGGCGACCCTCGCCGCGACCGCGGCGCAGGGGCTGAACGCCGGCACCCCCGAAAACGCCGGCACCCCCGAAAAGGCCGACACTCCGGGCAACGCCCACACCCTCGGCCTGGACGCGCTCTGCGACCTGCTGCTCGCCGACGTCGCCGGCCCCGCGACCCGCGAGGACGACCTCTGCCTGCTCGCCATCCGCGGCTCCGGCTCCTGAGCTCGTGCCCGCGCGGCGAGGGCGCCGCGCCGCCGGGTGCCTCCCCGCTGACCGATCGTGGACCAGCGGGGCTGTGACCTGCGCCGGGCCGGGGCGGGGCGCGCGGCCGCAACGACGCGGAAACAGCGAGGACACGGCCGGCTGGAAGCTTGCGGATGGGGAGTCCCGCGCACGGGCGCGGCCGGCCGCCGCGCGGCCTCGTCCCGCGCCGGTGGCACGCCGGCCCCGCGCCAGTGACACGCCGGCCCCGCGCCGGTGGCCTGCCGGCGCCGACCTGGACCTGAGCATGGAAGAGACCCACGCCTGTGAAGATCACCCGTATCGTCCCGCTGCCGCTCACCTACCCCGCGGCGCTCACCCAGATGAGCTTCTTCGTGGTCCGGGTCGAGACCGACGAGGGGCTGGTGGGCTACGGGGAGGCCTGTGACTGCTTCGGCGTCTCGTACCCGCGGGTGCTGGCCGCCGTCGTCGAGGACGCGTTCGCGCCGCGCCTGCTCGGCCGGGAGGTCGACGGAATCGACGCGCTGATCGACGGGCTGCGCACCGGGGTGCGCCGCGAGCTGGGCGAGACGTGGTCGGCGGCGCAGGCGCGCAGCGCGGTGGAGATGGCGCTGTGGGATCTCGTCGGGCAGCGGACCGGCCGGTCGCTGTCCGCCATGTTCGGCCKGGTGCGCGACCGGATCCCGGTCTACGCGGGCAGCAGCCCGTTCCTCGACGCGCACGACGTCGACTACCACCTGGAGCGGCTCGCGCCGCTGGTCGAGCGCGGCGTGCGCTCGGTGAAGATGCGCATCGGGCCGGACCCGCGCCGGGCGGTGGCCGTCATGGCGCAGCTGCGTGACCGGCTCGGCGACGACTATGAGCTGCTCGTGGACACGAGTGGCTGGCTGGACGGCCCGACGTCGGCCTACGTCGCGGACGCGCTCGCCGCGGTCGGGGTGCGCTGGCTCGAGGAGCCGCTGCCGCAGCGCCGCCACGGCGCGATCCAGCGGGTGGCCCGCCGGTCGCCGGTGCCGATCGCCTACGGCGAGCACCTGTACAGCCTGGACGACGCCCTAGACGTGCTGACCTCCGGCGAGGCATCGGTGATCCAGCCCGACCCGGCGATCTGCGGGTTCGCGGACGCCTACCGGATCGCGCGGGTGGGGCCGCACTACGGCGCACGGGTGGCGTTGCATTACCACAACGGCCCGATCGGCTTCGCCGCCTGCCTGCAGCTGGCAGGGGCGGCGCCGACCGCGGACATCCTCGAGTTCCCGTTCCACCTGGCGCCCGTGCTCGCCGCGTTCTCGCCGGACTTCGAGGCGGGCCTGGACCTGATCGTCGATGGGCAGGTCGCGATCCCCGACCGCCCTGGCCTCGGCATCCGCTACGACGTCGACCTGGCGCTGGCCTCGCTGGTCGGGGGCCAAAGGGCGCGCGAAAATGATCTATCTTCGCACGCCCGGCGGCCTTCGCCCCTGGGACTGTCCGGGGGTGCCGCGTGAGGGTCCTCGTCACCGGTGTGCGGGGCAAGGTCGGCGGCGCGTCAGCGGCGGCCCTGGTCGCCGCCGGCCACGACGTCGTCGGCACCGACCGCGGCGCGCCCGTCTACGACAGCGCCCTGCCCGGCGAGCTCCCCTACATCCAGGCCGACCTGACCGACGCGGGCGACGCGTTCGCCGTGGTGCGCGGCTTCGACGTGGTGGTGCACGCGGCGGCCATCCCCGAGCCGCGCCAGAACCCGGCGCACACGGTGTTCGCGAACAACGTCACGTCCGCCTTCCACATGGTCGAGGCGTGCGCCCACGGCGGCGCGGCCCGGCTGGTGAACATCTCCAGCGACAGCGTCCCCGGGTTCACCTTCGCGCCGGTGCCACGGATCCCGGACTACTGCCCCATCGACGAGGAGCACCCGAACCTGCCGCTCGACCCCTACGCGCAGGCCAAGTACTTCGCCGAGCAGCTGTGCGACGCGCTCGTCGCGCGGTCCGCGGTGACGGCGGTGTCGATCCGGCCGGCGTGGGTGCAGTCGGCGGGCAACTACGAGCGCAACCTCGGCCCGTTCGTGCGGGACCCGGACCTGCCGAGCCCGGTGTTCTGGTCCTACGTCGATCTCGACGACCTGGCGGAGCTGGTCGTGCTCGCCGCCGAGGCGGACTCGGCCGGCCACCGGGTGGTACTGGCCGCCCAGCCGGACAACATCGGCGGCCGGGACCTGCGGGCGGCGGTCGCGCGGCACTACCCGACGGTCCAGGTCCGCGAGCTGGAGCGGCCGGACGCGTCCGGCTACTCGATCGCCCGGGCACGGGAGCTGTTCGACTGGGACCCGCGCCGCTCCTGGCGGGACCACCTGGACGCGCAGGGGCAGGCCCGCTGACCCTGGCGGGTGCCGCGCCCCGGCTGAGCGCCGAGGCCGTCCAGAACGCCGCGACCCTCCGAGCACCGGGCCGTCCGGGCCGTCCGAAGCACCGCGACCGTCCCGACCTGGGCCTTTACCGACGGTCGATGTGTGCTCGGACACGGTCGCGGTCGGTACGGGGGTGCAACTGTCGAGAAATCGCGGCKCAACCAGGTCCTGGAATCTTCATGTCACGAAGAATTTCGTGGCACGAAGAACGTGGCACGAAGAACGAGGCCGGCCGGCCTCCTCCTCGACCTCCAGGGAGCAAGCCATCATGGACCGCCGTTCGTTCCTTCGCGCCGGGCTCGGCGCCGCCGGTGTCGCCGCCGTCGGGCCACTGCTGGCCGCCTGCGGCGACGACTCGTCGTCGACCACCTCGAGCGGTCTCACGAAGATCAGCTACCAGTTCAGCTGGATCAAGAACTTCCAGTTCGGCGGCGAGTACATCGCGGACAGCAAGGGCTACTTCAAGGCGCAGAACCTGGCGGTCGACCTGCTCGCGGGCGGCCCGAACACCGCCGTCGACCCGATCATCCAGTCCGGCAAGGCGCTCCTCGGACAGAGCTCGCCCGACTTCACCGCCAACGCCGTCGCCAAGGGCGCCGACCTGAAGATCATCGGGGCGAACTACCAGAAGAGCCCGTTCTGCATCATGTCCCGGCCGGAGAAGCCGATCCGTACACCCGCGGACCTGGCCGGCAAGAAGATCGGCATCCAGGCCTCCAACGAGGTCGCCTGGGCCGCGTTCCTCAAGCTGGCGGGAGTCGACGCGTCGACGCTCACCAAGGTCCCCGTCCAGTTCGACATCACCCCGGTGGTCTCCGGCGATGTCGACGGCTTCTGGGCCTACGTCAACGACGACGTGATCCGGATGAAGGAGCAGGGCACCGAGCCGGTCGTCATGCTGCTGGCCGACTTCGGCTACGAGGTGATGACCGCGACCTACACGGCCCGCGCCGACTCGCTGACCGACAAGACCAAGCGCGACCAGATCGTGCGCTTCCTAAAGGCCGACCTCAAGGGCTGGCAGGACGCCGTCGCCGACCCGCAGCTCGTCGCCGACCTGACCGTGAACACCTACGGCAAGGGCAACGGCCTGGAGCTCGCGGAGCAGAAGGAGTGCGCCGCGTCCACCAACGCGATCATGGTTACCGACGACACCAAGGCGCACGGCCTGAGCACCATGAGCGAGGAGCTGATCGCGGGCACCATCACGTCGCTGGCCGCAGCGGGCATCACCGCGAAGCCGGACCTGTTCGACACCTCCGTCCTCGAAGAGGTCTACGGCGGCAAGGCGACGGTGAGCTGACCATGCCCAGCCCGGACCAGCACGAGGACATCTGGAGCCGCGCGGTCACGGTGAACGGCTTCCGCGTCGACGAGATCCGGTCCGTCCTGCAGAAGTCGATCCGCCGCGGCCTGGTCGAGGAGGCGGTGCTCGCCGCCTGGGAGCTGTTCGAGACCGGTCCGCAGACCGAGGAGCTGCTGTGGCGGCGGCTCGAGATCATCGCCGTCGAGGACGTCGGCATGGGCCTGCCCGAGGCGCCGATGCTGCTGGCCGCGATGAACGACCAGCGGATCCGGCAGACCGTCGACATCGAGCGGTTCATGTACTCCGTCCACGCCGTCCGCCTGCTGGCCGCCGCGAAGAAGGACCGCACCACCATGGAGCTGGCCTTCTGGGCGAAGACCGTCACCGAGCGCGGCGAGCGGCGGGTCGAGGTCAAGGACATGCACGTCGACCACCACACCCGCCGCGGCGTGCGGATGGGCCGCGACCAGCGGTTCTGGTGGGCGGCCGGCGGCTACCGGCTCGAGAACCAGCTCGACCCGGCCGGATCCCCGTGGAGCCAGTACGTCCGCGAGGCGATGGGCGCGCCCGCGGAACCCGACGAGCCGGCCGCCGCGCCGGCGACCGAGACAAAGCCGCAGGCTCCGCCCGCGGACCTGTCGACCGACGACGTCCTCACGGAGATGAGCGAGCGGTGACCCGGCGATGGGGGCGGACGGCCAGTGGCCTGGCCGGCACGGTCGTCGTGCTGGCCGTCTGGCAGCTCCTCGGCAGCGTGCTGGTCGGACGCGACAGTGGCCTGCCGGGACCGTGGCAGGTCGCCCGGCAGTTCGGCTCCGACGGGCTGAGCCTCTACGCGAACTCGGCCAGGGCGACGCTGGGCGCGGCCGCCCAGGGCTGGCTGTGGGGCAACCTGCTCGCCGTCGCCGCCGCCATGCTGGCCCTGGTCGTTCCCCCCGTCGAACGGGTTCTGCTGCAGATCGGCGTGGTGTCCTACTGCCTGCCGATCGTGGCGATCGGCCCGGTGTTCGCGATCGTGTTCTCGTCGGGCACGTCCCGGATCGTGCTCGCCGGCATGGCGGTCTTCTTCACCACCCTGATCAACCTCGCCACCGGCCTGCGCGGCGTCGACAGGACCTGGCTCGCGGTCGTCTCCGCCTCCGGCGGCGGCCGGGTCGCCACCCTGCGCAAGGTCCGGCTGCGCGCCGGCCTGCCGAGCCTGTTCCTCGGCCTGCAGATCGCCGCCCCGGCGGCGCTGCTCGGCGCGATCATCGGCGAGTACATCGGTGCCGACGACGGCCTCGGCGTCCTGATGATCAACTCTCAGCAGGGCTTCAACGTGGAGCGGACCTGGGCGACCGCCGTCACCGCCACCGTCGTCGCCGGCGTCCTCTACTGGCTGATCGGGTTCGCCGGCCGCCGGCTGCTGCCCTGGGCGGGCGAGCTGAACGTGCGCGACGTGCAGGCCTCCACCGCCTCCACCTCCGGGCGCCACCGCGGCCTGGCCGCCCGGGCGGTGGGCTCGGTGGGCACCACCGTCGCCTCGTTCGTCGCGGTGCTGGCGATCTGGTGRCTGTTCCTCGTCGCCTTCGGCGTCTCGTCGTTCATCGGCAAGACCCCGCCGCAGGTCTGGGAGTACCTCACCGGCAAGGACGCGCCGATCGGCGACATCCTCGGCCAGGCCGGGACCACGGCCAAGGACGCGCTCATCGGCCTGGCGGGCGGCGCTGGGGTGGCGGTCGTCGTCGCCGTCGCCTTCTACCTCTGGCCGGTCGTCGAACGGTCACTGATCGGCGTCGCCCTGGCGATGCGCTCCATCCCGCTGGTCGCGATGACGCCGGTCATCGTCCTCATCTTCGGCCGCGGGCTGCTGGGCGTCACGGTGATCGCCGGGACCGTCACCTTCTTCCCGACGCTGGTCAACGTCGGCGACGCGCTGGCCACCTCCTCCCGGGACGCGACCGCCATGATGCGCGCCCTCGGGGCGTCCCGCTGGCAGACCCTGCGCAAGGTGCAGGCGCCGACCGCGCTGCCGGCGTTGTTCGTCTCGCTGCGCACCGCGGCCCCACTCGCCATCACCGGCGCGCTGCTCGCCGAATGGCTCGCCACCGGCCAGGGCCTCGGCTACGGCAYGGTGCAGGCGCTCGTCCAGTCCGACTACCTGACGCTGTGGTCGGAGGTCGTGGTCGTGACCTGCCTGTCCGCCGTCCTCTACATCGGCATCGGGCTGCTGGAGAAGGCGGTGATGCTCCGCTTCAACGGCCAGCCCGCCGCGACCGCCGCGTCCGAGCCGGCGCGTGCCGCGGTCCCGGGCACGTTGGTGGGCGCCACGGGCGGTGCCAGGGCATGAGCGCCGGGTACCCGCGGGAGATAACGTGAGTCGCCGTGCAGAAGCCCCAGTCCGTCCAGCCGGGCCCCGCGGATGCCTTCGGAGACATCGGCATCCGGCTGGGGGCGGTGATCCGGAAGCTGCGGCGCGAGCAGGGGCTCACCCTGGTCCAGCTCGCCGACCTCTCCAAGCTGTCGAACCCGTTCCTCAGCCAGCTCGAGCGCGGGCTGACCAGGGCGAGCATGGAGTCGCTGCACCGGATCGCCCGGGCGCTCGGCAGCACCGCGCCCGGCCTRCTCGCCGCCGCCGGGGAGGACTCGACGGCGCCACGGGTGTCGCTGCGCCGCAGCGGGGAGGGGCAGGTCCATCGGCACGCCCTGGGGGTCACCCGGCCACTGGTGTCGGGGACCCGCGGAATGTACCCGGTGGAGTTCACGGTCACCTCCGGCCGCTACGAGGAGTACTTCGAGCACGAGACCGCCGAGATGATCTACCTCCTCTCGGGCCAGCTCGAGGTGGACCTCGACGCGGAGGGCACGCACCTGCTCGGCGTCGGCGACGTCCTCTACTTCTCCGGCGGGGTAAGGCACCGCTGGCGCGCCTGCGCTGGCCGCACCGCCCGGGCACTGGTGGTGCAGGCCGGCCACAACCCGCACGCCTGACACGTTCCCCGGCCTCCGGTTGCCCGCTCCCGGGTCGGGCGCGGTGACCGGCCGGATGATG
This sequence comes from Pseudofrankia sp. EUN1h, assembly GCF_001854645.1. Classification (NCBI taxonomy): domain Bacteria; kingdom Bacillati; phylum Actinomycetota; class Actinomycetes; order Frankiales; family Frankiaceae; genus Pseudofrankia; species Pseudofrankia sp. EUN1h. Next base: position 12,303 of record NZ_MBLN01000076.1, on the reverse strand, counting down.
CACCTCAACGCGTTCCTGCAGGGCATCGGGCAGCTGTCGGTCCTGCTCGACTTCGACCTGACCGGCCACCCGGTCGACGGCCCGCTGCCGGACGTCGGCGCAGGCACCGAGGGCGGGCAGAGCCGGTTCGACATGATCGTCACGATGGCCCGCCGCGAGGACCTGACCATCCGCCAGCTCGCCGCCCGCTTCGCCGCCTCCCGCGGCCACCATCTCGTCGTCGGCACCCCGGGCGACATCGCCGACGAGATGCAGGCCTGGTTCGAGAGCGGTGGCGCCGACGGGTTCAACCTCATGCCGCTGCTGCTGCCCGAGAGCCTCGCCGACTTCGTCGAGCTGGTCGTGCCCGAGCTGCAGCGACGCGGCATCTTCCGCACCGAGTACACCGCCACGACGCTGCGCGGCCACTACGGGCTGGCGCGGCCCGCCGCCGTGCGCGCCGCACTCGCCTAGCGGGCCAGAGGACTCGCGAAATGATCTCCGCTCACGCGCCCTCTGGCCCCGGGCCGGGGCCGAGCCCGGTACCGGTACCGGTCCCCAGATCGCTGAGGAGCCTGCTGTGCCTGTCCTCTCCGGCCACGTCGCCCTGGTCACCGGTTCCAGCCGGGGGCTTGGCGCCACGATCGCCCGCCGGCTCGCCGCCGACGGGGCGACCGTCGTCGTGAACTACCGCGCCCGCCAGGACCTCGCGGACGAGGTGGCCGCCGGGATCCGCGCCGCCGGCGGCAGCGCCCTGGCGATCGGCGCCGACACGACCGACGAGGAGGCCGTGCGGGACATGGTCGCGCGGATCGTCGCCGAGGCGGGCCCGGTCCGGCTGCTGGTCAACAACTCCGGGATCATGAGCCGCTCCTCGGTCGAGGAGATGGACGTCGCCAGCTGGGACGAGATGATGACCTCTCACCTGCGCTCGGCGTTCCTCGTCACCCGCGAGTGCCTGCGCGCCGGCACGTCGACGCTGGCGCCACTGCCCGGCCGGCGGATCGCCGCCAAGGTCGTCAACATCGGCAGCGGGATCGTCACCGCCACCGGCCGCGCCAAGATCGGCGCCGTGCACTACGTCACCGCGAAGGCCGGGCTGGTCGGCTTCACCCAGGCGCTCGCGGCGGAGCTCGCCCCGCGCATGACGGTGAACCTCGTCGCCCCGGGGATCCACTTCACCGACATGAACGGCGGACCGGCCGACGACGCCACCCGCGAGACGCTCGCCGGCATCTTCCTGCTCGGCCTGCCCCGGGACGAGGACGTCGCCGCCACCGTCGCCTACCTGCTGTCCCCGGACGCCGACCACGTCACCGCTGAGACGATCACCCCGAACGGCGGCGCGGCCTGACGCCGGTGGCGCCGCCGGCCGACACCCGAAAGGCAGTAAACATGAACCAGATCCAGATCCAGATCCCCGTGATCGACCTGGGCCAGGTGCTCGCCGGCGCCGACACGGCCCCGGTCGTGGCCGAGCTGCGCCGGGCCCTCGCCGAGGTCGGCTTCCTGCAGGTCGTCGGGCACGGCGTCCCGGCTGCCCTCGTCGAGGCCGCGTACGCCACGATGGACCAGATCGCGGCGCTGCCGGACGACGAGCGGCGCGCCCTGGTCCGGCCGCGGGCCAGCCAGCGCGGCCTCTTCGAGGAGATCGACGGCCAGGGCCGCGTCCTCAACCGGGCGCTGCAGTTCATCACCTACGACGACCTGGCCGCCGCCGAGGCCGACGGCGCCGTCGGCGGGCACCCCGACTACTTCGTGCCCAACGTCTGGCCCGAGGCGATGCCCGGCTTCCGGGCCACCTGGCGGCGGTACGCCGAGGCCACCCGCGAACTGGCGCGTACCCTCATGTCGCTGTTCGCCCAGGCCCTGGACCTGCCCGCGGACCATTTCGCCGCGCCGTTCGCCAAGGACGTCACGCTGTTCTCCGCCAACCTCTACCCGCCCCAGCCCACCCGCGCCGACCACGAGGACGTCCTGCTCACACCGCACGCCGACTCCGGCGGGCTGACGGTGCTGCACCAGCGGGGCGACTACGAGGGCCTGCAGATCCGCGGCCTCGACGGCGGATGGATCACCGTGCCGCTGCGCGAGGACGCCTTCGTCATCAACATCGGCCACCTGCTCAGCCGGTGGACCAACGGGCGCTACCCGGCCACCGTCCACCGCGTCGTCGCCGGCCCGACCCCGGCCAACCAGCGGCAGTCGATCGCCATGTTCTTCCTGCCGAGTGTCGACACGGTCGTCGCCCCGGTGCCGACGATGGTCGGCGCGGACGGCCCCCGGTTCGAGCCGGTCACCGCCTACGACTGGCAGCGCCAGTTCATGGAGAAGTACGTCCTGACCAACACCTACGCCGAGCCCGCGAACGCCTGAGCCCGGCGCGCCTCGCGGGCCGCCGTTCCGGCACGCCTCGCGGGCTCAGGGGATGGCACGCCAGGACTGGATGCGGTGGTGGTCCGGGGCGAATCCGTGGTTGACGCCCCACAGCACGGCCTGGGAGCGGCTGGCCACACCGATCTTGCGGTAGAGCGCGCGGATGTAGGACTTCACCGTGTTCGGGCTCAGGCAGGTGATCTTCGCGACCTCGAGGTTGTTGCGCCCCTGGGTGATCAGTGCGAGGACCTCAGCCTCCCGTTCGGTGAGGCCCTCGTTCCGGCCCGGCCAGTCCTGGCCGGTGGTGGCGCGGGAGCGCGGCGACGGGCTCACGACGATGTCGCCCGCGTGCACGGCCTCGAGCGCGGAGACGAGCTCGCGGCCGGTGAGCGTCTTCGACAGGTAGCCACTCGCGCCCCGGGCGAGGGCACCCTCGACCAGGCTCGTGTGGAAGTTCCAGGTGTAGATGACGAGCCGGCCCGTGTGCCGGTTCGCGAGGATGTCCGCGATCTCCTCGCCGCCGGCCTCCGGCTGGGCGAAGGAGTCGTACAGCACGATGTCGACGTCCTGGGCGACCGGGCGGTTCGTGTCGATCTCGACGACGAGGACGCGATCCAGATAGGGCGCCAGGATGCGGGCTACGCCGGCCAGCACCACGTCATAGTCGTCGACCAACGCGACGGTGATCGGTCTGGATGCTCCGCCCGTCACCTGTAGGACGTATCACGGATCCGTCTCGGCGGTCTCGCTAAAGGTCCGAGACCGCCGTTCCGCCTCCAGGTTGCCGCCGAACAGCCGCGCGTCGCCGCCGTCGGGCGCGCCCGCGCGGGGCGGCCCCGTCGCGGCGCCGCGCTCGCCGTCCGGCCCGCGGCCCGCGGCCACGCCGACGGCCACGCGCTCGCCGGTCCGATGCCCGTTMGCCGTCCCGGTGGCGGCGGGTGAGCCCGGCCGTCCCGGGCTCTTGACGAGGTCCGGGTAGGGCGGCTCGATCCGGGTCCGCGGCAGCGACGCCGGGCTGTTCTCGCGCAGCCACCGCACCATCGCCTCGCGCACCAGGCAGCGCAGGTCGAAGACCGTCGGCCCGTCCTTCCCGCTGACCAGGACGCGGACCCGCACGTATCCGGCGACCGCGTCGGTCACCTGCAGGACGGCGACCCGGCCGTCCCACAGCTCCGTACCAGCCAGGACCTCGTGCAGCTGCGCGCGCAGGTCCTCCGTGGGCACGCTCCAGTCGAGGTCGAGCTCGACGGCGCCGAGGACGGCGGACTCCCGCCTCGTCCAGTTCTGGAACGGTGTCGTCGTGAAGTAGGTCGACGGCAGGATCATCCGACGGTCGTCCCAGATGTGCACGACGACGTAGGTGAGGGTGATCTCCTCGATGCGTCCCCACTCGTCCTCGACGACGACGACGTCGTCGACCCGGATCGCGTCGGTGAACGCCAGTTGCAGGCCGGCGAACATGTTGGCCAGCGAGGTCTGCGCGGCCAGGCCCGCGACGATGCCGACGACGCCGGCGGACGCGAAGATGCTCGCGCCGGCGACCCGGACGCTCGGGAAGGTCATCAGCATCGCCGCGACCGCGATGACCGTGATGACGGCGGTGGTGATCCTGCGCACCAGCGTGACCTGGGTGCGGACCCGGCGGGCGTGCCGGTTGTCGGCGACGTCGGTCCGGTAGCGGGCGAGCGCGAGATCCTCGAGCACGAACGCGGCGACCGTGGTCAGCCAGGCGAACCCCCCGATGAGCGCGAGCCCGAGGATCCGGATGAGCGCCAGGGTCCAGTCCTCGCGCGGCGCCGCGTTCGCCGCGACGAGCAGGCCGAGCAGGACCGCGGTGATCCGCAGGGGCCGCCGGCCGCGCCGGGACATGTCCGCGGCGATCTCGTAGTGCCGTCCGGCGCGCCGGACGAGCCAGTCGAGGACGAACGCCAGCAGGAAGCCTGCGGTGCCGGCCACGGCGAGGATGACGAGCACCGCGGGCGTCGAGTCGAGGGCGGGCAGGGACATCGCGGAGGGACTGCTCACGGGCACGGCTCCCGAGGTTGGTTTCCGCCGGCACGGCATGGCGTGGCCTGCCGCTTTGAACGACTCCCTCGGCTCTGCCCCGGTTTGCTCCGGATCAACACGTGATGGCCGCCACAGCCGCCACCGCGGTAGCGGTAGCGATAGCAGCCTTGGCTCACGGTCGAGCCGCGGGTTCCTTGTCGCCCGCGCGCAGGACGGAGAAGACCCGGTCGACGGTTTCCCGCTTCTCCCCCGCCGGGGCCACGTAGTCGATCGCGGCGCGGGCGGCCGCCTCACCGAGCGTTCTGCTGATCACCCAGGCGGCGAGGTACTGCGACGCGAGACAGCCGCCCGCCGTGGCGATGTTCCCGACCGCGCGGAACGGCGCGTCCACCACCTGGACGCCGCACGCCTCCACCCACGGGCGGCTGGTGACGTCCGTGCACGTCGGAATCGACGCCAGGAGGCCCAGCCGGGCCAGAACCAGGGCACCGGAGCACTGCGAACCGATCAGCTGCCGGGTCGCGTCCAGCGAGAACGATCCGAGCAGGTGGTCGTCCTGGATCACGTCCCGCGTCCTGATTCCGCTTCCGACCAGCACCACGTCGGCCTCCGCGGCGAAGTCGAGCGGGCGCTGGCCGGTCACCTCGACGCCGTTCATCGAGGTGACGACCGGCGTCGGGGTGGTGATGTACGCCGTGAGCCCGTCCGGACGGCATCGGTTGATGATCGCGGCGGCGACGAAGCTGTCCAGCTCGTTGAACCCGTCGAACGTCAGGACGGCGACCCGCACGACCATCTTCTGCCTCCCCTGCAGCCGGCCCCGATACCCGGACCGTACCGGGCCCACCAGCTCGGGTCGTGCCCCTTTTCGCTCTGTCCATAGACGCCGGGCGAGCGGGCGAAATCTTCTAGCATTCGGAGGGTGCTCGGAAGAAGGCTGAGGACCGCCTGGTCGCGCGCGGCCACCACGAGCAGTCCGCTGCCGGAGTACCCGCGCCCGCAGCTCGCGCGGTCGTCCTGGCTATCGCTGAACGGCCACTGGGAGTTCCGGGGGGAACGAGGGCCGGCAGGCCCAGCGGGCCTCGGCGATCTCGATGACCTCGCTGACCTCGATGGTCGCGGCGGTCACGGCGAACCACCCGTGGGCCGGCGGCTGCCTCGCCGCATCCTGGTCCCGTTCCCGGTCGAGTCCGCGCTGTCCGGCATCGGGGAGCCCCACGAGCGGATGTGGTACCGCCGCACCTTCCAGGTGCCGCCCGACTGGGCGGCCGACCGGGTTCACCTCAACTTCGGCGCCGTCGACTGGGAATGCCGGGTGTGGGTCAACGGCGTCGCGGTGGGCGCGCACCGGGGCGGCTACGACGCTTTCAGCTTCGACATCACGCCCCACCTGACCGGGCGCGAGGAAGAGGTGCTCGTCCACGTCCTCGACCCGACTGATCGGGGCGGGCAACCGCTGGGCAAGCAGCGCCGGCACCCTGGCGGGATCTTCTACACCTCGGTCTCGGGAATCTGGCAGACGGTCTGGCTAGACCGGACGCCGCCCCGCTACGTCTCCCGGCTCACGCTCACCCCGGATCTGGCCGCGGGCGCCGTTCACGTCGTCGTGAACGCGGTCGATGCCGACCCACGGCCGGCGCCGGACATGGGCCCGGACCAGGCCCGAAGCTCGGCCCCCGACGTCGCAGCCCCCGACGTCGCAGCCCCGGACGTCGCGGTGCCCGTCCGGGTGGAGGTGCGCGCCGGGCTGGCGGCCGAAGCCGCGACGGTGGCCGCCGGGACGGGGGTCAGCGGCCGGCCGTTCACGGTGGCGATCCCGGACGTCCGGGCCTGGTCGCCCGAGGACCCCTTTCTCTACGGGGTGACCGTGACGCTTGCCGACGACCGGTCCCCGGGGCCCGACAGGGTGGACAGCTACGTCGGGATGCGGTCGATCGAGGTGACGGAGGTGTCCGGCGAGCCCCGGCCGCTGCTCAACGGCCGGTTCGTCCTCCATTTCGGGCCGCTGGACCAGGGCTACTGGCCGGACGGGGTGTACACCGCGCCGACGGACGACGCCCTGCGGCGCGACATCGAGGTGGCGAAGGAGCTCGGCTTCACCTGCATCCGCAAGCACGCGAAGGTCGAACCAGCGCGCTGGTACCACTGGGCGGATCGGCTCGGCATGCTCGTCTGGCAGGACATGCCGTCCATGCCGCACGACCGGGAGCCGGACGAGGCCGCCCGTGGGCAGTTCGAGGCCGAGCTGCGGGCACTCGTCGAGCAGTGCCGTGGCTTCCCGTCCGTCATCGGGTGGGTGCCGTTCAACGAGGGCTGGGGGCAGTACGACGTCCAGCGCATCGCCCAGACGGTTCGGGACCTCGACGCGACCCGCCTGATCAGTGAGAACAGCGGCAGCGCGGACCCGGGAAACCACTGGGTCGACGCGGGAGCCGGCGACGTCGCCGACCTGCACGCCTACCCCGGCCCGGCCGCCGTCGCGGCCTCGGCCGGTCGCTGCCGCGCGCTCGGCGAGTTCGGCGGCATCGGCCTGGCGGTGACCGGTCACACCTGGCACGCGGCCGACGGGTTCAGCTACGAATGGGCCGCCTCGCGCKACCGGCTGACCGACCGTTACCTGGGAATGGTCGACGAGCTGTGCGCCCTCGTCCGGGACCAGGGCCTCAGCATCGCGATCTACACGCAGGCGACGGACGTCGAGGGCGAGTACAACGGCCTGCTGACCTACGACCGCGCCGTCCTCAAGGTCGATCCCGACCGGGTCCGCGCCGCCCACCAGCGGTTGTACGACACCACCCGCGCCATCTCCCCCGCCACCGGGAGCGACGCGGGGTGATCCCGCGGGCCTGGGTCAGCCGTTCCTTGCGCCCGAGTGCTGCCGCGAGACCGGCCGCGCTCAGGGCAGGCCGTCACCCGGAACGCGGACCCGCACCGTCTCGATGACGGACGTCCTGGCGCCGCCGAGAGCCGCGGAGTTCCAGTCGCGGGCCGAGAGGAGGAACAGCGTGCGGCGGTCCGGACCGCCCAGTGTGCACGCGATCGCCATCCGCTCCCCGAGGTGGATACGGTCCGTGATCTCACCTCCGGGCAGTATCCGGCGGAACTCGTGCGCGAGGGGGAACCCGGCCCAGATACCGCCCAGCGCGTCCAGGGCGATCCCGTCGGGGGCGGCGTCGGGCGTGGTGGCGACGACGCGGCGCCCACTCAGGTTCATGCCGGCGTCGAGGTCGAACGCCGTGAGCTGACGTCGCTTGGACTCGGCGACCGTCAGGGTCCGGCCGTCGGGCGAGATCACCGTGCCGTTGGGGAAGCTCATCCTCGCCGCGGCGACCGAGACCTGGCCGTCGGGCGTGACCCGCAGCAGGGCGCCGGTGTCCGGTTCGAGCGAGTAGGTGCCGACGAAGGCCGTGCCGTCGGCGGCGACGACCAGGTCGTTCAGCTCGTCGTCGACGAGATCGCCGAGCCGGGCGTGCACGGAAAACGACCCGTCCGAGGCGAGCCGGAGCAGCTCCCGCTCGGCCATGGACACGACCAGCGCCGAGCCGTCCGGGAGGAAACCAAGGCCCGACGGTTTCCTTCCCGGTGTACGGAGCACGGGGATTACCTCGCCGGCCAGCGTCGACGTGTAGACCGCCTCGCCGTGCATGTCGGAGAACCAGAGCCTGCCGTCATGCCAGCGGGGGCCTTCGGTGAACACGAACCCGTCGGCGAGCAAGGCCGGCCGGGCATCGGTCTCGAGCACTGTCATGGTCGCCTCCCGTATCTCCTGTAGCCCACCCCGTCGTAACCATGCCACCACCAGCTCGCTAAGGTTCGCGGACATCGAGGTCGACGTCAATGTCGACAGCAGGGTAGGGAGCTGGCTTGTCAGTGCACAGAACTCGGTTTTCCGCGCGCCTTGTTCGGCTCGGGCCTCGAAGTGGCGGGTCGAGGCCGACGGCGCTAATCACCGCCCTGGTCGCGGTGCTGGCCGCGGGCTGCACCGCCTCCGGCGGGGCCGACGCGGGTAGCGGCCCCGGCCCGGCCACCGGCTGCACCACACCCGGATTCAGCGACGACCAGATCCAGCTGGGCTTCGTCTATCCCGGCAGCGGCGCGGGCTCGACCTCGCTGACCGCCGCCAGGGGCGGGTTCGTCGCGCGGCTCGAGGAGGCGAACGCGGCCGGCGGGATCCACGGCCGCAAGCTGGCCTACACCTGGCGCGACGACGCCAGCGCGCCCGACCAGAACCTCGCGGTCGTCCGCGGCCTGGTCGAGGACCAGAAGGTCTTCGGGCTCGTCGAGGCGTCCATCGCCGCCGCCCAGGGTGCCGGCTACCTGCGTGAGCACGGCGTCCCGGTCACGGGCATTCCGGCCGAGGCCTTCTGGGCGGACCACGCCTACCGGAACATGTTCGCCTACGCGTACCTGTACAGCGACGGCCCGCCGGTCTCGACCTTCGGCGACTTCGCGAAGGCCCAGGGCGGCACCAGGGCCGCCATCATCCAGAACGACCTCACCCCGTCCGGCAACGACATCGGGGCGAAGATCGGCGCCAGCCTGGCCGCGGCCGGGATCCCGACCGTGCCCGGCCGGTTCGTCTACAGCCCGGACGGCACCAACCCGGTCCAGCTCGGCCAGCAGCTGAAGCAGGCCGGCGCCGACGTCGTGACCGCGGCCTTCGCCGGCACCGACCTGGCCGAGGTCGTCCGCGGCCTCCAGGAGGCGGGCGCGCCGATGAAGGTCGTGCTCGCGCCCAGCGGCTACGACAAGTCGCTGCTCAAGACATACGGCCAGACGCTCAGCGGACTGACCGCCGCCGTCAACTACATCCCCTTCGAGATCGGCGGACCAGCCCACCAGAACTATCTGAAGGCGGTGAGCAGCTACGCCCCCGAGCTCCAGCCGCCCGACCAGGAGCTCGCTCTCGTCACCTACATCCTCACCGACCTGTTCCTCTACGGCCTGGACAAGGCCGGCCCCTGCCCGACCCGCGCCCAGTTCATCGACACCCTGCGCGCCAGCACCTACGACGCCGGCGGCCTGCTGCCCGGCCCCGTCGACATGACCAAGGACTGGGGCCAGCTCGCCACCTGCTACACCTTCATGCGCGTCAATCCCGCCGGCACCGGCTACGACATCGTCCGCGACCCCACGGGCCGCGACCGCTGGTGCGGTCACCGGCTCGACCAGTAGCAACCGGCAGCCGCGAGGCGAACCGGCCGCGGGGGGCGACAACCCGCGGCCGGTTTCCCGCGGCCAGGCGGCCAGGCGGCCAGGCAACGCCAATCAGACAACGTGGTCAGGCCGCCGAGAGGGCCAGGACCTCCAGCGCGTTGTCGTGGGAGATCTTCCGGACGTCGCCTGCGGGCAGGCTGGAGAGCGACTCGGTGACGAAGTCGACGGGCTCGGCGACGCCCTCCGCGTGCGGCCAGTCGGAACCGAGCAGCAGCCGGTCGACCCGCACGTCGGCGAGCAGGGCGTCGACCTGGTCCTCCCAGAACGGGGTGACCCAGACGTGCTCCCCGAACACGTCGCGGGGATGCTCCTTGAAGTAGCCGGGATTGCGGCCGGCCACGTCGTCGAGCCGGTGCAACAGGTCCGGGATCCAGCTCGCCCCGTTCTCGACACTCGCCATCCGCAGCCCGGGGAAACGCTCGAAGATCAGATGGCAGAGCGCGGCGCCGTAGAAGTCGCCGACCGCGCGGCCCTTCGTCAGCACCCCGCGCAGCGGCGAGCGCAGGACCGACTGCTCCTCCCGGCCCGGCTCCCACATCTGCACCAGCGCGTCGTAGCCGTCGACACCGGCATGGGTCGCGACCACCACACCCGCCTCCGCGGCGAGCCCCCAGAACCCGTCGTACACCGGGTCGAACGGCGACCGGAAACCACCCGGCACCGGCACCGGCGCGTTGCGGACGTTCACCGCCACCGCCCCGGCGTCCAGCACCGCGCGCAGCTCCGTCACAGCGCCCACCGGATCCAGCAACGGCACGTACGGAACCGCGTACAGCCGGTCCTGATACCGGAAGCCCCAGTCCTCCGCCAGCCACCGGTTGAAACCGTGAAAGACCTTCGCCGCCGCGTCCGGGTCGTCCTTGAGGGCCTCCTCCAGGCCGACCCCGAGCGTCGGGAACAGCAGGCTGCCCGTGACGCGCTGCCTGTCCAGGGCCCGGACCCGGGCGTCCCGGTCCCGGTACTCCGCCCGGATCGGCTCCAGCGCCCCGAACGCCTCCCGAATGCTCTTACGCTCGGGGTTCCCGCGGTACCACGAGTACAGCGCCCCAGGCCGGGCCACCGGATCGAACGTGGGATTCGCGATGTAGTTGTTGACCCTGCCCCCGACGATCAGCCGGGTACGCCCGTCGATCTCCGCCCACCGCACCCCACGACTGCCCAGCGAGCGGTCCTGGTGCCGGGTGAACGCATCCCGCGCCTCGTAGTAGTGACTGTCGAAGTCGAAGATCCACGCGTCCTGTCCCACGCCTGCCATGAGACCGCCCCGTTGGTCGATTTGTCAATATCGATGTCGACATTACTGATGATCATGGCTATGGTCGTAGCCGTCCACCGGCGACGGCCGCCGGGCGCTCCCAGGCGCGGCGACGTCCGGCCGGCGCCGGCTCCCGGCCCAGGGCGGCCGTCCTGGCCGCGCCCGTCCCGACAGCAGCTGTCACGAAAGGTGCCGAGGTGGCCCCAACCCTCCCGTCGGACCCGTCCGCCGCGCGGCCCCGGCCGTTCGACGTCGCGGTGATCGACACGATGGTCGGGTTCCCGCAGGATCCCGCCGCGCTCTACCAGCAGATCCGCGCGGTGCTGCGCGACCGGCAGTCACGCGAGGAGTTCGCGATGCCGGCGCAGTACATGTTCCACGACATCCCCGCCAGCCACGTCCCCGACGACGTCGACCCGGTCGACCTCGTGCTCGGTGAGATGGACCGGCACGGCATCGAGATCGCGCTGGTAAGCGTGAGCGCGAACGAACAGGTCGCCGGCCGGGCGCTGACCGACCATCCCGGCCGCTTCACCGGATCGTGGACCTGCGACCCGAACAAGGGGATGGCCGGCATCCGCGAGCTCGTCCGCGCGCACGAGACATGGGGCGTCCGGGCGGCGGCCGTCTTCCCGCACGGCGGCCAGCCCCAGGTCCCCATCGACGCGCCCCAGATGTACCCGATCTACGCCAAGTGCGTCGAGCTCGGCATCCCCATCTTCGTCACCGTCGGCATCGCCGGGCCCCGCGTGCCGTCCATGGCGCAGCGCGTCGAGCTCATCGACCAGGTCATGTACGACTTCCCCGACCTCGTCTTCGTGATGCGCCACGGCGCCGAGCCGTGGACCGATCTCGCCGTGAAGCTCATGCTCAAATGGCCGAACCTGTACTACTCCACGAGTGCGTTCGCCCCGCGCTACTACCCGGCGAACATCATCGACTACGCCAACACCCGCGGCGCCGACAAGATCCTCTACGGCGGCTACTTCCCGATGGGCCTCACCCTCGACCGCATCATGGCCGAGCTGCCCCACGTCGGCTTCAAGGACGACGTCTGGCCCAAATTCCTGCGCCACAACGCCGCCCGCGTCCTCGGTCTGACCACCGGGCAGGAGCGGTGAGGAGAGGAGGGAGCCGCGCCGCGAGGCGCCTCGGAGGTCGTAGCACCGGGTGGCCCGGCTGGTCACGATCGGCGGTGAGGTCGGGTCGACGCTGCTAGGCTCGATTTCCCCCAGCAGCGACTGATCACCACCGCGAGCCGGGCTCCCGAACGACTGTGGCACCGGTCGGAACGGCGGCCCATCAAGGGCAAACATCATTGCCGCGCGCACGATCCTGTCCCCGAACGACAGGTAGCCGAAATCAGGGGTGCCACGGTTCATGTCGTCGGAGAGGACTGCAGTGTCTGAAGGGACCAGACCCGTCGAGCAAATGGCCTCCATTCCCAACGCCAGCCGCGGCTGGCAGGG
>NZ_MBLN01000075.1:0-137137 GCF_001854645.1 Pseudofrankia sp. EUN1h | reverse complement strand
ACTCGTCTAGGTGGTGCGGGAGCGGGCTGGTCAGCGTTCGAGCATGCGCAGGCCGGCTTCGGTGTGGGTGTCGCCGGCGGCCGGGGGGAGGCTGGAGAGCCTGGTCAGGATGTCGGCGGGTAGCTGAAGGCTGTCGGCGGCGGTGTTCTCCTCGACGCGGGTCACGCGCTTGGTGCCGGGGATGGGGGCGAGGTCGTCGCCCTGGGCGAGTAGCCAGGCGATCGCGACCTGCGCGGGCGTGGCGTCCACCTCGACGGCGATGGCCTGGACCTCGTCGGCGAGTGCCAGGTTGCGCTGGAGGTTCTCCCCGGTGAAGCGCGGGTTGCCGCGACGGAAGTCGCCTTCTTCGAAGTCGGCCTCGTTGCGGACCGTGCCGGTGAGGAATCCGTGTCCGAGCGGGGAGAACGGCACCAGGCCGATGCCCAGCTCTCGCAGGACGGGCAGGATGCGGTCCTCGATGCCGCKGGTCCACAGCGAGTACTCGGACTGCACGGCGGTGACGGGATGGACGGCGTGGGCGCGGCGGATGGTGTCCGGGCCGGCCTCGGACAGGCCGATGTGGCGAACCTTTCCCTCGGCGACGAGTTCCGCCAGGGTGCCGACCGTCTCCTCGATGGGGGTGTTCGGGTCGACGCGGTGCTGGTAATACAGGTCGATGTGGTCGGTGCCCAGCCGCTTCAGTGATCCTTCGAGTGCGGTGCGGATGTTGGCCGGGCTGGAGTCCAGCGTCCACACGCCAGCCCCCGAGTGGGAGACGAGGCCGAACTTGGTCGCCAGAACGACCTGGTCGCGGCGGCCATTCAGAGCCTGACCGAGGAGCTCCTCGTTGATGTAGGGGCCGTAGATCTCCGCGGTGTCGATGAGGGTGACGCCGAGGTCGATGGCCCGGTGCACGGTGCGGATGGACTCCGCGTCATCGGTTCCGGCACCCGTCAGACCGTGGGACATGCCCATCGCGCCCAGCCCGATCCGCGCGACCTCCAGGTCACCCAGCTTGATGTGCTTCATGATGGCGTGCTTCTCCTCATGGAAAGGACTTGGAGCGAACGGTGCGGCCGGCCGCGCGACGGGGATCCGCGGTCATTCCCCTATCTCCTCGGCGGCGCCGAACAGGCCGTAGCCGGCGTTGGAGACGATCACGTCGACGCGGCCGGCGGCGAACGCGGCGTCCACCGTCGTGCGCACGGCGGGGCTGTGGCGGCGGCGTTGGGCCTGCGGGCGGTCACGGGCGCACCATCACCTTCAGCCGGCTGCGCTCGTCCATGGCCCGGTAGGCGTCGGCGACCTCGTCCAGGGCGACCTCGGCGTCGAACACCCTGCCCGGGTCGATCCGACCGGCGAGCACATCCTCGATGGCGGGTTCGAGGTAGGCGCGCACCGGGGCGGGGCCGCCGGCCAGCTGGGCGTTCTTCCCGAACAGCGACCCGAACCCGACCGGGGCCTCCTCGTACTGCGGGACGCCGACGCGGGAGATGATCCCGCCGGGGCGCACGACGCCGTACGCCTGCTCGTAGGCGGGCATCAGGCCGACGGCCTCCAGCACGACGTGGGAGCCCTCGCCGCCGGTCAGGTCCATCACCGTGGCGATGCCCTCTTCGCCGCGTTCGGCGACGACGTCGGTGGCGCCCCACTCCTTGCCCAGGTCGGTGCGGGAGGCGTGGCGGCCCATCAGGATGATCCGCTCGGCGCCCATGCGCCGGGAGGCCAGCACCGCGGACAGGCCCACCGCGCCGTCGCCGATCACGGTGACGGTCTTGCCGGGCTCGACCCGGCCCATGTGGGCGGCGTGGTAGCCGGTGAGGTAGACATCGCTCAGCGCGAGCAGCGAGGGCAGGAGCGCGGCGTCGACGTCGGTGGGGATCGTCACCAGGGTGCCGTCGGCCTGGGGTACGCGGACGGCCTCGGCCTGCGCGCCCCCGACACCCCCGGCGCCGTACCAGCCGCCGTGCGGGCAGGCGGTCTGGAAGCCGTCCCGGCAGATCGGGCAGGTGTTGTCGGCGAACGCGAACGGGGAGACCACGAAGTCGCCACGCCGCAGGCCGCGCACCTCGGAGCCGGTCTCCTCCACCACGCCGAGGAACTCGTGCCCCATCGGCACGCCCTGATCGGTCTTGTCCATCGAGTGGTAGGGGTGCAGATCGGAGCCGCAGACGCAGGCCAGGGTGATCCGGACGATCGCATCCGTGGGCTCGACGATCTTGGGGCCGGGGACGTTCTCGATCCGCACGTCTCCAGGCCCGTACATGAAGGTGGCACGCATGGAAGATCTCGCCTTTCGTGGCTTGCGGTAGCTCTGTGAACCGGATGGTCCGGAAGCGAAGGCCGCGCTGGTGCGGCCGGGCGGGGGGGCTCGGTCAGCGAGGCGACACGCTCAACCCTGCCCGTTCACGGCTGTTCCAGGCAGGCCGAGGCGTGCCARGGGGTAGCCAGCCGGGGTGTGGCAGGGCCCCCCTGGACAGGCATGGCGCACAGCTGGCGGAGAGACACTGGCGTGATGGCACCCGAGCCGCACAGCGGCGGCGACGAGCTGGGACGCTTCCTGCGCGCCCGCCGCACCCAGACCAACCCCCAGTCCGTCGGCCTGACCCCTGGCCCTGGCGTGCGCCGCACCCCGGGCCTGCGCCGCGAGGAGCTGGCCACGCTCGCGGGCGTCAGCATCGACTACTACACCCGCCTGGAACGCGGCAGGGAAACCCGTCCCAGCCCGGCCGTGATCGACGCTCTGGCCCGCGCCCTGCAGCTGGACGACGCCGAGCACCAGCACCTGCGCGACCTCGCCGTGCACGCCGCCCGCTACGCGCCCCAGGCCGCCCAGGCACCCAGCCGCACCGTGCGCCCGCACCTGAACCTGGTGCTCGAAGCCCTGCGCCCGAACCCTGCCTACGTCGTCAGCCGCAGCATGGACGTCCTCGCCCACAACCCCGGCGGCCTCGCCCTGTACGCCGGGCTCGCCGACTGGCCGGCCACGCAGCGCAACCTGGCCCGCTACCTCTTCCTGCACCCCGCCGCCCGCGAGGTCTTCCCCGACTGGGACAACCAGATCCGCGGCTGCGTCGCTCGCCTGCGCGCCCTGGCGGGCACCGATCCCGACGCCCCCGACCTCGCCGTCCTCGTCGGAGAACTGCTCGTCAAGAGCCCCGCCTTCGCCGGCCTGTGGGAACGCTACGAAGTCGCCGGCCGCAAGAACCTCACCAAGACCTTCCAGCACCCCCAGGTCGGAAAGATCACCCTCGGTTTCCAGGGCATGGCCCTCGAAGGCACCCCCGGGCACCGCATGGGCGTCTACACGGCCGAGCCCGCGACCCCCGACCACGACGCCATGCTCCTGCTCGACATGACCGCCCCCCGTACCGAGCCGAGATCATCCGAACACAGGCAGCACCACGGCGATCGGTGACGTCGGCGTGCGGACGATGTAGAGCGAACTGTCGGGACCGAGGCCGATGCCGGGGGTGGTCAGGTTCGTCGGGGTAGCCCTGCCTCCCTCGCCTGCGCGGCCGGTCGAGCTGATGCCCCAGCCGCCGACGCCGGCGACGGTGGTGAGCCGGCCGGCGGGGTCGATGCGCTGGACGGTTCCACTGACGATGTTCGTGACGCAGAGACTGCCGTCCGGGGCGTCCTCGATGGTGTTCGGGCCGTCGGCGGCCCCGCGCCGGTGTCAGGTCAGGTCAGGCCGGGGCGTCGGCGTCCTGCATCGAGGCTGCGAACTCCTCGGGGCCCTTCAGCGCCGCCGCCGGATCCATCCACATGACCTGCCAGCCGTGGCCGTCGAGGTCGAAGAAGCTGCGCGAGCACATGAAGCCATAGTCCTCCAGGCCATCCGCCTCGACGGCGCCCGCGGCCAGCGCGGCATCGGCGACCGTGTTGACCTCCTCGCGGGACGACACGCCGAAGCTGTAGAGCGCCAGCGCATGCGTGGCGGGATCGGCCATAGGCAGCTTCGAGAACTCCGCGAACTTGCTGTGGCTGAGCAGCATGATGCTGGCCTGCTCGCCGACCAGCATGCAGGCGGCGGTCTCGTCGGTGAAGTTCGGGTTGAAGCTGAACCCGAGCTTCGCGAAGAACGCCTTGCTGCGCTGGAGGTCTGCTACGGGGATGTTCACGAACAGCATGCGGCCGGGGTGCGCGGGAGCGGTCACGTCGGGTCTCCAGGTCGATAGTGCGACGAGTACGTCCAGGTAGACCGGCCGGGCCGGCGGAACTCATCGGTGAAGCGCGCCGCGGCCGCGCGCCAGACCACCGGGTGGCCTCACCATCTCCATCGCGCCCCTGCATTCACCCGGTGACGTGACAGCTCAGCCGCCTGCATCGCTCATCTCCACGCGTCAGCAGTGCCGCCTGACCGATCCGCGCACACGGTCCCAACCAGCTCGACCGGTTGCGACAGTTCGTCGAGCTCGGCGAGTTTCTCGTCGGAGAGCGAGAGTCCCGTGCCGGCGACGTTCTCGCGCAGGTGCGCCGTCGACGCCGACCGTGCCTGTCACGGTCTCCTACGAGCTGACCGACCTCGGTCTCTCCCTGCATCGGATGACGCGCGGGCTCAAGACCTGGGCCGAGATGCACATGGACGATGTGTTCGCCAACCGTGCGACGTACGACACCCGCACCGCCTGAACCGGGGGGCGAAGGCGTAGCGGTTGATCCGCCTGACCGCGCTCAGCGGAGGACTGGGCCGGCGAGTAGACGGTCGACCAGGGCGTTGACGTAGCCGGGAGTGAGCGGCCCGGCGCCGAACAGCACGCGGATGTATATCGGGGCGAGGATGTGGTCGAGAATGTCGAAGCCCTCGGGTGGGTGTTCACCTCGGCCGCGGGCCCGGTCCAGCATGCCCTGAAGCTGGCGTCCGCGTTCAGCCAGAAACGCGTCCCGTGCGCGCATGCCGGCCTCGCCTGCCGACGACAGCGCGACGATCAGGCGTAGTACCGCGAGCCCGTCGGGGCCGGTGACGTCGTGGGCGACGTTGGCGGCGTAGGTCCGCAGGTCTCGTTCCAGGCTGCCGGTGTCGGGAATCGGGGATGTCGTGGTCAGCCAGGTGATCGCCACGTCGGTGAGCAGGGCTTCGAGGGTTCCCCAGCGGCGGTAGATGCTGCTGTCGGCCACCTTGGCGCGGGCGGCGACGTCGCCGACGGTGAAGTGTCCGTAGCCACGCTCAGTGATCAGCCTGGTGACCGCCTGGTGTACCGCGGCATGAACGCGGGCGCTGCGCCCGCCAGGCCGGCGGGCCGGCTGCTGTTCCGCCACACCACCCATCTTAACGCAGCCCGGACTTGCGTTTGCCGGGATTGCCGCCCTACGGTGGTCTTAACGCAGCCATCCACTGCCTTAGGAGCGAGTATGTGGCCCCCGATCCTTCCCGAAGACCCGACGTCTGGCGCGAGACCCACGAGGACTACGGCATGACCGGCGTGATCGACCAGATCGACCGTGCCCTCGACATGACCGCCGCCGTGGTCAAGGGCATCACCGACGACGGACTCGCCGTTCCCACGCCCTGCCCCGGATGGGACGTACGCACCGAGCTGAACCATCTCGTCGGTGGCATGCGCATCTTCGCCGCCGAACTCACCAGAACCGACGCGGGCGCCGATCACGAGACCGACTGGCTCGGCGGCGACCCTCACGCCGCCTTTGCCACGGCCGCCGACCTCGACCGTGCCGCCTGGCACCGCCCCCACGTGCTCGGAATGACGGTGCACCTCGGGTTCGGCGCCGTCCCTGGGCCGATGGCCGCCCTCATCCACCTCACCGAGGTCCTTGTCCATGGTGCCGACCTGGCGATCGCCACCAGCCAGGAGGCCCTCCTCGACGAGCACGCCTGCGCGAGCCTGCTCACGGTCATGGTCGGCATGGACTTCGACACCTTCCGCCGACCCGGCATGTTCGGCCCCGCGCTCTCCGCCCCGGCCGGCGCCCCCGCTCACCACCAGCTACTGGCCTTCCTCGGCCGTACCCTCCCGCCACACTGACCCACAGCTCGTCCGCCCACCCGGGCGCCACGAGAGCGCCGACCGCCGGGTACCACGGGCGCAGAACGCGGCGCAGAGAGAAGACCCATAGACGAACCGGCCCTGCTGCTTGGCTGCAGCATGGGCGCCCCCGAACGGGCCGCCGGCTTCGAGTACTTCCTCGGGCGGCGGGCCGGGACCACGGCGCAGACCGTCTGCGACACCCGGCTCCTCGCCTCCCACACCCGCTTCAGGTCAATGATGGACGGCCGGTCCACCCCCACCGGACTGCGCCACCGCTGGCCCGCCCCAGCATTGGCCGCGGTCCTGCCCGATCGGCCACGGACCCGACCCCGCCCCCAGGATGGCGAAAAGATCTACAACATTATTGTTGACAATCTGTCGGCCATTCCGTCAGGTTGTGGGAGCTGATTGATCGCGCGCCCAAGGGAGTGCCCATGCGTGTAAGAGCCCTCGGTCTCTGGATCGAACGGAGTCGGCGACCCGCGCTCGTGGCCACAGGCGCGGTAACCGCCCTCTTACTCTCCGCCTGTGGAGGTTCGTCCGGTTCCGACTCGCCCTCGTCGGACTCGACGCCCGGTACGACGACCGTCAACGTCGGAGTGATCCCGATCGTCGACGTGGCGCCGATCTACCTCGGCGTGCAACAGGGCTTCTTCAAGGCGGAGGGGCTGAACCTCAAGCTGGCGACCGCCCAGGGAGGCGCCGCGATCGTCCCCGGCGTCACCAGCGGCCAGTACCAGTTCGGCTTCAGCAACACGACGTCGCTGCTGCTCGCCGCCTCGAAGGGGCTGCCGGTCAAGGCGCTGACCGCGGGCGTCGCCACCACGGGCAGCGAGGGCAAGGACTTCGGCGCCGTCGTCGTGCCCGCGGACAGCCCGATCCACAGCGCCGCCGACCTCGCCGGCAAGCGGGTGGCCGTCAACACGCTCAACAACATCAACACGACCACCGTGAACGCGGCGGTCCGTGCCGGCGGCGGCGACCCCTCCGGCATCGACTACGTCGAGCTGGCCTTCCCGGAGATCACGCCGGCGGTGGCGAAGGGCGACGTGGACGCGGGGCAGCTGGTCGAGCCGTTCCTCACCATCGCGAAGAACCAGGGCATGCGTGAGGTCACCTCGAACTACGCGGCGACGAACCCGAGCCTGACCATCGCTATGTACTTCACCTCGGCGAACTACGCCAAGAGCCACCCGGACGTGGTGCGCCGGTTCACCACGGCGATGAACAAGTCGCTGGCGTACGCGGACGGCAACCCCGACGCCGTCCGTACGGTCCTGACCTCGTACCTCAAGATCGACCCCGCCGTCCAGAAGGCGATCACGCTGCCCAAGTGGCCCACCGCGATCTCCACGGACTCCGTCGGCAAGCTGGCCGACCTGGCCGTCCAGGACAAACTGATCACGCAGAAGCCGGACCTGTCCGCGCTCCTGCCCTGACCCGCGCCGTCATGTCGTCGCGACAGCGCTCGGTCGCCCGGGATCCCGTGACACCGGCCGCCTCGACGGGTCCGCTCGATCCGGCCATGCCGGATCGAGCGGGTCGATCCCTGCCTTTCGCGGACGTGGGTCTGGGCCTGCTCGGCCTGCTTGTGATCGTCGCCGTCCTGGAGATCCTGCCCCGCAGCGGCCTGGTGGACCGCGACTACCTGCCGCCGTTCACCTCGATGGCCGCCGCCCTTGGCGGTCTCGTGCAGGAGCGGGACTTCTGGGTCGCCGTCGGCGAGACCATCCGCGGCTGGGCCGCCGGGCTGGCGCTGGCCATGCTGATCGGCGTGGCCGGCGGGCTGGTGATCGGCAGTGTGCCGCTCCTGCGCCAGCTCACGGCGTCGACGATCGAGTTCCTGCGCCCGATCCCGTCGGTCGCGCTCATCCCCCTGGTCGTGTTGCTCTATGGCAGCCAACCGCGCTCCGCGCTCGTCCTCGTCGTCTACGCCGCGACGTGGCAGGTGCTCGTCCAGGTCCTCTACGGCGTGGCCGACATCGACCCGGTGGCGCGGGACACCGCCCGCTCCTACCGGTTCTCCCGGCTCTCGGTCGCCCGATCGGTGGTCTGGCCGACCACCCTTCCCTACGTGCTCACCGGTTTCAGGCTGGCCGCCGCCGTCGCGCTGATCCTGGAGGTCACCGCGGAGCTCGTCATCGGCGTCCCCGGGCTCGGGCAGTCCATCGGGGTCGCGCAGTCCTCCGGCGCGGTCGCCGACACGTACGCGCTCGTCATCGTCGTCGGCCTCCTCGGCGTCCTGGTGAACCTCGCGGCCAGGGCCGTCGAGCGCCCGGCACTGAGCTGGCACCCCTCCGTCTGGCGGGAGGCCGCATGAAAATCGCCCAGCGCGGTGTCGGCGTCCCGCGGGGCGTGCGCACCGCGGCGCTGCGGCTGGTGACGGGGCTGGCGCTGCCCGCGGTCCTCGTCGCCGTCTGGTGGATCGTGACGGCCGGCAGCACGAGCTTCTACTGGCCGCCGCTGTCGACGATCCTCCGGACGTTTCCGGACACGTGGTTCGGCGACCGGATCACCACCGACGTGCTGCCGAGCCTCGGTCGGCTCACGGCCGGGTACCTGCTCGCCGTGGTGATCGGCGTCGCCGTGGCCATCCCGATCGGCCTGTCCCGCGTCCTGCGGGCGCTGACCGAGCCGGCGCTGGAGTTCTTCCGGGCCATCCCGCCGCCGGTCCTCGTGCCGGTGATCGCGCTGTTCGCCGGCTACACCGGATCAGCCTCGAAGATCCTGACCATCGCGTTGGGCTGTGTCTGGCCGATCCTGCTCAACACGGTCGAGGGTGTGCGCGCGGTGGACGAGGTCCTGCTGGACACCGCCCGCAGTTATCACCTGCGCCGGCGCACCACCCTGCTGCACGTGGTGCTGCGTGGGTCCAGCCCGCGGACGTTCGCAGGGGCACGCCAGGGGCTGTCGATCGCGGTGATCCTCATGGTGGTCAGCGAGCTGTTCGGCGCCAACCACGGGCTGGGAGCCAGCGTCGTGCAGTTCCAACGCGGGTTCGCGATCCCGCAGATGTGGACGGGGATCATCGTCCTCGGCCTGGTCGGGGTCGCGCTGTCCGCCATCTTCCAGATCGTCGAGCACTTCGCCCTCGCCTGGTACCGGGGCCTGCGCGACGCCGACCGAGGAGCCTGACAGATGAATGGCATCGAGGCGGCGAAGCCCGCCCCGCCGGCCGAGACCGGCCCGGACGACGACGGGCCCCCCGGGCTGACGCCCGACACCGCGGTCGCCCTGGACGTCCGTGCTCTGGGCAAGGTCTACTCCGGTCACGGGCGCCCGGTCGAGGCGATCCGCGACCTGACGTTCACCGTCGGCCGTGGCGAGTTCGTCTGCGTGGTCGGCCCGTCCGGGGCAGGCAAGACGACCCTGCTGCGCTGCGTCGCCGGGCTTCTCGACCCGTCGCGCGGCGAGATCCTGCTCGGCGGCGTCCGGGTGACGGCCCCGCCTCGCGACATGGCCGTCGTGTTCCAGGAGTACGGGCGAAGCCTCTTTCCCTGGATGACCGTCCGGCGCAACATCGAGCGGCCCCTGATCGAGAAGGGCATCCGGCGCGCCGAACGACGCGCCGTCGTGGACGAGGCGCTCGCGGCCGTCGGTCTCACCGACAGCGGCGACGCGCATCCCTGGCAGCTCTCCGGCGGCATGCAGCAGCGGGTGRCCATCGCCCGGGCCGTCGCCTACCGCCCGAGCGTCCTGCTGATGGAYGAACCGTTCGCGGCGGTGGACGCGCAGACCCGCGCCGAGCTGGAGGACCTCGTCCGGGCGCTGTGGAACCGGCTCGGGGTGACCGTGCTGTTCATCACGCACGACATCGACGAGGCCGTCTACCTCGGCGAGCGTGTGCTCGTGCTGTCCRACCGCCCCACCACGGTGCTGGCCGACCTCCGCGTCGACCTGCCGGCCGAGCGGGACCAGCTCCTGACCCGTTCGGCCGCGAGGTTCGGGGAGTTGCGCGGCCAGGTCTACGCACTCGTCCAGCAAGCGAAGAAGGGACATCGCCCGTGACCTACCCGGCTTCCGGCAACGGCTCGCTGCTCGTCGTCAGCGCGCATGCCGGCGACTTCGTGTGGCGGGCCGGCGGGGCGATCGCCTCGGCGGCCGCGCGTGGCGATCGCGTGACGGTGGTCTGCCTGAGCTACGGCGAGCGGGGTGAGTCAGCCCGCGCCTGGCGCGAGGGCCTGCGCCTGGACGAGATCAAGGCGTTGCGTCGGACCGAGGCGCAGCAGGCCGCCACCGCGCTTGGGGCCGACGTCCGTTTCCTGGACGCCGGGGACTACCCGTTGCCGGAGTCCCCGGAGCTGGTCGACCGCCTGGTCGGGATCTACCGGGAGGTGACACCGACGATCGTGCTGACACACACGTTTTCCGACCCGTACAACAACGACCACGCGGTGGCCGCGCGGATCGCGACGCAGGCGCGGATCCTCGCCCAGGCGGCCGGCTACGACGCTCCCGGCGCTCCGCTGGGCGCACCACCGGTGTTCCTGTTCGAACCCCACCAGCCGGAGATGTGCGGGTTCAGCCCCGAGGTGCTGCTGGACATCACGCCGGTGTTCGAACGCAAACGCGCCGCGATGGAGGAGCTGAAGGCCCAGCAGCACATGTGGGACTACTACACGGACCTCGCCAGGCGGCGCGGCGTCCAGCTGCGGCGCAACGCCGGGCCGAACCTCGGCCTCTCCCATGGCACGATGGCCGAGGCGTTCATGCGGGTCTACCCGCAGGTGACGGAGGTCCTCTCATGAGGACGATCGTCGTCACGGACCCGCCGCGGGCCGACGCCGAGGTCGCCACAGCCCTCGGCGCGCACGGCGTCGCCACGGTCCACGAGGCCCTCGGGCGCATCGGGTACCTCGGCCCGGCGTTCCGCCCGGCCTGGCCCGGCGCGCGGATCGGCGGGACCGCGGTGACCGCCCTGTGCTGGCCCGGCGACAACCTCATGATCCACGTGGCCGTCGAGCAGTGCGGGCCCGGGGACATCCTTGTCGTGGCGACGAACTCGACGTCCGACGACGGCCTGTTCGGGGAGCTTTTCGCGACGGCGCTGCGCCACCGCGGCGCCCTGGGCGTCGTCGTGGCGGGCGGCGTCCGGGACGTCGCCGACCTGCGCGACGCGCGGTTCCCGGCCTGGTCCCGCGCGGTCAGCGCGCAGGGCACGGTCAAGGCCACCCCCGGTGCCGTCAACGTCCCGGTCGTGCTCGGTGGCCAGAGCATCCACCCGGGTGACGTGATCGTCTGCGACGACGACGGCGTGGTGCGGGTGCCGCGCGCGGCGGCGCCGGCCGCCCTCGCCGCGGCCCGCGCCCGGGCGGAGAAGGAAGAGGCGACCCGCGCGGCGTTCCTCGGCGGTGAGCTGGGCCTGGACCGGTACGGGCTGCGGGACCGGTTGGCACAGCTCGGCATCGAGTACGTCTCGCACGCCGACTACCAGCGGGAACGCCCCGATGACCAGTCATGACGACATCGGCGTCCGCGCCATGATGATGCGCGGTGGCACCTCACGTGGCCTGTACTTCCTGGCCTCCGACCTGCCGGCCAACCCCGCGGAGCGCGACGACCTGCTGCTGCGGCTGATGGGTACGCCCGACCCGCTCCAGATCGACGGGCTCGGCGGCGCGACCTCGCTGACGAGCAAGGTCGCCGTCGTGTCGCCGGCGGCCGACGGCCAGGCGGACGTCGACTACCTGTTCCTGCAGCTGGGCGTCGACGAGGYGACGGTCAGCGACCGGCAGAACTGCGGCAACATCCTCGCCGGCGTCGGTCCGTTCGCACTCGAACGCGGCCTCGTCCGAGGCGGCGCGCAGACGGCCGACGGCCTGGCGACGGTGCGCATCCGGATGGTGAACACGAACAGCATGGCGGTCGCCCGCTTCCCCGGCCCCGGTGGGCGGCCCGACTACCGCGGCGACACCGCCATCGCGGGCGTGCCCGGGACGGCGGCGGCGGTCTCCCTCGCGTTCACCGGCACGGAGGGTTCGACGACCGGCCGCCTGCTGCCCACCGGCCGGGTCCGCGACGTCGTCGACGGCGTACAGGTGACGTGCGTCGACAACGGGATGCCCGTCGTGCTGGCCGAGGCCGCCTCGCTGGGACTCGACGGGAGCGAGCCGCCGGATCTCCTGCGCTCCGACGCCACCCTGCGCGAGCGGATCGACGCCCTGCGCCGCGCGGCGGCCGACGCGATGGGACTCGGCGACGTCCGCGGGGCCCCTGTCCCCAAGACCGTGCTCGTCAGCCCGCCCCGGGACGGCGGCCACGTCGCCACCCGCAGCTTCATCCCGGTGCAGCCGCACACGACGATCGGCGTGCTCGCCGCGATCAGCGCGGTGACCGGAATGCTGATACCGGACGCCGTCGGGCACGGCCTCGCGGCCCGGCGGCCGGCCGGCGCGCGCTTCGTCGACGTCGAGCACCCCACCGGTCACCTGCTCGTCGACGTCGAGGTCGACACCACCAGCCAACCGGTGCGGGTCCGCCGCTCGGGCGTCGTGCGCACCGCGCGCAAGCTCTTCGACGGCGTGGCCTTCCCACGCGACCACTGACGACCGACGACTGAGTACTGACGACTCACGACTCACGGCTCCGGCCCGCGCCCGGCGGCCGCTGCGGCCGCGCCAGCCACCACGGGCCGAACGAACGACTGGAGGAGCGGATGGCTCGGATCATCGGCGGCGTCGCGGTCTCGCACACACCGACCATCGGCTTCGCCTACGACGCGGACAAGCAGGACGACCCCGCCTGGGCGCCGATCTTCACCGCGTTCGAGCCGGTGCGCGACTGGTTCAGCCAGCAGCGACCCGACGCGATCGTCTACGTCTTCAACGATCACGTCACGTCGTTCTTCTTCGACCACTACTCCGCGTTCACGCTGGGGATCGGCGACAGCTACCCCGTGGCGGACGAGGGCGGCGGCCCGCGGGCGCTCCCGGCGGTGCCCGGGAACCCGCGCCTGGCCCAGCACATCGCGACGAGCCTCGTCACCGACGAGTTCGACATGTCGTTCTTCCAGGACAGACCGCTCGACCACGGCTTCTTCTCCCCGATGTCGGTCCTGCTCGAACACGCGGACGGCACCTGGCCGACGACCGTCGTCCCGCTCCAGGTCGGCGTGCTGCAGTTCCCCATCCCGTCCGCCGCCCGGTGCTTCAAGCTGGGCCAGGCACTGCGGCGCGCCGTCGAAAGCTACCCCGAGGACATCAGCGTGGCCGTCGTCGCGACCGGTGGGCTCTCGCATCAGGTGCACGGCGAGCGCGCGGGTTTCAACAACACCGACTGGGATCGAACGTTCCTCGACACGATCACTCGCGATCCCGCCACCCTCGCCGCGATGACCCATGCCGAATACGCGGAGCTCGGCGGCCTGGAAGGCTCCGAGGTCATCATGTGGCTGATCATGCGGGGGGCGCTCTCGGAGAACGTCCGTCAGGTGAGCAGCTCCTTCTATCTGCCATCGATGACCGACATCGGCACGCTCGTCCTGGAGAACGAGACGGCGGACCTTCCGGTGGCGGCACAGGACCGCCACCGCCACCGCGAGCGCATGGCGCAGCAGCTCAGGGGCATCGACCGGCTTCCGGGCACCTACCCGTTCGACCTGGCCCGCAGCCTCAAGGCCTACCGGCTCAACAAGTACCTGCACGCGATGATCGACCCGGCGCACCGGGCCCGCTTCCTGGCCGACCCCGAGGCGTCGTTCGACGAGGCGGGCCTCACCGACACTGAAAGGGATCTCGTTCGCCGGCGGGACTGGCGAGCCATGATCCACTACGGCGTCATCTTCTTCGTGCTGGAGAAGCTGGGGGCCGTGGTCGGCACCTCGAACCTGCACATCTACGCCGCGATGCGCGGCGAATCGCTGGACGACTTCCTGGCCACCCGGAACACGAAGGTGCTCTACTCGGTCTCCGGAAGTCAGGCCACGAAGAGCGACCCCTGGAAGACGTCACCAGAAGGCGACGCGCCGGCAACCTAGATCCCATCCGCGCCGCGCCGAAGGGCCGTCAGGCGGTCAGGCGGTCTCGGTCTGCCGCAGGGCCTCGATCACGCTCGCGATGTGGGCCCGCGCGGCGGCCTCGGCCTTGGCAGGGTCACGCTCGGCGATGCCCGCGATGATGGCCAGGTGCTCCGCGAGGGACACCTGCGGGCGGCCGGGCCGCAGGGACAGGCGGAACTGGTATCGGACGAGCTGCGCGTTGAGGCGGTCGAGCACCTGGTTGGCCACCGGCTGGGCGGCGATGTCGCGGACCCGGCGGTGCAGCTCCCGGTTGAGGTCGGAGTACTTGATCGGTTCTCCGTCGGCGACGGCCGCGCTCAGCTGCTCACCGAGCGCGGCCAGTGACGCGATCTCGTCGTCGGTGGCGGCCCGCGCGGCCCGGCCGGCGCACAGGCCCTCCAGGACCATCCGGCACTCGGTGATGGCGACCGCCTCGTCCACCGAGACCACCCGCACCCGGGCACCCCGGTTCGGAATCCGCTCGACCAGGCCCTCGGCCGTCAGGTCGATGAGAGCCGCGCGCACACTCGCCCGGGTGACGCCGTACATCTCCGCGAGGTCACCCTCGACCAGCCGCTGACCGGGCGCGAGGTCGCCGCGCGCGAGCGAGTCCCGCAGGGCGTCCGCGGCGACCCGGGCACCGGCGGCACCTTCCCGCGGCGGGCCGTCCACAAGCACCTCCTTCGTTGCGACGGGCGGAGCACGGGAAGCTCAGGCGCCATCACACAACGATTGTCAACAATATCGCACACATTTTCGGCCGTCGAAGCATCGGAGTGGGTGGTGTCACAGGCACCCGTGATCACAGGCCGGTCGCCGCAGGCCCGGCGCAGAGCCGGCGCAGGCCGAGCCCTGATCAGCGGACGTCACACGGGATACCTGTCGGGTGGGACTGAGCGGTCGGGGACGCCGAACCTGGAGGCACCCGCGCGGCGGCGGTACCGTCTGGGCGCGGATGCCGGGCTTCCAGCGCGCCGCCAGTACTCAGGAAGGACGGCCGTGACGGATCGCCGGCAGTTGACGGCGTCGGGTCCCGGGTCGGCGTCGCCGGCAGGCACCCACGGTCCACAGGGGCGCGAGGTGGCGCGGCTCGCGCTGGTCGTGGGCGCCCTCGGCGTGGTGTTCGGCGACATCGGGACCAGCCCGATCTACACCCTTCAGACGGTGTTCAACCCGAGCGACCCACATCCCGTCCCGGTCAGCAGGGACAACGTGTTCGGCGTGGTGTCGCTGGTGTTCTGGTCCGTGACGATCATCGTCACGGTCACCTATGTGCTGCTGGCCATGCGCGCCGACAACGACGGCGAGGGCGGCATCATGGCCCTGATAACCCTGCTGCGGCGGCCGGGAACAGGGCGGGGTGGCCGGACCGCCGCGATACTGGCCGGGCTGGGCATCTTCGGGGCGGCGCTGTTCTTCGGCGACAGCATGATCACTCCGGCGATCTCCGTGCTGTCCGCGGTCGAGGGCATCAAGATCGTGCAGCCGTCGCTGGAGGAGGCGGTGGTGCCGGCCACCGCGGTGATCATCGTGATGTTGTTCCTCGTGCAGCGATTCGGCACCGCCGCCGTCGGCCGGATGTTCGGACCCGTGATGATCGTGTGGTTCGTGACCATCGGCGCGCTGGGAGTGGTCGGCATCTCCGGCCACCCGGCCATCCTCGAGGCGTTGTCACCCACCTACGCGGTGGGCTTCCTGACCGACCACTTCGGCATCGCCTTCTTCTCCCTCGCCGCGGTCGTGCTCGCGGTCACCGGAGCCGAAGCGCTGTACGCCGACATGGGGCACTTCGGCCGGCCGGCGATCAGCCGGGCCTGGCTGCTCCTGGTGTTTCCCGCCTGCGTGCTCAGCTACCTCGGCCAGGGCGCGCTGATCCTCGGCGACCCGGACAAGATCAGCGGCCCCTTCTTCCTGCTCGCCCCCGGCTGGGCACGGCTGCCACTCGTCCTCCTGGCCACCGCGGCGACCGTGATCGCCGCCCAGGCGGTGATCACCGGGGCGTACTCGGTCGCGGCCCAGGCCGCCGAGCTCGGCTACCTGCCCCGGCTGCGGGTCGTCCACACCTCGGAGTCGACCTACGGGCAGATCTACGTGCCGTGGATCAACTGGATGCTAATGGTGGCCGTGCTCACGCTGGTCTTCGCCTTCCGCAGCTCGGCGGCGCTGGCCTTCGCGTTCGGCATGGCGGTCACCGGGACGATCACCATCACCACCCTGATGTTCTTCTACATCGCCCGGTGGACGTGGCACCCGCCGCGGTGGCTGCTCTTCTCGGGCGCGGGCGTGCTGCTGCTGGTCGACCTGCTGTTCGTCGCGGCCAACCTGACCAAGCTCGTCCACGGCGCGTGGCTGCCACTGCTCATCGCGCTGACGGCGTTCACGGTGATGACCACCTGGCAACGCGGCCGCCGGATCGTCACCGCGCAGCGGGAACAGCACGAGGGGTCGCTGCGCGCGTTCGTCGACGACCTGCGCACCGGCGCCCTGCCCGCGATGCGGGTGGCGGGCACGGCCGTGTTCCTCAACCGCGGGAAGCGCACCGCGCCGCTGGCGCTGCGGGCCAACGTCGAGCACAACCACGTCCGCCACGACCATGTCGTGATCCTGTCGGTCGAGACCCTGCCCGTGCCACGCGTGCCGGCGAGCGACCGGACAGCCGTGGACGAACTCGGCTACACCGACGACGGCATCACCCACGTCACCGCCCGGTACGGCTACATGGAGACACCGGACGTGCTCGGCGCGCTGCGGATGCTCGACCCGGTAGCCACCGAGGGCGAGCTGGACCTGGCCGGGGCGTCCTTCTTCCTGTCCAAGATCGAGCTGAGACCCGGTGACGCACCGACCATGGCACGCTGGCGCAAGCGGCTGTTCATCGCCACGTCCCACCTGACGGCCGACGCGGCGGAACACTTCGGACTCCCCCGCGACCGCACCGTCGTCATGGGCTCACATATCGAGCTGTAGCGCTCGCGGCGAGGTCGTTGTCCTCACCAACCTCGCCCGCGCCGCCGACCTCGACTAGGGATTCGTGAGGGTGCCGCCCCCGGTCAGGCTCTGGGCGTTCGAGCCGGGGTCGGTGGGCGGCACATAGTCGTAGTGCAGGCGGCCCGAGGCGTCGATGGTCAGGCGGGCGGGCGG
Organism: Pseudofrankia sp. EUN1h; assembly: GCF_001854645.1. Lineage (NCBI taxonomy): Bacteria > Bacillati > Actinomycetota > Actinomycetes > Frankiales > Frankiaceae > Pseudofrankia > Pseudofrankia sp. EUN1h. The sequence goes on along the minus strand of NZ_MBLN01000075.1, from coordinate 120,031 downwards.
CGGAGCGCAGCCGTTGTTCCCCGGCAGCTCCTCCAGGTAGATCTCGGAGCCGTCGGCCGCGGCCGACAGGAGCTTCATCTTCCCGGAGCAGTTCAGGTGCAGCAGCACGCCGATGACCGTTCCCTGCTCGCCGCCGGCGATCTCGAGGGCTACGCGCCGGGGCGCGGCGAGATCGCTGCGCGCGATGTCGCCGGACCAGACGTGGATGAACGCCTTCGGGACCACCTGGATGGGTTCCTCGCCGGTGAGGAAGGGGGTGAACTCGGCGCCGTTCCACCGCCAGACGAAGGTACGGCGGGTGATCAGCCCGGGCGTGTCCCGCGCGGGTGGGTAGTCGACCGCGGTGACGAGCTCGTTGCCGATGGCACGGACCTTCCGGTCGGCGAACCCGGTCGGAACCTGGCCGTTGACCGCGGGCGGGCTGAGGGTGGCGAGCAGCGTGCGGTCGTCGCGATAGACCTGAACGAACGAGGTATCGACGGCGGGGCCGCCCGGGTCGAGGTGGCGGCAGTACAGAAGGACAGCCGCGTAGTCGGCGGTGGACCCGGCGACGAAGCGGCCGGTGGCGGAACCGCCGAACACCAGCAGCACGCCCTCGCCAGGACCGTCGCTGGTCGTGCCGGATACCAGCCCGCCGCCGTGGCGGAGCGTCACTCGCGATGCGCCATCGCCCGCGGCGCACCGCGCCGGCGGGTCGACGGTGGTGTTCGCCCAGTCCAGACCGGCAAAGGTGGAGCCAGTGTCCGCGGGCGCTGGCCGGCTGTCGCGCTCAGCCCCGTCGGTGCGGAGGGCGACCGGTAGCGAGACACCGACCGCGACCACGACCACGACCGCGGCCATGGCGGCGAGGGCCCGGGTCCGCCGACGGCGGCGCTGGACGCGGTGACGGACTGCTTCCGCCAGTCCAGGGTCGACGGACGGGTGGCCGAGCCCGGTCCGCAGGGTGGCGCGGACCTCGTCCTCGAGGGGAGTTGTGGTCACAGCGTGTTCCTCCCGCGCGGTGTGTTCGCCCCGGCCGGCTCGTCGCCGGGCGGGGGGTCGGCGATGTCGACCAGGTGGTGGCTGTCGCGGAGCCTGGCAAGACCGCGGAACGCCTGGCTGCGGACGGAGCCGATCGAGCAGCCGAGCGCGGCCGCCACCTCGCCCTCTGGCAGGTCGTGGAGGTAGCGCAGCACGATGACGGCCCGCTGACGGGGTGGCAGCGACAGGAGCGCACGGACCAGCCCGTCCCGCTGGGTGAGCCGGATGGCGTGGTCGAGCAGGTCGGGGCCGGCGGGCTCATGCTCGGCGAGCAGCGGCACCTCATGGCCCCGGACCCTCAGCCGGCGCCAGCGGCTGGTCGCGGCGTTGGCGAGCGCCCGGCGGACGTAGGCCTCCGGGTTTCCTACCCAGACCCGGTTCCAGTGGCGATAGGTGCGTTCCAACGCGCCCTGCAGCAGATCCTCCGCCTCGCCCCGGTGACCGCCGACGAGCCACAGCGCGGTCAGCAGCAGCCGGTCCCCCGACACGGCGACGAACCGTTCGAAGGTCCCCTCCGGGTCGTCACCGTCGTCCCTCTCCCGGTCGTCCAGCACCTCGGCCGCCTCCAGTCGCTCCGCTCCCTGCGCCGTCGCCCGCGTCAACGCGACGGAGCCGGCGCGCTATGAGTGGAACAACAAAGGATGAAACGGCCCGGGGCGGCGTGGTTCGCGCCCGCTATGGGACACGCAGGCGGGTCGGGTCGGGCAGGCCGTAACGCGCGTTCAGTACCTGCATCGCCGCGCCCGCCGCGATCACGTCGGTGCCGAGGCTGGTCAGGGTGACGTTGACGGTGAGCCAGTCGGCCCGGGGAACCTGGGTGCGCACGGCCCGTTCCACGGTCTGGTGGTAGACGGCGCCGTGGCGGAGCAGGTCGGACCCAGCCAGGACGACGTGGCCGAGGTCGAGGGTCTGCAGGAGGTTGATCACACCGGTCGCGAGCACGGCCGCGGCCGCGGCCGCGGCCGGATCAGTGGCACGGTTGTGGACGGCCTCCAGGCAGCCGTGCCGGCCGCAGACGCACGGTGGGCCGTCGAGCTGGACGACGGTGTGCCCGAACTCGCCGGCGTTGGTGTGCGTTCCACGGTGCGCCGCACCGCTCAGCCAGAGTCCGGCGCCGATCCCGGTCTCGACCAGGACCAGGGCGGCGTCGCGGAATCCGGCGCCGCATCGCCAGGCTTCGGCCGTCACTCCGGCGGTGACGTCCTTGTCCACCAGCACCGGCAGGCCGAGCCTCTTCTCGGCGAGATCGGCCAGCGGGACGTCGTGCCAGTGGCGCAGCCCGTGTGCGTCGCGGACCATGCCGCTGGCCTGGTCGAGCGGACCGATCATGCCGATTCCGACTCCCACCAGCCTGCGCCCGAGGCGGGTCGCCGTTGACGTACCGGTTTGGTCGGTGGCGCTCGCGCGGGTGGCTTCGAGGCCTGGCCGTGGTTGCGAATGTCCCGCGGCAGGTGGCTGGGCCGGCTTCCGTTCCGGGAACAGGTGGTGCTCGGTGGTCATGCCCTCGACGCCGGCAGCGAGGTGGGTCAGCAACTGGTCCGGGGTGAAGTCGGCCGGCAGCGACGTGGTGGTGGAGGCGCGGACCGTGCCAGCCAGGTCGGTCAGGGCGAGGCGCACGGCGCGCCGGGTGACGTGCGCGCCTATCGCCCAGCGGCTGTCCGGCACCAGCCGGTAGACCGTGGCCGGCTTGCCGAGAGCCGGGCGGCGCACCCCGGCCGGGACGATCACACCCTCCTCGACCAGGCGGGCCAGCACCTTGGACACCGCCTGCGGGGTCAGGCCGGTGACGTCGGCCACCATGCCGCGCTCGATCGTCGGCGTGGTCCGGGCCAGCGCGATGACGAGAGCCTCGTGGTAGTCCCGCAGAAAGGACAGGTGCACATCGTCACATTACACTAAAGCAACAGCGTTGCTATAGTCGCCGGCGTGGATGATCTCAGCCCTCGGCGCCGCTGGTCGGCGCTGCTCGCTCTGGCCCTCGGCGCCGTCGCGATCGGCCTGACCGAGTTCGCGCCGGCCGGGCTGCTGCCACAGATCGCGCACGGAGTGCTCAAGACCGAGTACTCCCGCTCCCCGTCGCACGCGGTGGCACACGCCGGCTGGATGATCACCGCGTACGCGCTGGGCGTGGTGGTGGGAGCGCCACTGATCGCCGTGCTCGCCGCCCGAATGCCTCGCAGGCGGCTGGTGCTGGGGCTGCTGGTACTGCTCATGCTCGGCACCGTCGTGTCGGCGCTGGCCCCGACGTTCGAGCTGGTGCTGGTGGCCCGGTTCGTCGCCGGTGTGCCGCACGGCGCGTACTTCGGGGCGGCCGGGCTGCTGGCCGCGTCGCTGATGGGGCCGGGCAACGAGGGACGAGGGTTCGCCGCCGTGCTCAGCGGGCTGACGGTGGCCAACGTGGCCGGCGTGCCGCTGGTCACCTGGCTGGGGCAGGCGGCCAGCTGGCGGGTCGCCTACCTGGCCATCGCCGCGGTCTTCCTGCTCGCGCTGCTGGCCGTGGCGGCCACCGTGCCGGAGACGCCTGCCGCCGGCGGGTCACCCGCGGCCGAGCTGCGGGCGCTGCGCCGACGGCAGGTGTGGCTGGTCGCCGTGACCGCCGCGGTCGGGTTCGCCGGATTCTTCGCCGTGGACAGCTACATCGCGCCGGTGACCACCTCGGTGGCCGGTCTGCCGCCCGGCACGGTGGCGTGGGTGCTGGTCACGGTCGGGCTCGGCATGACCGTGGGCAATGCGCTGGGCGGTATGTACGCCGACCGGAACCTGCACCGCGCCACACTGCTCGGCTTCACCGGCATGATCGCCGCGGTGGCCTTCTTCGGGCTGGCAGCGAGCACCGCGGCCGGGCTGTTCACGGCCGCCTTCCTGCTCGGCGCGACCAGCCTGTTCCTGGCCCCGGCCCTCCAGTCGCTGCTGATCGCCGTGGCGCCCGGCGCCCAGCTGATGGGGGCGGCGGTGAACCAGTCGGCCATGAACATCGCCAACAGCCTGGGCGCGGCCGTCGGCAGCGTCGTGATCGCGGCCGGCCTGGGCTACCGTGCCCCCGCCTGGGTCGGCGCGGCCCTCGGCGCCGTCGGCCTGACCTTGGCGACGATCAGCTTCGCTCTCGACCGCCGCGCCACCGCGAGAACGATCGGACCGGTTCCCGAGCCAGTGTCGCGGTGACCCGACGACGCAGCCGCTGAACGCCCAGCTCGACATGCGTCACCCCATACGCGGGCGTCTCGCTGTCGAACAGCGTCCGCGCAGCCATCGGGACGTCGCCGCTCAGCTGGTTTCGTAGTAGTCCGCCACCGCGCGGGACCAACGCTCGACGTTGAAGTTCTCGAAGTCTCCGGCCGCCTCGCACTCGAGGAGGTATTCGAGCGCCCTGGCCGCGTCCTCGGAGTCCGCCCATGCCGCCGACGGGTGGGCCTTCGCCTCATCGAGGCCAGCGCCGCAGAGCAGCTGGACATCGATCGAACAGTGCGCGTCGAAGTTGGTCTCCTTGGCCCCCCAGACCGTCAGGACGTCCGCCAGCGCGCCGGCGTTGAACAGCTGCACTCAGCCCACCCGCATCAGCTCGACGTCGGCGTCCCAGCCAAGGTCCGTCTCGGCACCCACCATGTCCCGCACCTCGCCGAGATCCATCGCGGCGGGCCGCAGGCCATACCGCCGGACCCACACCTTCCACGACTCCTCATCCACCGCGAGGCACCTCCCGTCACGTCACGGTCCGGCCGAATGATCGCTACGCACGGCCCGGGTCGGTCGGCCTGCGAGTGCGCAGGGCTGACGGTGGCCGTCCTGCCCCTCATGAAGCCCCACAGTGGCCCTCGCCGGGTAGCGACCTCCGGGCACGAGGGTCGCCTGGCTGAGCGCTGAGGCCCGGCGCCCTCCCGGACGGGGTCGTGACGTGCACGTTGGAACGGCCCCCCTCGCGCCCCAGCCGACCCACTGGAGTAACGGCGACGCATTCGGGCAGGAGATCCGCCCGCGCGGTCCGCGCGCGGACCGCGGTGTCCGGTGCCGGATACGTCACTGTCCGGCAGCACCTGGACGGTTACGATCTACCTCCGCCCATAAGCACACATGTCGGTGATCGACACAGCTCACCGTCCGAGCATGGGACGGTGAGCTGTCGTGCCGCCATACACCCCCACCGGCAGCGGCGACAGGCCGCGCTCGTTCACCCGGCGGCTCGCCGCCGCCCGGGCGCGGCGAAGGTATCGCCGGCGCGGGTGGATGTCGCTCTCCGGGGTGGGAGAGGCACTGTTCGGCCTGGTCTGGATGGGGCTCGCGGTGCTGTTCCTGGCGGTCGCGGTCTGGAACGTGGTCGACATCGTCGAGCTGCGGTCGAACGGAATGCGGACGACCGGCACCGCGCTGCGCACCTGGACCGAGACCTACACCTCGACCAGCACGGACGCCAACGGAAACACGACGACGACCACGACGACGGACGAGTACACGCGGGTCCGCTTCACCGACCAGGACGGCGCCACCCAGATCGAGACGGTCTCGGGCAGGCACAAGCCTCCGTCGGCCGTCGCGCTCGTCTACCACCCGGGCGACCCTCACTCGGTCCGGGCGGCCAGCGAGGTGACCAACGTCGGTCTCGGGCTGGCCGTCTTCCTCGTCGTCTTCAGCGCCGGCTTCGTCCTGTTCGGCATCGCCCTGGCCACCGACTGGTGACAGCAGTCCGGCGGCAAGGATCGCATGGGCCTGGGGYGCAGGAAGTCGAACCAGGTGGTCACGGTCCGCTCGGGTGCGGGCTCGCGATGCCTGCCTCGCCCAGGATCTCCCAGACCGGCGTGGAGACTGAGTGCATGAATGCTGACGCCTCGGCGCGCGCCATCGACGCCGTCGTCCGCACCAGGATGGGGAGCGCCCTGGCCGCGGACGAGATCGAGCGGCTTGTGGCGGACTTCGTCGCCGGTCGGATCCCCGACTACCAGATGTCCGCCTGGCTGGCGACGGTGGCCTGTCGAGGACTGTCGCGGGCGGAGACCGTGGCCCTTACCCGGGCCTACGTGACCGGCGGTGAGACGCTCGACTTCGCCAGGACCGGGCGGCTGGTGCTCGACAAGCACAGCACCGGCGGCGTGGGCGACACGGTGAGTCTCGTCGTCGTGCCGTTGGTCGCGGCGTGCGGGGTGGCGGTGGCGAAGATGAGCGGACGCGGCCTGGGCCTCACCGGAGGCACGATTGACAAGATGGAGTCCATTCGTGGGCTGCGGCTGGAGCTCGACGCCGACGAGATCTATCGCCTGGTCGACCAGGTGGGGATGGTCATCACCGGGCAGAGCGCGCGCCTGACCCCCGGCGACAAGGTGACGTACGCGCTGCGGGACGTCACCGGAACGGTCGACAGCCTTCCGCTGATCGCGGCCAGCATCGTCAGCAAGAAGATCGCCGTGGGTGCGCATGGCGTGCTGTTCGACGTGAAGACGGGTGCGGGTGCGCTGCTCCCGGACCAGGATCGGGCGCTCGACCTGGCGCGGCTGATGGTCGAGGTCGCCACCGGGGCCGGCCTGCGTTGCCGGGCCGTGCTGACGGACATGAGCCAGCCGCTCGGGTACGCGGTCGGCAACGCGCTCGAGGTGAGCGAGGCGCTGGACGTGCTCAGGGGACGGGAGGTGCCGGGGCTGACGGAGGTGTGCCGCACGATCGCCGCCCTGATGCTGCGCGGCGCCGAGCCGGACCTCGCGCCGGAGGCGGCCGAGCGGAAGGTGAACGCGGTCCTGGCCAGCGGCGAGGGCTACGAACGGTTCCTCCGCTGGGCGGTGGCGCAGGGAGCCGAGCCGGACGCGCTGGCGGAGCCGGGCGGGCTGCCCACCGCCGACTGTCGTGAGCAGGTCGTCGCCGACCGCGAGGGCTACCTCGAGGACATCGACCCACGCGCCATCGGCACGGCCGCGATTAGGGTCGGCGCGGGCCGGCTCGTCAAGGGCGGACCGCTGGACCACTCGGCCGGGGTCGTGCTGCGCCACCGGGTGGGAGACCACGTGTCGATCGGCGAGCCGCTGGCCGTCATCCACCATCGCCACGGTGTCGAACCGCCCGTCGATCTCGTCCGGGACGCGTTCCGGGTGTCCGAGTCCGCGCCGCCCGGCAGACCGGTCGTCCTTCAGGTCATCTGACGGGCACCGACCGGAGCCTGTAGCGAGCCAAGACCCGATTTGGGGGCGTGGCCTGCGGTTTCACTGTTCGATCGGTGCCGCGCGCGATGATCGTGCCGGCGGTGGCGTCCTGCGGCCGAGGCGGTGCCCGGGCCAGCGAAAGGCGCCGGCGCCGGGGCGGCCGGTCCGGGACGGGGGTGCGGATGGGGCGGCTGGCGCTCGTGCGCCTGCGACGGCGACTGTTGCGGTTCGCCCGGCTGGGCGAACCGTCGTTGGTACTGGCGCCGGAGGCGATGGCGGAGGCGGAGGCCGCGATGGCCGGCCCCMGCCTGCCGGCGACGCGTGGCCACGAGTGTGGTGGTGCACCGCCGGGCTGCTGTCCTTCCTTCCGGTGCATGCGGCAGGGCGGCACGAGACCCGCGCGTCCGCCAGTCCGGAAACGGTGCTCGACCGGGTGGTGTCGTCCTACACGCCCACCGTGCGAGCGCTCACGCACGCCCGCCGCCGCTCCGACCGGCACGGTCCGAGTGGTGGGCGTGCTGGTGACCATGCCCTCGGCACCGGGGCTCGCCGATCTGCCAGGAGCCGAGCTGGAGGCCGAGCTTGTCCTCCCGCTGCTCCCACGCCCGGTCGTCGCATATTCACAGCGGCGGGTGAGAAACAGATCTCCGCATTCCTGTACCGGACCGCCTTCCAGGTGATGGCATGCAGGCATGGGGGTTCGGGCGCGGCTCATACGGACGCAGGAACGGTTGCTCCGGTTTCAGGAACGACTCGATCGCTCGATCGCCGTGGACAGTGCGGCCGGGGCCGGGCGGCTGCTTCGCGAGGGAATTCGACACGGTGACGACCGGAAGCTGGACAAGTCCGTGCGGCTGCTTCGGGAGGCGTTGGCGGCCGGGGGGCCGGATCATCCGGACCGGGCCCGGTGGCTGTCGGATCTCGGCCTCGCCCTGCAGGACCAGTCCGAGCGCACTCCTGGCATGCCTCAGTTGGACGAGGCCATCGAATTGATGAGGGAGGCGGTCACGACCGCCAGGGAAACCGACCCCAACCGCTGCAAATACCTGTCGAATCTGGGCGGCGCGCTGTGGCTCAGGTTCGAATGGGACGGGGGCCTGGAAATCCTCGGCGAGGCCATCGAGACGGCACGGGCGGCGCTGGTCACCGCACCCGCCGACCACGCCGACCGCCCGTCGATCCTGGCCAATCTGAGTATCTTCCTGCTCACTCGGTACGAGCGTGCCGATGGTCTGCCCTATCTGGACGAATCGATCGAGCTGGCCCGGGCAGCGGTGGCCGCCAGCGCCCAGGGTCATCCCGACCACGCCCTGCGCCTGTCCGCCCTCAGCATCACCCTGCGTCGCAGATTCGAACGGGCCGGGGAGCGGCCGGACCTGGACGAGGCCGTCGAACGGGCACGGGCGGCCGTGGCCGCCAGCGCCGTTCGCGGCGCCAACCACCCCAAGTACCTGACGAACCTCAGCAACTTGCTGTGGACCCGGGCGGCGTGGGACAGGAGCCGGGCGGACCTGGACGAGGCTGTCGAGAGGGCCCGGGCGGCATTGGCCGCCACCCCCGAGGATCACACCAGCCGCCCCATGTACCTGTCGAATCTGTCGACCGCTCTGCAGGCCCGGTTCGACCGGACCGCGGTGCTCCAGGATCTGGACGAGGGGGTCGAGGCGGCCCGGGAGGCCGTCGCCGCATGCCCGGTTCACTATCCCGACCGCGCCATGTACCTGTCGAATCTAGGAAACCGGCTGTGGAGCCGGTTTGAACACAATGGCGCTTTGGCCGATCTGAACCAGGCGGTCGAGGCGGGCAGGGCGGCGGTCGCCGCGACACCGACGGACCATGCGAACCTCGCCACCCACCTGTCGAATCTCGGAATCGCCCTGAGTATCCGGTCCGCGCGGACCGAAAGCCAGCAGGACCTGGACGAAGCGGTGGAGACGGACCGAGCGGCAGTGTCCGCGACCCCCGAGGATCATGGAGACCGCGCGTTATATCTGACGAACCTCAGCACCACGCTTCTCCAGCGCTCGGCGAGCGCCGCCAATGCCTCCGACCTGGACGACGCGGTCGAGGCGGCCCGGGCGGCGGTCGCCGCGAGCCCTCTCGGCGGCCCGGGCCTCGCGGGCCACTCGTCGAACCTTGGTATCTGTCTACAGGCCCGCTTCGAGCGGACCGGTGAGCGAGGCGACCTCGACGAGGCCGCCGAGACGATCCKGGCCGCGGTGGCCGCCACCCCCGACGGCCATCCCGACCGTGCTCTGTATCTGTCGAATCTCGGCGACACCCTGCGGCTGAGGTTCGATCGGTTCCGCGCGCGACAGGATCTGGATGAGGCGAGAAACGCCTACCAGGATGCCGCACGGGTCGAGAGCGCCACGCCACGACGAAGGGCCGCCGCGGCCCGGCGCTGGGGACTCGCCGCCGCGACCGACGGCCGGTGGGACGAGGCGGTGCGGGGTTTCACCCTCGCGGTGGAGTTCCTGGGTCTCGTGGCGCCGCGCAGCCTTGCCCGTGACGACCAGGAGCACCTCCTGGAGGATTTCGGCGGCCTGGCGACGGACGCCGCGGTGTGCTGTGTCCACGCCGGACGTTGGGACCTGGCGGTGGAGCTGTTCGAGCAGGGCCGCGGCGTCCTGCTGGGCCAGGCATTGGACACTCGCACCGATCTCACGGCACTGCGCGCCCGTCACCCGGCCCTGGCCAGCCGATTCGTCGCCCTCCGGGACGAGCTGGACCAGGCGGACAGCGTCGCCCAGCCGAGCATCGTGCCCGGCGCCGACGCGGGTGCCGGGACCGACGGTGTTGACGCTGCCGACCTCCGTGCCGTCTGGTCCCGTCGCCGTGACGAGCAGCGCCGCGAACTCGTCGAGGCATTCGGAAAGATCGTCACAGAGATTCGAGCCTCGCCGGATTTCGGCGACTTCCTGCGCCCATGGTCGGTGCACGAGCTGGCGGCCGTCTCGACCGGTGGCCACGTTGTGATCGTGGCGATATCCGCGTTCGGTTCCTATGCGCTGATCGTGAGCGGCGGGGAGGTGCAGGAACCAGTGCCTTTGCCAAGGCTGAACGTCGAGGCGGTCGAGGAACGGGTGGCGGCCTTTGTCGACGACAGGGCCCGGTCGCACGCTGATTCCAGTTCCAGCCGGCAGGCGGAGCAACGACTGTCCGACACGTTGCGCTGGCTGTGGGACGACCTGGCAAGCAGCGTCCTCGCCCGGCTGGGCCTCACGGCGGCTCCCGAGCCGGGCGAACCATGGCCTCGGGTCTGGTGGTGCCCATCGGGACCGGTGTCGCTTCTCCCCCTGCACGCCGCCGGACGCCATGACATGGGATCCGGCATCGCGGAGTCGGTGATCACCCGCGCGATCTCCTCGTACACCCCGACCCTTCGAGCCCTCGCATACTCACGACGTGTGCGTTCCCAACGATCGGCGGGCGACAGCGTCAGTGGCGCCCTGGACAGCGTCGACGGGCACGTCGGTGACGTGGTACCCCGCGTGCTCGCGGTCGCCATGCCCACAACTCCCGACGAGCCCGACCTGCCCGGGGCCGCCAGCGAGGCGGACGACATTCGTAGCCGGTTCCCTTCCGCCCTGGTACTGACCGGGAACGACGCGAGCCGTACGTCCGTGCTGACCGCGATGCGGTCAGCCCCGTCAGTCCATTTCTCCTGTCACGCGCAGGTCGACCCGCTGGACCCCTCTGCCAGCAAGCTGCTGCTCGCAGATCACCAGCAGCGGCCCCTCACCGTCGTGGATGTCGCTCGGCTGCGGTTGGAGGACGCACACCTCGCATTTCTGGCCGCCTGTTCGACGGCGCAGTCGCCTCGTCGGCTGACCGACGAGGCGATACATCTGGCGTCCGCGTTCCAGCTCGCCGGCTACCGCCATGTGATCGGTACCCTCTGGCCGGTCAACGACGTATACGCCGCGAGGATCACCCGCCGCGTCTACGACGGGCTCGCGGCAGGAGAGGGCGTCGCCAACGCCGTTCATGACGCGGCGCTTCGTATGCTCCAGGAGCAGTATTCACGACCGTCAGCGTGGGCGTCGCACATTCATGCCGGACCGTAACGAGACCGACGCTGACGTTCGGTCACGCGTCACTGTCACCCCGATGGTCGGTGTGGAGCTCGCTCAGGTGACCCCCGTCCTCGGGATCGCCGTCGGCGCGGGTGGACCCTGCTCAGCGCTGGCCGGGCAGGTCCGGCTGGCGAGCAGGCTCGGTGGCGACCTCCAGCAGGGGCTCGCTCAGCGTATGGACCAGCGTGTTGAGGCGTTCGCGAATCTTCTCGGGCGGCGGCGCGACGACGGGACCGTCGACGTTGCTGACGTTCCTGGTCGGGGCGAGGACAATCAGGTCGTCCACGGCCCTGCCGAACGTGGTGGAGTCGCCAGCGTCCAGCGCCGCTTCCAGCAGAGAGAGAAGCCCGGCCAGGTCGTCCCACTGTTGCCGCGGGAGACGCCAACGGGGCGCCATGCGGAGTGTCAGCAAGGCTTGGCCCCGAAGCTCGGCTGGTACTGGCGACACAACAGCGCCACTGTCCCCCATGGGCTGACATGATAATGGCTCTTCGCGGCTCTTCGCGTCCCGGCTGACCATGGTTCCGCGAGTCGTGAGAACCAGCTGGGCCGCTTGCAGCGGGGGATCACAAGTCTGCGACGGGGAGTCCAAGATGTCTCGCCGCGGCCCGGAAGTCTTCGTTGTACGGGTAGCGCTCCAGAGCGGCCTTGACGAGCCGGCGATGCGGGTCTGCCACCCTGCCGTTCTCGAGCTCGTCAAGGTTCGTCGTCCAGGCAGCGAGCGCGCCCGACGGGCCGATCTGGGCCTGCAACGACCTGTTCAGGCCCACGGCCTCCAGCAGCTCGACGGCGCTCTCCGGCCGGTAGACGGCCCTCGCCAGCGCCTTCAGCAGGTCCTGACGAGCTGAGTCCTCAAGACGGCGCGGAACGGACGGGGGCGTGGACGACCCAGGTCGCGGCGCCGGCGGGCGCGGCGGTGGCCGCTCGGGGGACGGCGGGCCGTCCGCCGCGGCGAGCTCGGCGGTCGCGCGCGACCGGGTCAACGAGCGTTCGACATAGCTGTGTTCGTCGGCGAGCGACTGCGCGAAGAGACGGGCCATCGCCACGTCATCGCCGAACAAGCCGGCGGACGGGTCGACAGGCACCTCGGCCTTGCGGGCCTCGGCCAGGTTCGACGTGGCGATGTCGACGGCCTGGGCGAGGTCTCCGATCTCCGCGGACTGCGTGACCAGGACCGCTGCGGCGGCTCGTGACCGGCGCCGCAGGTCGTTCGCCGGGTCGGCGCGCTCATCCACCTGGGCCGCCGCGGCGTCGGCCGCCGTGGCCCGGGGAGCCTCCGCCAGCAGCCGGGCGAGTGAGCCCGTGATCCCGTCCAACACGGCGCGGGTCGCCCGGACCCGACGTCCGTCGTCCCAAAGCCGATTCAGGTAACGAATCTTCGCCGCCTGCAGGAGGTAGTAGCCCAAGGGCGTCATCTCGGCCGTCCCCCGCGACCAGGCCCAGGCGCTCAGCCCGTTCTCCCGGCTGCGTGGGCCTATGACAACGATCCGCCGCCGCTGCCGTCCCTCGGGGCAGTCGGCGAGCTCCCATACGGCATAACCCGACCGGGTCGCGGCGCCACGGGTCACCCAGTCGTCACCGATGTCGGCCGGCAGGGAGGTCAGCAGTGCACGGGCAGTCGCTGCGTCCGCCGCTACCGGCTGCCCGTCTGTGTCGTCCATGAGCCCGAGGTACGCCCGGGCGCTACCCAGCAGCGCCGCGTCCGGCGCGCCGATCGACGGATCGGCCCATTCGGCCGGATCGGCTTTCTGGCCACCGACGGGAACAGCCGTGATCGTTTCGGGCGGCCATGGTCCTGTCTGCGTGGACCAGCGTTCATCCAGCTCACGCCACCCCCGCGCCCCTGCCGGAGGCCCCAGCCGAACCGTGAGGCTCAGCACCTCGTGGTGTAGCCGCAGCAGCGCCTCGCCACGGCCGGCCTGCGCGTCTCGGCCAGCCTGGGCGCTCAATACCCGGCCTGTCGGCGGCAGGCCGGTCGTCGCCGACAGGCCGGTGAGGTTGTCCGGCAATGTGTCCGGAGCGCCGATCGCGCCAATCGCCTGATCCATACCCAGGCGAGCCCGGCACGCGTCCCAGACAGTACGCAGGTGGTCGAACGCGTCCGAGGCGCCCGGCCCGCCAAGCGGAGCGAAAAGGTAGACGACCAGCACCGGGTCGACCAGYGGCCGCGCCGCCACCGCTTCCGGTTGTGCCTGCGGTCGGTCAGTCATCGCTGCCCGCGGGGCAACACGGCTCCCTTGCCGCCCAGGATGAATCCGGCCCCATGGTCACGCCACTCAGTCAACCATTCCTCAGGCATCGTGGATCGGGGACCTGCCGCACGATCACCACCCCGACAGCTAGAAGATCGACTTAGCCTAGCGAAGGACCACTAACCGCGGCTGTCTGGCGGATCCTGTCGGTCGCGGACCCGGCGACGAAGGAACGCGGTGTTGCCGCCGTCGCGGCCTCTAGCAGCGACACGACAGGTGTCGAAGACAAGGGCTAGCCAAGCCGCGGCTATGTCGGCCCGTCGCGGGCTGGCGAGATTACGTGGACTGCTCCCAGCACCGCTGGTGCGGGCATGGTCACGGGCCGAGACGCGGTCTGTCATTCTGTTGATGTGGCTCAGGAGACGGACCGGTTCGACGCTCAGCCCATCAGGAACCGTTGACGGTCTGAGTGGGACCAGATCCGTCGCCGCGCCCGACGACGGGTTGATACGGGGGCAAAGATGCGGAAGCGGGCGCTCGCCCGGGCACAATCCAGGTTGGTGCGTTTCCTCCGCTACCGGAACCCGGCCACGGTCCTGGGTCCGAAGGCGGTCGCCGAGCTGGAGGCTCTGCTTCGCAGCGTTCCCGACCCTCTCGCCGATCTGGAAGTCRCCTTTCAGGCCGGGTGGCTGCACTGGGCGCGCTGCATCGCCTTGGGCCCAGAGGAGGGTCAACGGGACTTTGCGGCGGCGCTGGTCCTGTTCGCGCCGGTGTACCAGAGCCTGCCGGACGCGCTCCCTGATGAAGTGCGCGCCCACTTCGACGCCCATCCGCCGTCTCCCATCGACACGCCCGCGTCTCGGATTTCCAACGCCACCGTCCTGGTAGACGAGGCGCTGCGCACCGGGGACCGTGCCGCGCTGAATGCCGCGATCGATCTCCTGCGCGAAACCCTGGGCACGATCTCCGACGACCACCCCGATCGCGTCATGTACCTGTCTCATCTGAGCCGCGCGCTACAGATCCGGATCGAGTGGGACGGTGCCTCTGCCGACGTCGACGCCCTGGTCGCCGCTACCCAGGAGGCGCTGAAGGCCACCCCGGCCGACAGACCGGACCGTGGCGGCCATTTGTCCAACCTTGGCAGTGCCCTGCGCATACGGTTCGAGCGGGATGGCGCCTCTGCCGACCTCGACGCCGCGGTCACCGCAGGACAGGCCGCGGTGGCGGCAATTCCTGTTGACCATCCCAGCCGGGCCGCGGTTCTGTCCAACTTCGCCCGTACGCTGCGGACCCGGTTTCAGCGGGACGGGGCCGTGGCTGACCTCGAGGCCGAGATCATCGCCCGACAGGCGGCCGCGGAGGCAGTACCCGCCGGCCACTCCGAGCGTGCCGTATACCTGGCCAGCCTCGGCATAGCGTTGCAGACCCGGTTTGAACGCGGCGGCTCGCTGGCCGACCTCGACGCCGCGATCCACGCAGCACAGGCCGCAGCGGACTTGGTTTCCGACAACCATCCCAACCGGGCGGCGATGCTGTACAACCTCGGCGTCCTCCTGCAGACCCGGTTTGGGTGCCGTCATGCCTTGGCCGATCTCGACGCCGCGATCGACGCCGCCCAGGCCGCGGTGGACGCCACCCCCGACGGCCAGCCCAACCAGGCCGATTACCTGTCCAGCCTCGTCACTGCGCTGCAGGCCCGATTCGACCAGACCGGCGCACAGGCCGACCTCGACGCCGCGATCCGGATAGGGCAGGCCGCGGTGGAGGCAACTCCCGACAGCCACCCCAGCCGGACCGTGATGCTGTCCAATCTCGGCGCCGCGCTGCAAAGCCGGTTCAAACGAAGCGGCGCCTCGCCCGACCTCGACGCCGCTATGACCGCCATACAGGCCGCGGTGAAGGCCACGCCCGCCGATCACCCCAGCCGGGCCACGATGCTGTTTAACCTTGGATCCGCGCTGCAGACCCGATTCGAGCAGACAGGCGCGCACACAGATCTCGACGCCATGATCGCCTTTGGGCAGGCTGCCTTGGAGGCAGCTCCACCCGACCACCCCGACCGGGTGGCGATGTTGGCCAACCTAAGTAACGCACTGCAGAGCCGGTTTGAGCGAGGCGGCGCCTCGACCGACCTCGACGCCGTGATCGTCACTAGGCAGGCTGCCTTGGCTGCAGCTCCCGCCGACGACCCCGAGCGGGCTGCGATGCTGGCCAGTCTTGGCGTCGCGCTGCAGACCCGGTTCAAGCGGACCGGTGTGCAGGCCGACCTCGACGCCGCGGTCCACGCCGCGCGGACCGCGGTCGAGGGTACCTCCGCCGATCATCCCAGCCGGGCCGCGCTGCTGGCCTACCTCGCGGTCGCGCTGCAGGCCCGGTTCGAGCGGACCGGTGTGCAGGCCGACCTCGACGCCGCGGTCCACGCCGCGCAGGCCGCGGTCGAGGCCACCCCCGCCGACGACCCCGATTCCGCTGTACGCCTGTCCTTCCTCTGCGGTGCGCTGCAGACCCGGTTCGAGCTGGACGGCGCATTGGCCGACCTCGACGCCGCGATCCACGCCGGACAGGCCGCGGTAGCGGCCACACCTGCCATCGGCTCTGCCGCCGCCGGGTACCGGTCCAATCTCAGCGCCGCGCTGCGCATCCGATTCGAGCAGACGGGCGCACATGCGGATCTCGACGCCGCGATCCGCTCCGCGCAGGCCGCGGTGGCTGCGACGCCCGCCGACAACCCGGTCGCCGCCACGTATTTGACCAACCTCGGCATAGCGCTGCGCGTCAGGTTTCAACGGAGCGGCGCCATGACAGATCTTGACGCCGCGGTCCACGCCGGGCAGGCCGCGGTAGACGCGGCTCTCGCCGACGACCCTGACCGGGTCATATACCTGTCGAACCTGGGCGTTGCGCTTCGCATCCGATTCGAGCGGGGTGGGGCGATGGCTGATCTCGATGCCGCGATCCGCGCCGCACAGGCCTCCGTCGCGRCCACTCCGGCCGACCACCCCTACCGCGCCAGGTACCTGTCCAACCTCGGCGCTGCGCTGCAAAGCCGGTTTGACCGAACCGGCATGCAGACCGATCTCGACGCCGCGATCACCGCCGGAGAGGCGGCCGTAGAGGCTACCCCGGCCGGCCACCCCAACCTCACCGGGCGCCTGTCCAATCTCGGCGGTTCGCTGCAGGCGCGGTTCGAAGCGACCGGCGTTCTGGCCGACCTGGACGCCGCGATCCGTGCCGGACAGGCTGCCATCGAGGTGGCTCCCCCTGACCACCCCAGCCGGGCCACGTCGCTGTTCAACCTCACCCTCGCGCTGCGCAATCGGTATCTACAGGGTGGCGCCCTGCCCGATCTCGATGCGGCAATCCGCGCCGGGCAGGCCGCGGTGGACACCATCCCCGCCGACCATCCGAACCGGGCAGCGATGCTGTCCGAGCTTGGTGCGACGCTGAACATCCGGTTCGAGCAGACGGGCGTGCAGGCAGATCTCGACGCCGCGGTCCGCGCCGGACAGACGGCCGCCGCGGTCGAGGTGGCCTCGCCGCGTGCGCGCGCCCGAGGCGCCCTTGTATGGGGGCGTGCCGCCGGGGCGGCCCGACGCTGGCGGGAGGCGGYGGCCGGTTTCGAGACAGCCGTCGGTCTTCTGGGAGGTGTGGCGCCGCGTGGCCTCGATCGCCCCGACCAGGAGCATCTGCTGTTCGAGATGAGCGGGCTGGCCGCGGACGCGGCGGYGTGCTGCGTGCGCGCGGGCCTGCCTGAGCGTGCCGTGGAACTGTTCGAGCAGGGCCGCGGCGTGCTGCTGGGCCAGGCGCTGGATACCCGTACCGACGTGACGGCGCTTGCCGAGCTTCACCCCGACCTCGCCAGACGGTTTGTCGAGCTGTGCTACGAGCTCGACCGGCCCAGTGAGCCGGCCGAACCAGCGGCGGAACAGCCGGGCGCCGCGCTGCTGGATTCCGCCAGAATGGCCCGCGTTCAGGCGCGGCGCCAACGAGCGGTCGCCGACTTCGACCAGCACGTCGCGGAGATCCGCGCGCTGCCGGCCTTCCGGGACTTCCTCCTGCCCCCGCCGGTGGAACAGCTGCGGGCAGCGGCGGCCGACGGTCCGGTCGTGATCGTCGCGGTCTCCGCCTTCGGGTCCCATGCCCTGCTCGTGACCTCCGGCAGTATCGATGTCGTCGAGCTGGGTGAGCTGACCCCCGCCGAGGTCAACAACCGGGTGGCCGATTTCCTCGACGCCCTGGCCACACCCCGCTCGTCCGCGACCAGGATCGCCGCGCAGCGGCGGCTGGACGACATACTGGGCTGGCTGTGGGACGCCGTGGCCGGCCCGGTTCTGGACCACCTGGGAATCCACGGGCCGCCCGAGGAGGAACAGTCCTGGCCCCGGGTGTGGTGGTGCGTGGCCGGGCTGCTGTCATTTCTTCCTGTTCACGCCGCGGGTCATCACTCCAGCCGCACCGCCCCTGCCCCGGCCACGGTCATCGATCGAGTGATCTCCTCCTACACGCCGACGGTCCGCGGGCTGGCCTATGCACGCCGCGTCGGTCACGTGGACACCGAGCGGCCACGTCCCACCGACGGCCTCGACAGGCAGTCAGTGATGGCGGTGGCGATGCCGCACACCCCCGGAGCAGCCGACCTGCCCGGCGCACATGCCGAGGCTGCCAGCCTGGAAGAACGATTTCCCGGCGGCGTGACGGTGCTGACGGACACCGAGGCGACACGTCAGGCCGTCCTCGCTGGGCTGCCGGACACGCGGTGGGTGCATTTCGCCTGCCACGGCACCGCGGAGATCACCGACCCGTCGAACAGCCGGCTTCTCCTGCACGACCAGCCGCTGACCGTGGTCGACGTGGCCCAGCTACGGCTCCACCACGCCGAGCTGGCGTTCCTGTCCGCCTGCGAGACAGCCCGTCCCGGCGCCCGGCTCGCCGACGAGGCGATCCACCTCGCCTCCGCGTTCCAGCTCGCCGGCTACCGCCACGTCATCGCCACCCTCTGGCCCGTCGCCGACCACAGCGCCGTCACCTTCGCCGAGTACATCTACGCCACCCTCAGCGAGCCCCCGAACATCGCCGGCGCCGTCCACACGGCCACCCGAAATCTGCGTGACTCCTGGCCCCGTCACCCCTCCGAGTGGGCATCCCACATTCATGCTGGTGCCTGACCGGCCACTGGCACGGGCGATACCCGCAATAGGAACTCGCGAGAGGGAGGCTCTC
Organism: Pseudofrankia sp. EUN1h; assembly: GCF_001854645.1. Taxonomy (NCBI): domain Bacteria; kingdom Bacillati; phylum Actinomycetota; class Actinomycetes; order Frankiales; family Frankiaceae; genus Pseudofrankia; species Pseudofrankia sp. EUN1h. The sequence goes on along the minus strand of NZ_MBLN01000075.1, from coordinate 101,398 downwards.
CCTCATGTTGGATTCCTGCCGGTTCGGAGTGTCAGCGCGATCCCCGCCGTACCGCGCCCGCCCCGGACGGGCGGCGGGGGCGGGCGGTCTGCGACCCGTCAGTCGACGGCTTTGCTCGACACGCGAATAGATCCGGGCGAGACCTTCGGCCTCATCTGGGCGGCTGGGAATGTCGGTGGCCAGGAGAGTGCCAGCCCGGCCGATAGCTTGCCGGCAGGGGGTAGCGGTTTTCGCGACACGTTGGCCGCTACCCCCGCCCGACAGACCCGCGCGGGGCGACGTGGACATCCCCTCCCACTGGGCGCCGTCCGTCTGGCGCCCGCCTCGTTGGCGGGAGCCGACACCCGCCTACCTGTCCCGGGCCTTCTTCGGACCTCGAACCACACCTTCTGCCCACCGGCTTTCGGTGCGAGAACATCAAAGGTCCCGACCCGTGCAGGATTTGGGGGATGCGGACGCCTTGTCACTTCCGCTCCAGGATCATCTGGCCGTAACGGCTCGTCCTCACCTGCTCAGGTGGGCAGTCAACCGACCGGGCGGCCCGGAGCTGATACAGGGGTGTCCAGCGGCCGGCGGGCGCGGGACCTTCAGCCTCTCCTGTGGCTGCCTCCCCGGACGCAGTCTAGGGAGGCTGATTCGCCCGGGCATCTGGAGGCCGCTATGAAGGCGCTTGTTTATCACGGTGCGGGAGTCAAGTCCTGGGAGGACGTCGCGCGTCCCGAAATCCTGTCCGACACGGACGCGGTGGTGCGTGTGGACACCACCACGATCTGCGGYACGGACCTGCACATCCTGAAGGGCGACGTTCCCGCCGTGACGGACGGTCGCATCATCGGCCACGAGGCGGTCGGCACCGTCGAAGAGGTCGGCACGGGTGTCAAGAACGTGAGGGTCGGCGACCGCGTCCTCGTGTCGTGCGTGAGCGCGTGTGGTGTGTGCCGGTTCTGCCGAGAAAGCCGTTACGGCCAGTGCCTCGGCGGTGGCGGATGGATTCTTGGAAACGAAATCGACGGTACCCAGGCCGAGTACGTCCGCGTGCCGTTCGCCGACAACTCGACCTACCCTGTGCCGGCCGGTGTCAGCGACGACGAGCTGTTGATGCTCTCTGACATCCTGCCGACGGGTTACGAGGTCGGCGTGCTCAACGGTCAGATCCGGCCCGGGGACGTCGTCGCGGTGGTCGGGGCGGGGCCGATCGGTCTGTCCGCGATCAGCGGAGCGCGGCTGTTCAGCCCAAGTCACGTGATCGCCATCGACCTCGCGTCGAGCCGGCTCGACGCGGCGAAGCGGTTCGGCGCGGACCTGGTCGTGAACAACGGTGAGCAGGATCCCCGTGACGTGGTGATGGAGCTGACCGGCGGGCTGGGCGTGGATGTCGCGATCGAGGCGGTCGGGGTTCCGGCCACGTTCGAACTCGCCGCCGATCTCATCAGGCCGGGTGGGCGGGTGGCCAACATCGGCGTGCACGGCAAGCCGGCGACCCTGCACCTGGAACGGCTGTGGACACGAGACGTCACGATCGTCACCGGCCTGGTGGACACCTACTCGACGCCCACGCTGCTGCGCCTGCTGACCAGCCGGCAGATCAATGCGTCCCGCTTCGTCACGCATCACTTCCCGTTCGACGAGTTCCTGCAGGCCTACGACGTGTTCGCCCACGCGGACAAGACCGGTGCGCTGAAGGTCGTCCTGAGCCGGGAGGCCTGATGCGGGAGGCCTGATGCGCCCGTTCGTTGCCAGGGCCTCGAGGCTCAGTGGTGTCGGACGTGATGCTGATCATCAGCCGGGAGCTCTCCGTCCCAGCGACTCCAAACCTGATCATCTGATGGGAGGCCGCCCAGGACTGTCGGGTAGGCGGCGGCTTCGGCGACGACGGCCTTGGCCACCCGGTGGGCGGCACTCGCGACCTGAGGGTGGATCGGCGTGGTTGCCGACAGGTGGTGGGCCCTGATCGTGTAGATGACCACGAGCGTTGGCAGCTCTCCGAGCGCTCGCCCGATCTCGATCACGTGCGCGATGTCCAGTCCGTGCGTGGAGGCGACGGAATCCGGGTGGAGCGGGCCGCCTTCGACCACGGCGAGGCGGCGCACCGTTCCGGCCCTGTCGGGCCCGGCGAGCGGGGCCGGCGGGCCGGCGGCGTCGATGATCCAGGCCGCGTCCACCCCGTTCCAGGCCGTGAGCAGGCCGGTTGGCTCGGCGCAGTCGATCACCTCCGTTCCGGGTCCTGGCTGGCCGCGGACCAGCCCGGCCACCAGCCGCCCCACGCCGTCGTCGCCGCGGTGCGGGTTGCCGATCCCGACGACGATCAGCCGCGGGTGACGTCGACGGTCAGGAAGTGCGTCGCGCATGAGATGCAGGGGTCGTGGTTGCGGATCGTGCGTTCGCAGAGCAGCGTCAGCTCGGCTTCCGGCAGGTCGAGGTGGCGTTCGACGACGCCGCACAGGTCCTCCTCGATGGCGAGCTGGTTCTGGGAGGTGGGCGGGACGATCTTCGCGTCGAGGATGGTGCCGGCGTCGTCGGTGGTGTAGCGGTGGTGGAGCAGGCCGCGGGGGGCCTCGGTGGCGCCGTGGCCCGTCCCCGCCCGGGGCGGGGTCGGGAGGGCGGGCGAGTCCGGCTGGGTGTAGGCGTCGATGAGCCGCAGTGCCTCGTCGGCGGCGTGGACCATCTCGACGCAGCGCACGAGGATGCTTCGGTAGGGGTTGCGCTCGGGCGGGCGCAGGCCGATGGCCGCGGCCGTCTCCCGCGCGGCCGGGGCGAGGGACGGAGCGTTCACCGCGAAGCGCGCGAGCGGTCCGACGAGGTAGGAGCGGCCGTCGGCGAGAGTGGACTGCAGCGCGTTCGACCAGGGCACCTGCCGCTCGGTGACCGCGTCGTCGTACTCGGCGGCGGTGACGTCCAGGCCCTCGGTGGAAACGATCCGCCCGCGTTCGATCGCGTACTCGCCGGGTTGGTGGAGGGCCACGAACGGCTGGTGGACGTGGTCGTCGGGGAAGTCCAGCCCGGCGGCGAACCGGGCGGTGTCGGCCGCGAGGTCGCGGGCCCGTTCGAGCGGGCCGACGAGGCCGAGGAGCTCGGCGCGGTCCGGTGCCCGGTACCAGCCGCCGACGCGGGCGTTGACGGGGTGGATGGGACGTCCGCCGATGACGGACATCACGGTGTTGCCGGCCTTCTTGACCGCGAGTCCCCCGCGGATGAGCTCAGGCTGGGACCGAGCGAGGTCGACGGCGCTGTCATGGCCGAAGAAGTCGGGCAGGTGCAGCAGGTAGACGTGCAACGCGTGGCTCTCCAGCCATTCGCCGCAGTAGAGCAGCCTGCGCAGGTCGGCGGCGGGGCCCTCGACGTCGACGCCACAGATGTCCTCGATGGCCGCGAGCGCGCTCATCTGATACGCGACCGGGCAGATGCCGCAGATGCGGGCGGTGATGTCGGGTGGCTCGGTGTAGGCCCGGCCGCGCAGCAGCGCCTCGAAGAACCGCGGCGGCTCGAAGATCTCCAGATGGGCCTCKGTGACGTGGCCGTCGCGGATCCGCACCACCAGACGTCCTTCACCTTCGACGCGGGTGAGCGGCGCCGGCGCGATGGTTCTCGTGCCCGCTGCCCCCGGCCCGGTCAGCCGCGCCGGCCTGCCCGGCGTCCGAGGTCCGGTGGCACGCGTCGGATCAGTGCCGTTCATCGTCTCTAGCCCTTCGACGGGCCGCGCTTACGGCGTGCTCGTGCTGGGCCGCCGCAGCGGGCGGTTCCACGAGGGCGTCGCGGAAGGCGGGCGCGCCGACGTTGAACGTCCGCAACACCCTCGTGACCCCACGCTCGTCCATGCCCAGCACCTCCAGCTGCTGGATCAGCGCGGCCGTGTTCGGGCTTTCCATGGGACCGAAGCAGCCGTAGCAGCCGCGGTGGTAGGCGGGACAGATCGCGCCGCAGCCGGCATGGGTGATGGGTCCGAGGCAGGGTGTGCCGTGCGCGACCATGACGCAGACCCGCCCGGAGCGCTTGCATTCCGTGCAGACCGAGGCCGAGGAGATGGCCGGGCGCCGTCCGGCCAGGAAGGCGCCGATGACCTCGAGCAGCTGGCCGGGGTCGACCGGGCAGCCCTGGAGCTCGAAGTCGACCCGCACGTGTGTGGAGACCGGGGTGGAGGTCGAGAGGCTGGTGACGTACTCGGGGCTGGCGTAGACGGCCGCGAGGTACTCGTCGGCGTCGGCGAGGTTCCGCAGTGCCTGGACGCCACCCGCGGTGGCGCACGCACCGATCGTGACGAGTCGCCGGGACGCGGCGCGGACCTGACGGATACGCGCGGCRTCCTCCGCGGTGCTGATGGAGCCCTCCACGAGCGAGAGGTCATAGGGCCCCGCGACCACGGCGCTGGACGCCTCCAGGAAGAAGGCCACCTCGATCGCGTCGGCCAGCGCGAGCAGCTGGTCCTCGCAGTCGAGCAGCGTGAGCTGGCAGCCGTCACAGGAGGCGAACTTCCACACCGCGAGCCGGCGCCGGCGCCCGGCAGACGTGGTGGCGGGGTCGCCGGCGCCGACGTCCGATACCGGGACGGTGGCGGCTGAAGCGGTCATCTAGAGCTCCCGTACGGAGAGCAGCGGGCCGAGCCGGCCGAAGTCGGCGACAGGACCGTCCTGGCAGAGCATCAGCGGGCCCAGCTGGCAGCGGCCGCAGTGGCCGACTCCGCAGTGCATGTTGCGCTCCATCGACAGGTGCACGGCGGACGCGCGTACGCCCCGCTCGACGAGAGCCTGGGCGGTAAGCCTCATCATGATCTCCGGACCGCAGGTGAATGCCACCGTGCGGGCCGGATCGAACCGGGTCCGGGGCAGCAGGGCGGTGACGACGCCCACGTCTCCTGTCCAGCCGGCGTCGGCGGCGTCGACGGTCACCAGCACCTGGATGTCACCGCCGCGGGCCCAGGCGGCGAGCTCGTCGTGGTAGAGAAGATCCAAGGGGGTGCGGCCGCCGACGAGGAGCGCGACGTCGCCGTACTCCTGGCGCCGGGACAGGACGTACTCGACAGCGGGACGCAGTGGCGCCAGTCCCAGGCCGCCTGCGACGAGGACCAGGTCCGCGCCCGCCAGCCGGTCCGGGTCGAGGGGCCAGCCTCGGCCGAACGGCCCCCGGACCCCGAGCACGTCGCCGGGCCGGCTCGCGCAGATCGCCTCCGTCACCGGGCCCACCGCCCGGACGGTATGGACCAGCGTCCGCCCGTCTGCCGCCGGCTCCGTGCGGGGTGGTGCCGGCTCCAGCGCCGGCGCGGTGCCGGTGGTCGGACACGCGCCGCCGCTGGAGCCGGCGCCGCCCGCGAGGGACAGGGGAACCTCGCCGACGCCGAACGCGTACACCATGGTGAACTGCCCGGCGCGGTGGCGGAGAAGCGGTTCCGTACCGACCGCCGGGGCCAGGTACAGGGTCCAGGTGTCGTGGGTCTCCTGGTGCCGCTGGATGACGCGGAACGGGCGGGGAGTCATGGCCCCGGCGCCGCTCCGGTCAGCCCTGCTCTGGGTTTCCGTAGACATCGAGCAGCCTCAGGCGGGTCGCCCACAGCCGCTCGGCGAGCACCCGCGAGACGCGGACGAGGACGTCGTAGGCGAGCGCGGGATCGGCCGCGAACTGGGAACGCAGCCGCGCGCCGTCCACCACGCTGGCGGTGACCGGCGAGAGCGCGTGGGCGTCGAAGACCAGCCGGTATGGCGGGAACAACCACGACCATCCGACCAGTCCACCTGCGCCGACCGTCTCGATCGGGACCAGGCCGCGGGTGGGGACGAACAGTTCGATTGCGACCGTTCCCTGCCGCAGAACGTAGAAGACGTCGGCCGGATCCCCCTCGCGCAGCAGAGCGTCACCTGCGTGGAAGGACACGTCCCGGGCGTGTCCGGCGAGGAGCGCGAGACGCTCTGGAGGCATTCCGGCGAACAGCTCCGCGTCGCGCAGCGAGCTGTCGACCGTGCTCACCGCTGCGCGTCCCTGGCGGCGGCGTCGTCCGTCGGCGGCGGCAGGTGGACAGCCGGCGGGTCACCGTCCACGTCGTTCCCGCGGATCGCCGCGAGTTCCTCGGTGACGTCGATGCCGACAGGACACCAGGTGATGCAGCGTCCGCAGCCGACGCAGCCGGACGTCCCGAACTGGTCGTGCCAGGTGCCGAACTTGTGGGTCAGCCACTGACGGTAGCGCGAGCGCGGGGCGGCTCGGACGTCGCCGCCGTGCAGGTGGGAGTGGTCGAGGGAGAAGCAGGACTCCCAGCTGCGCCAGCGTTCCGCCGTCCCGCCCGCCAGGTCACCGACGTCCTCGACGGTGGTGCAGAAGCAGGTCGGGCAGACCATGGTGCAGTTGCCGCAGGTCAGGCAGCGCCCGGCGACGTCGTCCCAGCGCGGGTGCTCCAGGTTGTCCGCGAGCAGGTCGCGCAGTCCCCGCGCCTCGACGGTACGGCCCATCCGGTCAGCGGCCGCGCGCACCGCGGCTGYCGCCGCCTCCCTGTCGACTGGTCGCGCGGGCTGGCTGGCCAGCTGGTCGAGAACCTCGCGGCCGCGGGCCGTGCCGGCCTCGACGAGCAGCCGGTGTTCGCCGTCGAGGATCTCGCTGAGCACGAGGTCATAGCCGGAGCTGACGGCTGGGCCGGTGTCCATCGACGCACAGAAGCAGGTGCCGCCCGGTTCATGGCAGTTCACCGCGACGATGAACAGGTCCGCGCGTCGCGCCGCATAGTCGTCGTCCGGGTGGCGGCCGTCCGCGAGGATCCGGTCCTGGATCGCGATCGCGTGCAGTTCGCACGAGCGCACACCAAGGAGCGCCATCGGCCGATCGGGCGGAGGTTCCTCCCGCACGTCGAAGCCGCGCTCCGGGTCACGCTGGACACGCAGCAGGCGGAGCCGGGGCGGCAGGAGGCACTGCTTCCACGAGTGCGGCCCGACGGCATAGCCGAACCGGGCCTCATCCGACCGTCGCTCGAGCCGGTAGGTGGCCGCTTCCTGCGCGTCCGTCCATCCCGTGGGCAGCTGCGCCGCGGTGGTGATCTCGGCGTAGATGATCGCGCCATCGCGGATGGTCGGCCCGATCACCTGGTACCCACGGCCGCGAAGCACCCCGATGAGGTTGTCCAACTCCGCCGGCGCGACGACGGTCTCTGGCGCCCGAGTCTCCGCAGCCATGGCCCCCCACCGTCATCGGAACGACACTCTCAGTGCTGTCGGAGTATCCCCGGCGGCGGCGGACTGACACCGAGCCGAACGCCAGCACCGGCGTCGACCGGATGACCATCAACCACCGAGCGCCCACCGGCGCCGTCGGATCACGCCCTGGTCTCGGTGTGTTCGCCGCGGGAGGCCGCGTGGCTGGCGCCACGAGCGCCGCGGTCATCCGCACCGAGTGGACCGTCGGCGCCGCTGCGGCCTTCGTCGCGCTCGCGATGCCAGGCGTCCGTAGTCGGGTCGTGGCGCCAGGCACCACCCGTGCTGTGCCGTTCGCCCTCGATGGGAGCGTCGCGGTCGACAAGAAGCGAGTGGTCGATCGGCATCGGAGGTGCGGTCCCCTGGCGGACTCGCTCCTGATAAACCCGATCACGCCAGAAATCCCGACCGATCGCGAGAACGAAGGCGAAGGCGCTCACCGCCATCAGGATGACGCCGACGGCGGTGAAATCAATGCTGGCCGGTTCGGCATGGACCGCGAAGGTGAAGATGGCTCCAACGGTGAAAACGAAGAGGCATAGCGCGGCGGTCATGGTCACAGGCTCCCACCCAGAAGGCCGGGTAACGAGATGACTGCCGGCCGGTCCACCCGTGCCATTCGGCCTTCGCGCCTTGACCTTCGCGACGTGGCCTTCGCGACGTCCAGCGGCCTCGCGCGGTCGCTCGCTCGTCAGGCTGGCCGTCACGGTGCGTTGGTCCCCGCGCCGACGGGGCAACAGTCCCGTTCGCCGGGACCCTGGCGTCTATCGGGGCCGTTGCAAGAGGTCCGTTCCTCCTACCAAGTCCGGCCGGTCGTCTCAGGACCAGGCCGTGGTCAGGCGGCAAATTGGTTAGGCCAGCACAGAACGGACCGCGGCAGAAGACGAGGAGGGTCGAGATGCTGCATCACCGGTCATCCGCGGCAAAGAAGATCACCTGCGACCTGCCGATCGGCCTGGTCGTCGACAACGGGGAGCGGCTGCCGCTGACCGGCCATCTGAGTTTTGATCCCGCCGACCCCATCGCGATAACACTCGTCATTCGGATGGCGGCCGACAAGAACGTCGAGTGGACGTTCGCGCGCGCCCTGCTGAAGGCGGGCGGTCCTCGACCGCCTGACGTGGGCGACGTACGGGTCCGGCTGGCCTGCGGTGCCAAACGGCGGGTCACGGCCCTGACGCTGACGACCCCGGACGGCCAGGCCGACCTGGAAATGCCATCCCAGCGAGTCGCGGCCTTTCTGCGCCGCACCTACACGGCCGTCCCGCCCGAGATCGAGGCCGGCTTGATCGACTGGAACGCCGAGTTCGGACCGCTACTCGGATTCGGCAACTCCCGATCGGAAAGGCCGACCGACATGTGACTCATCCGCCGATGGGCAGCTGAATGCACGGCAAGGCGATGCATCCTGGAGAAGAAAATGACCAGCACTTCGCGGAACGATCTCGGTGTCGTCACGTTCCAGATCTCCGGCCCCGTGCCCCAGCCAGCACGCGACTATGCCGTGGAGAAGGTGAGCGCGTTGGCACGCCTGTGCCACGAACCGATCTTGCACACGCAGATCAGGCTCGATACGGGCGGACGACCTGGCACGGTCCCGGCGTCGGCGACGGCGAGTCTGGACGTCAACGGGACCCAGGTGCGGGCACAGGGGGAGGGAACAACGCTGCGCGAAGCGACCGACCTACTTCAGGCCCGGTTGCGGGCGAGACTCGTCCGGCAGGAGGATCGCCCTCGCCGGAGCGAGTCGATCCGCACGGGCCCGTCCGCGCGGCCCCCGGGTGATGGCGCCGGCGGCACCGCTTCCGACCCCGTGTGACCTGGTCGCCAGGTAGCGGGCGACCTGTCTGGCTTGGGTCGCCCGCTACCCGGCATCAGCGCGAGTCAGGAGGCCGGGTGGTCCTGACCGAGGTGCTTGGACGCGAGGACGGCGGCCTGGGTGCGGCTGGTCAGCCCGAGTTTGTCCAGGATGCTCGACACGTAGTTCTTGACGGTCTTCTCGGACAGGTGAATACGTGTTCCGATCTGGCGGTTGGTGAGGCCTTCGGCGACGAGCCCCAGAATCTCGCGTTCGCGGGGGCTGAGCTCCGCGAGGACCGGATCCTGCTTCGGTCCCTCGCGCAGCCGGGCGAGCACCCGCTGCGTCACCGACGGCGACAGCAGCGACTGGCCGGACGCCACCGTCCGGATCGCGCCCACCAGGTCGGTGCCGCGGATCTCCTTGAGCACGTAGCCCGCGGCGCCGGCCATGATGGCGGAGAAGAGGGCATCGTCATCGTCGAACGAGGTCAGGATCAGGCAGGCGACGCCTGGATACTGCGACCGGATCTCGCGGCAGACGTCGATCCCGCTGCCGTCTGGCAGCCGGCCGTCGAGGATCGCCACGTTGGGTGTCAGGGCAGGTATACGCCGCAGCGCCTCCGCCACGAGCCCGGCTTCCCCCACCACCTCGATGTCGTCATGACGCTCCAGGGTGCGCCGTAGACCATTTCGTACGATTTCGTGGTCGTCGAGGATGAATACCGTAATCTTCTCCACGCCGAGGACGATACGCGGCATGACCTCGACCGATATCCGTCGACCGGAGTGGCGACCTCGGGACCTTCGTCATGCGGCGCGCACGCCCAACGACCGGCGCGGACGCACGTCGATGGGTTCCGATGACTACGAAGGTCCCGCCGCCGACGGCATCGCGCAGGCTGGGGACCTAGATCGGAGCTGTCCAGCGCAGGTGGGTGCCGCCCCCGGTGGGAACCGTCAGCCGGAACGTCCCGCCGAGCGAGTCGGCACGCTCTCGCAGGTTGGTCAGCCCGCTGCTGCGGACCGCGTCCCCGATTCCCACGCCATCGTCCTCGGCGTCGATGACGATCTCGTCGTTCTCCAGGCGGACGCTGACCCGCAGTGCGGTGGCGTGGGCGTGCCGAGCCGCGTTGGACACCGCTTCCCGTACCACCGCCAGCAGGTGGGCGGCCAGCGTGTCGTCGACGACGGTGTCGAGAGGGCCGGCGCAGGTCACCGTCGGCGCGAAGCCGAGTCCGGCTTTGGCGTCCGCGGCGATCTTCTCGACGGCGGAGCGCAGGTTCCCGCGCCCGAGCTGGGCGGTTCCTCGCAGCTCGAAGATCGACCGCCGAATGTCCTTGATCGTCGCGTCGATGTCCTCGACGAAGCCGTTGAGGCGGTCCGCGTTCGCGGTCTTCTCGTATTGCGCGACGTCCTGGATACCCAACGCGACGGCGAACATTCGCTGGATGACGTGATCGTGAAGGTCACGGGCGATCCGACCGCGGTCGGCCAGCACCACGAGTCGTTCCCGCTCGGACTTGGACCGGGCGAGCTCCAGGGCGACCGCCACGTGTCCGGCGAAGCTTGATGCCATGTCGAGGTCGGGGGCCGTGAACACCTGACGTCCGTGGGYGCGCCCCAGGAGGAGAACACGGCGGTCGGCGTCCGTGCTGGCCCGCAGCGGCAGAGCGATGAGGCACCCGATGTCAGGTCCTCGTTCCAGATCGCAGGCGTCCGCGGCGGCGTCATCGGTGAGCACGGGGTGCTGTTCGGCGAGTACGCGCCCGGTCAGGCTGCCATCGAGGGGAACCGCGTTTCCCGCGGTGTCCGCTCCGGCCGCGACCTCCACGACCGCGGCGGCGGGATCGTCACCGCGGGTGATCATGGCCGCGTAGTCGGCATGCGCGGTGGCTCGCGCCCGCTCGACAACCAGGTCGATCGGCTCTGCTGGTTCCGTCATCAACTCGTGGGTCACCTCGGCAGACGCCCTCATCCACTGGTGTCGCCGCTGCGCCTCGTCGAACAGCCGGGCGTTGTCGATCGCGACTCCGGCGGTGACCGCCAGCGCGAGCGCGAGTTCCTCGTCCTCGGCGGTGAAGGGCCGGCCGTCGCGTTTCTCGGTCAGGTACAGGTTGCCGAATACCTCGCCACGCACGGTGATGGGCACTCCGAGGAACGTGTGCATCGGTGGGTGCCCGGGCGGGAAGCCGATGGCGTTCGGGTCGCGGGCGATGTCGTCCACCCGGCGGGGATGCGGGTCGTCGATCAGAACGCCCAGGACGCCCTGACCGGTTGGCAGGTGGCCGATGCGCGTGACGTCCGCGGGGTCGATGCCGACGTGGACGAACTCCTCGAGGGTCCTGTCGGGGGCCACCACTCCCAGCGCCCCGTACCGCGCGTCCAGGAGATCGCACGCGGCCTCGACCACCAGCCGCAGAAGTGTCGGCAGCCGCAGGTCCGCCGTCACCATCCGGTGTGCGCGCAACAGGCCCCGCAGCCGGCCCTGAGTGGCCATGACGTCCTGGGCACGGTCGACCAACTGCGCCAGCAACTCATCGAGCTCAAGGCGAGCAACAGTCGGAAACATCAGGTCGTCACCATCAAGCGGTGGCTCGGACCGCCGCGCCTCAAACGGGTCGGCCCAAACGTCCGCTCGGCTGACTGCATCCACGGCCGGAGCGTAGCCAAACTGTGTGCAACCGGCCATCTAGTCTCCGCATATTCACGCATGCTTCCGCCTTTTCCCTCCGTTGCAGGCGCAACAAGGTGCCCCGAGTGATCAGGCACCACGAGATGTGGTTGACTCGCCCGCCGTCTTCTGGTGGTCACTGGAGGGCGTTACGGCTACGGGACGAGGCGGCCGATCCAAAACTGTGTCCGACTACCGACGCATCGCGACGAAGGATGTTGCCCCTCGTCATGGTCCAAGGCTCGCGGGCTGACCCCAGCACGCCGCCGAAGCCATGATCGATCGCCGACAGCCCGCCGGGGGGAGGTGCACCGTCGTCGAGGTGGATCCCACGATTGCCCCGCAGCCGCCCCCATCAACAGGGACTTTCGGTCCGGCCCGCACGTCTCATAGGTCCGAACACGGCCAGCGCCTCGCCAGGACCGCGCACCGACGAAGAGCCGCCGCTGGTGGCCGGTGCCGCTGATCGCTGCCTGTGCCGGACGTCCGTGAGCGGTGGTCCGAACGGCTCCGTCTCATCAGCGACTTCTGCCGGTCGTGCCACCGCACGTGGCGCCTCACGATGGAGTCGGCAAACCGGCGACCGCGGTCATCGACGGACCGGGCCGGTTGATCCAGGGGAGGCACGGGTGAGGACACAGCCCGACCCACGAGAATGCGGCCCCAGCCCCAGCGACCGAGAAGACGTGCGACCTTCTGCCTCGGAGACGTTCCGGGCGCCGGTGGGCGACGTTGCCGACCTGCCGGTCGATGCGGTGATGACGACCCGGGTCCTGGTCACGACCCCGGACGACGACATCCTCCTTGCCTGGGAGTTGATGATCCACGCAGGCATCCGCCACCTACCAGTCGTGGACGGGTCCCGGCTGGTCGGACTGATCGACGACCGACGGTTGGCCAGCGAGTGCATGGTCCGCCCACTCGCCGCCAGGTCCGTCCGCGACCTCGTCGATCACCCGCCCCTCCGGGTACGCAGGGACGCGTCCCTGCGCGACGTCGCCGCGCGGATGGCGGCCGATCGCACCGACGCCGTCTGCGTAACGACTCCAGCCGGTGACCTGATCGGCGTCGTCACGACCAGCGATCTGGTCCGCGCGCTCGCCGGCGGGCTGCCAGCGCACCGAGAAGCCACGGCCACGACGATGACACCCGTGCTGTTCCGGCTCACCCCGGTGCTCCCCGCTGACAGCTGAACCCGCTCGCCGCCAGGCGGTGGTCCGCACCGTCGAGACCGACACCGCCATGCTGTTCTTCCTCGGCGACCACATCTACAAGCTCAATAGGCCGGTCCGTGACCGCTCCGTCGACTTCACCACCGCGCAACGCATGACGCCGACCGGAGGGAGACGCAAGGTCTCGCCCCGGCCGGCGCCGTCCACTCGGGCGGTCAGTGGTGAACGAGGTGGCGGACCTCGGCGTCCGGACCCGGGTAGAAGAACGTCACCTTGCCGGTGTCCGCCCAGCGCACCCGGAACGGAGGGTCGCCCGCGGGCGGCCGCACCTCCAGGATTTCCCCGTCCCGGTCCGGTTCGCCAACCGCGTGCCGGTGGATGACGATCTGGTCGCCGACCCTGGCCTGCCGGCGCCCCGGCTCGGCGCCAACGGCATGCGCCGGCCGGGTCGGCGCGTGCACCAGGACCGGCAGGCCAGCCTCGTGGTGCGGGTGCCGGACCTCCTGGCGGACGAGGGCGGCGAGACGCGGCAGTTCCGCCGGCGACGCGTCGATGAGCAGGTCGTCCAGGGTGACGAGCCCGACGACGCGGGCGCCGTCCATCAGCGGCAGCCGGCGAACCGCGTGCGTCTGGAAGGCCCGTACGACCTCGTCCCGCTCGGCTGTCGCGGGCAGGGCAACCACACCGGTGGTCATCACGCCGTCGATCCGGCTGTCGTGCGGGACCCGCCGGGCGACGGCGCGCAGCACCAGGTCGCGGTCGGTGACGATGCCGACGAGGACGTCGCGGTCGACGACGAGCAGCGAGCCGACTCCGGCCCGGTCCATCAGCCCGGCAGCCTCCGCGAGGCTCATGTCCGGCGAAACGGTGACCGGCAGCTGGTAGGTGACTGTCATTTCAGCCTCCGTAGTTCATGGCAGTCCTCGGCGCGCCATGGGTCTTCCTGGCGTCCTTCGTGRCTCTGGCGCTCCGCGATCTCACGGATCACGGATGCACGTGGGCGTGGACGCCCGTCACGGCCTCGATGTCGCCGGCCGCCGTGCTCCGCAACCTGCGCGCCAGGTCCGCCAGTGCCCGGGACGCTGCGACCTCGTCGCCGATCTCGGGGATCTCGTAGTCGTCCGGGTCGCACCGGGCGCGGCCGATGCCGCGCAGCTCACGGTCGGCGCCGGAGTACAGCACCGCCTCCGCCTGTGTCAGGCCGTCGCCCTCGGTCAGGAAGATGCTTACCGCCCAAGTCTTTTCCTGGATCATGATGCACACCGCCTTTCTCCTATGGGTTAGAGCCTCGCCCCGCCGATCGACCGGTGACAGGGCCCCTGGTAGGCCGTACCCGTGCCGACCGGACCGTCGTCGGATGGCCCGGCCGGCACGGGGCCGCCTGGCGATCCGACCCTTCGAGGTGTTCCCTGACCGCGGCGGTGGTCCCCTTTGTGGTCGGTCCGGCCGGTCGACGGCCTGCGCGTACGCGACGAGGGCGACAGGCGACCTCGGGAAGGCGACCTCGGGAAGGTGAGGTCGGCGCCGGTGCCCGCAGGTCCCCCGAGGATGGGACGTACGTACCGCGATCCGGCCTTGCCGATGGCGCACAGTCAATAGTGCCGGTACCCGACCGTCGACGCTCCGGACGCCCTGGCCGCTGATGGGAGTGCACCGTCGGGGGGCACCGGCTCGCAACAGCGCCGTGGCTGTCAGGCGCGGCGCCTTCGGCGCCCGGCAGCAACAGGAACGGGGTAGAGATGTTCACGGTACGGATCCACGGACGCGGCGGGCAGGGGATCGTCACCACCGCCGAGACCCTGGCGGCCGCCGCCTTCTCCCAGGGCAGGTACGCGCAGGCATTCGCCGGATTTGGCCCGGAGYGCGCAGGCACGCCGATGCTCGCGTTCTGCCGGGTCGACAACGCGCCGATCCGCCGTCGCGAGCCAGTGCTGCACCCGGACGCGCTGATCGTGCAGGATCCAACGCTGCTCCACGTGGTGGACACGCTCGAGGGGATCCGGCCGGACGGCTACGTCCTCGTCAACTCCTCCCACGACGTCGACGAACTCGGCCTCGACGACCTCGCGGCGCACCATGGCCTGGCGGCCGTGCGCCTGCTGACCGTTCCCGCCACCGAGATCGCCCGGCGCACGCTCGGGCACCCGCTGCCGAACACTGCCCTGCTCGGCGCCTTCGCCGCGCTGACCGGCGTCGTCACACTCGAGGCCGTCGAGACCGCGATCCAGGAAGGCTTCACCGGCCGGGTCGCCGCGGACAACGTCGAGGCCGCCCGGTCGGCACACGCCTTCGTCCGTTACGCCCTCGTGGACCGCGCCCCGGGAGCGGCGCGCGCATAGCGCGATCCAGCGGTGACGGACGCAGATGACGGCCGGGCATCCCGCCGGTCGACCGCCGTCCGGCGGCCGCACCTTCGACCGGCACCTGCCGATCTAGGCTTGGATCGTCGCAGCGCTCGCGGCGCAGTCGTTCGAGGCCGTCGCGGCCGGCGCCCAGTGACCGTCCACTCCTCGCGAAGCACGCCGGAGCCGAGCTGACAGGATCACGAGTGCGGCGTGTCCGGGTGAGCCCCGGGCAGTCGTGTGATGATGCCCCGGGCGAGGGCTGGTCGCGGTCCGGGTTGGCGATGAAGTTCGGTTGGCTGCAGCGGGACGAGGAGACGACCATGGTCACGAGCGGCACTACGTTCTCGATGGAGCAGGTATACGCGGCGGTCGAGGCCGCGGGCCTGGCGCCGTCGATCCACAACACCCAGCCCTGGAAATGGCGGTTCCGCGACGAGACCCTGGAACTGTTCGCCGACCTCTCCCGGGCCGTCCCGGTCATCGACCACGATCACCGCCAGCTGCTGGTCAGCTGCGGCGCCGCGCTGCTCAACGGCTGGTTGTCGCTGCGCGCCGCCGGGCTGGACGTCGAGGTCGGCGACTTCCCCGACGGCCCCGACCTCACCACCGACCGGCTGGCCACATTGACGATCATCGGCCATCGCCCACCCACCGGTGACGAGACCCAGCTCGCCGAGGCCATCACCCGCCGGCACACCGACCGCCGCCCGCTCACCCCGGCGGAGCTGTCCATCGACGAGGTGCGCGCGCTGCGCCGGGCCGCCGAGGCAGAAGGCTGCTGGCTCGCGTCGCTGACCAGCGAGGACGCCCGCATCGAGCTGTCGGTCCTGCTGGCCAGGGCCGACTGGATCGAACGCAACGACCCCGGCTACCAGGCCGAGCTCGCTTCCTGGATCCGCGACGACCCGGAGGCCACCGACGGCATCCCGCGCCCGGCGGCTCTGTCGAGCGCCGAGTCGCGTCCCTCCGAGTTCCCGGCCCGCGACTTCACCGGCGGCGCGGGGGGCGAACCGGCCAACGCCGACGAGGCCGGGGAACGGGTGCGCGCCGCCCGAGTCGAGCACCCTGGCGTGCTCGTCCTCGGCACCGACGCCGACGGCCCCGCCGACCGCCTACGCGCTGGCCGGGCACTCAGCCGCGTGCTGCTGACCGCCACGACCGAGGGCCTCGCGACCTCTCCCCTCGGCCAGGCTCTCGACATCGAGGCGACCCGCTCGCTGGTCCACTCACTGACCGGAGCCACCGGCCTCACGCAAATGATCATTCGTGTCGGCTACCCCGACACGTCCACTCCCCCACTGGCGCCGACCAGGCGTCGTCCCGTGTCGGACGTGCTCGAACACCTCGCCGGCGCCTGAGGACGCAATCGTCGACTACGCGGTGGCGCACCGTCGGCAGGTTGTCGATCTCACCGCGAGGTCGACGGTCACGGGTTTCAGCGAAGCCGCCGCAAGGTGGGGTCGGTGGCGTCAAGCGCCGGTGCGATGCGGATCTTGATGTCGACAGCCACCGCTCCGTTTGAGGTGACGATGAGTGGATTGACGTCCATCTCACGTATCTCAGGGATGTCGTCGGCGAGGCGGCCGACGCGCAGCAACACGTCCTCGACGGCTGCGCGATCGCCGGCCGCGGCGCCACGGAATCCGCCGAGGATCCGGCTGGCACCACGGGGCTCGCGGACGAGCTCGGCCGCGTCGACGTCCGTCAGCGGCAGGAGTCGGTAGGCACGGTCAGCGAGCAGATCGGTGAAGACGCCACCAAGCCCGAACGCGACAAGCGGTCCGAACGCGGGGTCCTGCACGACGCCGATCAATGTCTCCGTCCCGGCCTCGGCTGTCGGCGAGATGAGACCGCCGCCCATCTCGTCACCGAGCAGCGCGGCCATCTTCACGTAGGCCGCGGCAGCGGCCGCCGGGGTGGTGAGGCCAAGCGCGACGCCGCCCCGGTCGCTCTTGTGCACCAGATCCGGATTGCCCGCCTTGAGGACGACCGACCGGCCGATCTGAGCGGCGGCGGCGGCCGCGGCGTCGGGCGAGTCCACCCGGGTCACCGGCGCGACCGGAATGCCGTAGGAGGCGACGAGCTCGACGGCGTGTTCCGCCAGGAGCCAGCAGCCATCCGGAGCCTTTACGAGGGCTTCGTTGACGATGGYCCGCGCCCGGTCGCGGTCCAGCCCGGTCAGGTCCGGGACGGTTCCCACCGGTCGGGCCAGCCATGCGGCGTGACCCGCGGCTCGGGCGAAGGCGCGGACCGCGTCCTCCGGCACGCTGTACGCGCAGACCGTCCGGTCGGATGGCTCCAGCGTCGTCACTCGGGCGACCTGACCCAGCAGCACGGCCAGCACAGGCTTGCCGGTGTGTGCGGCGGCCGCACGCACGGCGGCCGGCAGGTCGTCCGGCTCGGTCAGCGGGGTCGGCGCGACGACGGCCAGCAGGCCATCGACTCCTGGGTCGGCGAGAACGGCGCGCAGGGCCTTCTCGAACGCCGGCCCGGACACCGAGGCGATGGCGTCCACCGGCCCGGCGACGGCGGCGCCGGCGGGCAGCACCGCACGCAGCTCGGCCTGAGTGGTGGGCGTGAGCTCGGCGACCGTCAGTCCGGCCGCCTCGGCCGCGTCCGCGGCGAGCACGCATGGGCCACCGGCATTGCCAACGATCGCGAGCCGGTTGCCGGCGGGCAGCGGCTGGTGCGCGAGGAGCGACACCGTGTCCAGGAGCTCTCCAAGCCCATCGACCGCGATCACGCCGGCCTGCCGGAACAGCGCGTCGGTGTGCGTCCGTGACGTCACCGCGGCGGCGGTGTGCGACCGGGCCGCGCGCGCCCCGGCCCCCGAGCCGCCGCCCTTGACCGCCACCACCGGCTTGCTGCGGGACACCCGCCGGGCAATCCGGGAGAACTTCCGCGGATTACCGAAGGACTCCAGGTACAACGCGACGACGTCGGTGTCCGCGTCCTGCTCCGCCCAGAGCAGCAGGTCGTTGCCGGAGACGTCCGCCTTGTTGCCGGTCGAGACGAACGTCGACAGCCCCAGCCCCAGCGCGCTGGCCTGCTCGAGCAGGGCGATTCCCAGGCCGCCCGACTGCGAGACCACGGCGACCCGGCCTGCGTGCGGTGGCGCGACCGCGAACGTGGCGTTCAACCGCACCCCAGCCGTCGTGTTGACGATTCCCATGCAGTTCGGTCCGACGATCCGCATCCCGGATGACCGGGCCCTGGCCACCAGCTCCGCTTCGCGGGCCCGTCCCTCGACACCGGCCTCGGCGAATCCCGCCGTCAGCACCACGACGGCGCGTATGCCGGCGCTCGCGCAGTCTTCGACGACCTCGCCCGCCACGGCCGAGGGAACCGCCACCACGGCGAGATCCACCAGCCCCGGCAGATCACGCACGGTCGGCACGGCGGTGACGCCGGCCACCTCGGTGGCATGCGGGTTCACCACGTACACCGGACCGGGAAAGCCACCCGCCACGATGTTGCGCACGACCTCATGACCGACGGTGCGGGGCCGCTGCGACGCGCCGACCACGACCACCGACCGGGGCCGCAACAACGCCCGCAGGCTGCGCACATCGGCCTCGCTCTCCCGGCTGTCCTGGGCAGCGAGCAGGCTTTCGGTCGGGATCACCGGGAACGTGATGTCGACGACCTCGGCATCGCGGTGCCGGCGCACCGGAAATCCCGCCTTGGTGAAGACCCCCAGCATCGCCACGTTCTCCGCATGGACCTGCGCGACGAACGTCGTCACCCCACGGTCACGGGCGTACGCGGCGAGATGCTCCAGCAGCAGGGTTCCGACGCCCCGGCCGTGCTGAGCTTCCTCCACGGCGAAGGCGATCTCCGCCTGGGTCCGATCCGCGAGCAGCTCGTAGCCTGCGACACCGACCAGCCGCCCGCCGACCACTGCGACCAGGGCGCCGTGCGTCGGGTCGGTGGTGTCGACCAGGTGGTCGACATAGCGGTCGGCCGCCAACCTGCCGGACGTGAAGAACCGGAAGTAGCTACTGCGGTCCGACAACCGGGCATGCAGCGCCTTCAGYCCCGTCCCCTCACCCGCTCGCACCGGACGCAGGTGTGCGATCGCGCCGTCGCGCAGGACCACGTCGCATTCGGACCACATCCTCGATCTCCCCTCGTCGGCCGCCACACCGCGCACGGTCGAGCGGATCCGGCTGGCTGTGCGCTCGGACAGGCGRCATTGTGGACGGTCCGGTGATCGTCCGGTCCGGCGATATCGAGCGTCCTTCATGCGCGTCTGGGCCGGCAGGGTGCTGATGACCAGCCACGTCGGGACCTCCGACATGGCTGCGCCCGGTCGTCTGGCACCTCGACCCGCCTGGACGCGGACATACGTCGAGCCGGTMACGGCGTTGCAGCGGATGTGTGTTGGTTCGACAGCAAGGGGTAACGGAGAGGAGTGGACTTGAGGTCGCGGCGCCACGCGTCATGCCTGGGGCCTCGGTCTCAGGTGGCCGAGCCATGGGCGGTACTCGTCGAGTTGCTCGAGGTTCTGCGGCGCAGACTGCACATGGATCTCGCCTGGCTAGGACGGCTGGAAGGAGATCTGCTGATCCTTCAGGTGGTCAGCGGCGATACCTCCGCGTTCGGGCTGGGCCTCGGTACCAGCGTGCGCCGCGACGGTTCGCTGTATGCGAAGGTTCTCTCCGGGGATCTCCCGTCGCTGATCCCGGACGTTCAGGCGGATCCGCGCACCTCACATGTGCCCGTGGTGGACGAGTTCGCCATCGGCTCGTACGCGGCGACGCCGGTCACCGACACCGAGGGACGGGTGTACGGCATGCTCGGCTGCCTCGGTCGACAGCCTTGCCTCTCGCTCCATCAAAGCGACGGTGGGTTCCTACGGCTACTCGCGTCGTTCCTCACCGAGTTCGTCATCGATCTCAGAAGGCTGTGGGACACGCGCAGCGCGCTCTGGCGACAGATCAGCGATCTGCTCGACCAGGGCGGCCCACGGATGTTCTTCCAGCCAGTCGTCGACCTGTCCACCGGACGAACCGTCGCGGTCGAAGGACTGGCA
This sequence comes from Pseudofrankia sp. EUN1h, assembly GCF_001854645.1. Taxonomy (NCBI): domain Bacteria; kingdom Bacillati; phylum Actinomycetota; class Actinomycetes; order Frankiales; family Frankiaceae; genus Pseudofrankia; species Pseudofrankia sp. EUN1h. Next base: position 81,209 of record NZ_MBLN01000075.1, on the reverse strand, counting down.
CGGTTCCCGACGCTCACTCGCGGACCGCAGGACCTGTTCGCCGCCGCGGCCAGCGTGGGTCTGGGCTACGAGTTGGAGACAGCGGCCATCCGCAACGCGCTGCGAGCACTGCCGGCAATGCCACCCGATGTGATCCTCGCCGTGAACGCGTCACCAGCTACGGTGAACGACAAACTGACCGACCTCATCGTCGAGACCGGAACGCCGCAACGGATAGCCGTCGAAATCACCGAGCACGACTACATCGGCGACGACCACAATCTGCTCCTGGCTACCGAGGTGCTGCGAGGGCACGGAACGCACATCGCGGTGGACGACGTCGGAAGCTGCTATTCGGGACTAGAACAGCTCCTGCACCTGCGGCCCGAAGTGATCAAGATGGATTACTTCATCACCCATGGAATCCATCTCGACGCGGCGCGACGGGCCGTGGCCGCCGGGCTCACGAAGGTAGCGGCCGAGATCGGGGGACGCGTCGTGGCCGAGGGCATCGAGTCGACCGCCGAGCTGGACGCCGTTGTCGCCTCCGGCATCACCTATGGCCAGGGCAACCTACTCGGACTACCGACCGCCGATATCAACGAAGCCTGCCTGGGCAACCGTCTCCCGCCAGCCACGGCAGCCGGCGGCCAGGCACGTGGCACCGCGATGTCGCTCAACCCGTGCCTTTGACACACGCGCGCAGCGCGAGCACCGRCATACTGACGATCGCCATCTCGCCCGACACCTACGACCGATCGGTCATCCAGGGACATGTCCCCCGCGTCTCCGGCCCACTCGGCCGGCGCTTGACGGGCTCGACGGGCTCGACGGGCTCGACGGGCCAATCGACCGCGTAGCCGTTGTTCCGCTCCTACCTCTCGCCGTGGGCCACGACATCCTGAGGTGACTGGCGGTCGTTACGGACGACGGCGACGTCGCAGGCGGCGTGCACGACGCACTGGTGGCTCACAGAACCGAGCAACAGGCGCTCAAAGCCGCCAAGGCCGCGGCTGCCGACCACGAGCAACTGAGCCTGCTCCGATTCGCGCAGCAGGGCACGAATGCCCGACTCAGACGAGACGACCGGCTCGACGGTGACATCAGACGCGTCGCCCAAACCGAACTTCACCGCCTGATCGACGATCTCGTCGGCCTTCCTGGCCAACGAATCCTCCGCGGCGGCAAACACGTCTGCATACAGCGGGTCATAGCAGCCCCAGGCATGCAACACCCGCAACGGCACCTGCCTGATGGCAGCGGCCTGTGCCGCCCAGCGCAGCGCCACCAACGACAGTTCCGAACCATCGACCCCGACGACGACCGCGCGTCGATCATCGTCGAGCCGCCCGGCAAGCCCGTCGTCGTCATCGCTGTCGCCCGCTGGGCGGGTGACGACGACCGGAACGGGAGCGTGGTAAACGACGCCTTGGGTGACGCAACCGATGTTCACGCGACGGAACGGCCCGTGCCTGTGCCTCCCCACGACGATCATGTCGGCGCCACCAGCCGCCTCGACGAGCGCCGAAACCGGCTCACCGGGGACGACCAACCGGTGTAGGTCGACCGACGGGACCGCCCCGCCAACTCGCTCGATCGAGCGCTCCAACCTCCGTCTCCCCGCCTGAGCAAGGGTCTCGGAATCAGAAGTCGTCGCCGCGCGCAGCACGCCACCGAACGGCTCCTGCGTGGTCCAGGACAGCAGCGAGGTAACTATCGGTGCTCCACCGTCGTGGCCGCCGTCGATCCTCGCGGCGGACCACAGTGCCGCCTCCCGGAGGGCCCAGCGCAACGCCACCTCGGAACCAGGAGAACCGTCCACCCCGACGAGCACACGTAGCGCGCCCATGACCCACTCTCCCTGTCCGGCAATTTTCGATCATTTTCGGATCTGTTCGTGGACGAGGACGGGCGGTTGACCACCTGCCCGGCCGCGCTGCCATCGTCCAGATGGTGGCCCGCGCCACGGACTCCCGCTCGGAGACCAAGGAGTCGTTACCCAGGGACTGACGGCGACGGCATCATCGAAGGCCACTCGGGTGACACAAGGTTGCTGGTCCTGGCGTTGGTGGCGAAGACGGCCGCCTGGGTACGGCTGGCCAGTCCGAGCTTCGCCAGAATTGCGGAGAAGTGGTTCTTCACGGTCTTTTACGAGATACCACGCCATACAATCTCGTAGTCGTCGAGGAGGAACACCCGCACATTTTTCATGATCTGCAGAATAATTGGGCAGACAGCTTCCGGAAAGATGACCGGGCCTAACGTTGTAGCCGCCCGGTCCACTCGGGAAACGTCGACCCGTGCCACTCGGCCCATGGGTGGACCCCAAGCGACAGGCCGAACGACCCAGCGCGGGGGCACGCCCAGCCTCTGATGGGGCAGCCGCCGCCGCGAGACCGTCATACCAGCACAGGAGGAGGTCTCGAGGGTTGCCACCGCGACGACGTCGTGGTTTTCGACGCCGGGACGTGAGCCGCCACCGGCACCGAGCCGGCCTCACCGGCTCTCCCGCCAGCATGCCGAGCACGCGCCAGAAAGCGTCACCGAACGTGCCCTGGCTCTCCTCATTCCCTCGCGAATACCGGCGGAACCGTCGCGGAAAGAGAGATCGCCATGCGCACCGAGATCGTCGTCGGGGTCGACGCTTCTCCCGGGTCCGCCGCGGCGCTCGCGTGGGCACTCGACGACGCGTCCCGGCGGGGAGTCCGGGTGCGGGCCGTACTGGCATGGGCGGACGACAGTCGCCCGGCCGAGGTCGACGCGATCGCCACCTCGCCCGGGCTCGAGGACCTGGCCGCGGCCGCCGACAAGGTGCTACGGCGGCTGGTCGCCGCCGCTCGGTATGCCAGTACCGGTGGCGACCGCCTGCGGCTGAGCGGCGCTCAGGTCCCCGTTGACGAACGCACGGTCTACAGCACCGCCGCGCACGCGCTTCTCCAGGAATCGTTCGACGCCGGACTGCTGGTCATAGGCGCCGAGCCGCGGGCTGCCACGCGGTGGGCGTTGGCCGGCCCAGTCGGCGACGCATGCGCCCACGAGGCTCCAATTCCGCTTGTGGTCGTCCCGCCAGACGCCGGTACGGCGCGCTCGCGACACCGGGCAGGGAAGCCGGTTCTCGTCGGTGTCGACGGCTCGCGCGCCTCCGCGATCGCGGCCCGCTGGGCGGCCGGCGAAGCCGCCCTCCGGAGGGTGCCGCTGCGTGTCCTGCACGTCGCGGCCGTCCGGGGCACTGCGCCGGCACAGAGCCGGGTACCGATGACGATTCCCGTGATCAATCGGACGTCGGCCCTTCCCTGGGCGCCCGTTGGAGCGGTGGCCGCGACCGGCCGCGGCGGGCGCGGGGGCGGGTGGGCGCCGGTCGCCGCGGCACGGACCCATGCGGTACTCGACCCGGTCGACTCGGTCCGCCGCGTCGTGGCCGGCGTTCGGACCATKCCTGGCGCACCTCCCGTCGAGCCGATGTCGGTGGCCGGCGGGGCCGCGGCAACGCTCCTGCTCGAGGCCGCCGGGGACGCCCAGTTGCTGGTTCTCGGCGCACGCGGCGCCGGCGGGTTCCCAGCTCTGTCGCTGGGCAGCACCGCCCATCAGTGCCTGGCCCGTGTCTCCTGCCCCACCGCCATCATCCGAGGCCACGGGTAGCGATTCGTCCAGACAGCGGTTCGTCCAGACAGCGACTCGACCACCAGCACACCGATCACCTGGCCCGATGGACGCGCTTCTGCGTCTCGCCAGCTGAAGTCAACACGCCGCAATGCATGCCGGACTCCCGAGCGGACCACGTCTTTGCACCTGCCCGCCGCCGGATGGTGGCGGCTCGTTCAGTGAGTGACGGGCTGTCGCTGGGCACGTCGGCGGCGGGCGGCTCGCCAGAGCTCGTCAGCACCCCAGACGATGATGGGCATGGGCAGCAGGAAGATCAGGTTCGACGGGCTGACGGCGACGGTATCGAGCACGGGGTGCAGGAACGGCAGGTAGACGACGGCGGCGGCGAACGCGATCTCGAAGGCGATGCCGTAGAGCAGGAGCCGGTTGCTGAACAGGCCGACCTCACGTAGCGCCGCATGCTCGGTGCGGGCGGCCAGCGCGGTGCCGATCTGGCAGGCGACGATCGCGAGGAAGCTCATCGTCGTCGCCTCGAGGTAGATGTGGTGCAACGGGTCCCCGGCGCCCACCGGGTCGCCGGGGTGCCAGCCCCCGCGGCCCAGAACGACGAAGAACGCGGCCAGGACCAGGACGGCCGACAGCACGCCGAGGATTCCCCAGGCGCGCAGCAGCATCGCCGGGCGGATGACACCTTCGCGGCGCGGCCTGGGTGGCCGGGACATCAGTCCGGGCTCGGCGGGCTCGCGGCCGAGCGCGAGCGCCGGCAGCGTCTCCGTGCCCAGGTCGATCATGAGGATCTGCAGGACCGTCAGTGGCAGCGGCACCGCGCCGCCGGACAGCGCGAACACCAGGAACGGGACGACCTCCGGCACGGCGTGGGCGAAGATGTACAGCACGAACTTGCGGACGTTGTCGTAGACCTGCCGGCCGGCCCGGATCGCGGCGACGATGGTGGCGAAGTCGTCGTCGGTCAGCACCATAGTGGATGCCTCGCGGGCGACGTCGGTGCCGGAGCGGCCCATCGCGATGCCGATGTCGGCGCGGCGCAGGGCAGGGGCGTCGTTCACGCCGTCGCCGGTCATGGCGACCACCTGCCCGAGGTCGCGCAGCGCGTCGGCGATCCGCAGCTTGGTCTCCGGGGAACTGCGGGCGAAGACCAGTTCCCGGTCATCGCGCAGCAGCTCGTCGAGCTCGCTCTCGGGCAGGGTGTCGAGCTCTTCGGCAGCGACGATTCTCAGCCCGGCGGTACCTTGCCCGCCGATACCGACCTGGCGGGCGACGGCCGCGGCGGTCAGCCCGTGGTCGCCGGTGACGACGTTGATCCGGATGCCCGCCCGGTGGCAGGCCGCGACCGCGTCGGCGACGCCCGCCCGCGGCGGGTCGGCGAGCGCGACGACCCCAAGCAGCCGCAGCCCGCTCTCCACGCCGTCGCGCCATTCGCGATGGTCGGGCCCCGTGGCGGGCAGGGCGGGCAGCTCCCGGTCGGCGATCGCGAGCACCCGCAACCCGTCCGCCGCCAGAGCGGCGAGCAGCGCCGCGACCTGGTCTCGGTCGGCCGCGGCGAGCGGTCGGGCACCGCCGTCCGGGGTCGCGAGTGTCTCGCAACGCTCGAGCACTGCCTCCGGAGCGCCCTTGACGAACGCGGCGAACCGGCCCGGCGCGGTCTCGTCGACCGTGGTCATCCGGCGCAGCCTCGGGTCGAACGGCGCCTGAAGGCACCGCCGCGCGAGCCGCACGGCGCGCCCCGTGTCCGCCCCCAGCCAGGCGGCCGCCCGCAGCAGCCCGATCTCGGTGGGGTCCCCGCGGTCCTCGTCCCCGCGGTCCTCGCTCTCGTCGTCGCGCTTGCTGAGCTCGGTGCCCTGCCTGGGCGGCCCGGGTGGCGCGTCGTCCGGGCCAGGCCGCCCGGACGGGACCTGCCCGCCGGTCTGGTACGTGTCGCCGGCGAGCTGCGCGTCCGAGCAACTCGCCAACGCCGCCCCAAGCGCCGCCAGCACCCGCGACGAACGGTCCACCGACGACCCGCCGTCAGCCGACGCCGCCCAGTTCACGCCGTCGACGGGCAGGTCTCCCGCGGTGGTCCACAGCCGGACGGGACGCATCCGGTTCTCGGTGAGGGTGCCGGTCTTGTCCGTGCAGATGACAGTGGTGGAACCAAGGGTCTCGACCGCGGAAAGCCGGCGCACGACCGCGCCACGCCGGGCCAGCACCCGCACGCCGACCGCGAGCGCCAGGGTGATCGTCGGCAGCAGGCCCTCGGGCACGTTCGCGACGAGCAGGCCGATCGCGAAGGTGAGCGCCTCACCGAACGGCAGCCCGGCGGCCAGCCCGATCGGCAGGAACGCGACGCCGACCCCGACCGCGACCGCCGCGATCAGCCAGGCGACCCGGCGAACCTGGCGCTCCAGCGGGCTCTCATCGCGCTGGACCCGCTCCGACAACGCGGCGAGCCGGCCGATCTCGGTGTTCATCCCGGTCGCGACGACCAGCACCCGCGCGGACCCCGCCGTGCAGGAGGTGCCGGAGAAGACGAGGTCCTCCGCGGCGAGCAGCGGCCCGGTGTCCGGCGCCTCGGTCGCCGACCGGGCGACCGGCACCGACTCGCCGGTCAGCATCGACATGTCGACCTCGACGTAGCCGTCGAGCAGCCGCGCGTCGGCCGCCACCCGGTCGCCCTCGCCGATCACCAGCACGTCCCCGGGCACGATCTCCCGCACCGGCACCCGGCGCTCGGCGTCGTCGCGCAGCACGGTCGCCAGCGGCGGCAGGAAGGCGGCGAGCGCCTCGACCGCCTTCTCCGCGTGCTGTTCCTGGACGAACGCGACGGCGGCGTTGAGCAGCACGACGACGACGATCGCGACGGCCAGCGCCGCCGAGCCGGACACCGCGGCGAGGACCGCGGCGAGCCACAGCAGCAGCGCCAGCGGATGGATCAGCTGGCGGGCGATCTCCCGCGGCCAGGTGCGCCCGCGCCGCCGGGACAGCTCGTTCGGCCCGGCGCTGACCAGTCGCCGCGCCGCCTCCCGCTCGGACAGGCCGCCCCGCCCGGCACGCAGGTCACGCAACAGCAGCGCGAGTGGTTCCCGCGGATCGGTCACCGCGACGGGATCAGGACCGGCGGTGATCCGGTCAGTGGCGCCTGGCGGCACCGGACCGGGATTCATCGCACCGCCGGCGCGGCGCGCGGCGGCAGGGGAATCGATGAGTGAGGCCAGGCATCACATCGCCGGCCGACGTGGCCCCGCGCAGGATTCACGCAGGACGTCCTGGGCTTGCTGCCGCCCTCGTCGCCGGGCCTGGTCCCATGGTGTGCCCCAGGGCCGCATCGAGCACCAGGCGGCGCTCGGCGGCGGCAACGGTGTGCCGGACGGTGTCCACGGCGTCCGGGTTGACCGAGATCGACGTGATGCCAAGACGCACGAGCCGCTCGGCGAACTCGGGATGGGTCGACGGCGCCTGCCCGCACAGTGACGACGTGATGCCGGCTTCCCGGCAGGAGGTGATGATCCGCCCGATCGCGTCGAGCACCGCCAGGTCGGACTCGTCGAACAGCTCGGCGCAGGTCTCGGAGTCGCGGTCGACACCCAGCATGAGCTGTGTCAGGTCGTTCGAGCCGATCGAGACGCCGTCGATGCCGAGCTTTGCGTACTCGGGGATCCAGTAGGCGACCGACGGGACCTCGGCCATCACCCACCGGTGCAGGTCACGGCGGTGATCGCCCAGGGGGCTGCGATCCACGGCCTCCAGGCAGGCTGCCAGCTCCCAGCGGGTGCGCACGAACGGGATCATCAGGTGCAGGTTCGGCGAGGCCTCCCGGACCTTGGCGAGCACCTCCAGCTCCAGCGCGAACACCTCGGGGTCGCGGATGTAGCGGTAGCAGCCGCGGTAGCCGATCATCGGGTTCGCCTCGACCGGCTCATACCGCTCTCCGCCGCGCAGGCCGCGGAACTCGTTCGTCCGGAAGTCGGTCGCCCGGTAGATCACCGGCCGCGGCGCGAAGGCGCGGACGATCCGCAGCAGCGAGGCCGACATCCGTTCGACGAACTCGGCCCGCCCACCGGAGGCGAGCAGGTGGCGGGGGTGTTGGCCGCCGAGCGCATCCGCGATCATGAACTCGGCACGCAGCAGGCCGACGCCGTCGACGGGCAGCGCCGCGACCTGTTCGGCGCGCTCGGCGACCGCCAGGTTCACGTAGAGCCTCGTCGCGGTCGTCTCGACCGCCAGAGCCGGCTGCGCCGCCGCAGCCGTGGGCCTCTCCGCCGCGACGGCGACGGCACCCGCGGCGGCCGGAGCGACGAGCTCGCCGGCATGCACCTCGCCGCGCGCGCCGTCGACGGTGACCATCTGCCCCGCGGACAGCGTCGACGTCGCGACCCGGGCGCCGACCACGCAGGGCACGCCCATCTCGCGGGCGACGATCGCCGCGTGGCAGGTCATGCCGCCGCTGTCGGTGACGATCGCCGCGGCCCGGCGCATCACCGGCACCCAGTCGGGCGAGGTCATCTCGGCGACGAGCACCTCGCCGTCACGGAACTGGTCCTCGTCTTCCGGGGAGCGCAGGATACGTACCCGCCCGCTCGCCCKCCCGGGCGAGCCGGCGAGCCCGGTCAGCAGCGGCGCTCCGCCAGCACCGTCGCTACCACTGCCACCGCTGGCATCGCCGGGACGCGTGCCGCCAGGCGCCACCGCGGCACGCGGTTCCCAGGGGGCGCCACCTGGTTGGTCGGCCGCCGCGGCGCCGTCGGCCTCCCGCGTTCCCATGGCGGTGATCGGCCTGGACTGCACGAGGTAGGTCTGGCCTGTCTCGACGGCCCATTCCATGTCCTGCGGCGCGCCGTAGTGCCGTTCGACCCGGACGGCCAGGCGGGCGAGCTCGACGGCCTCCTCGCCGGAAAGAACCCGGCGCGAGCCCTCGGTCTCGGTCAGCTCGACCCGGGTGTCATGGCCGTCCGGCCCGCGCACGATCTGGTGGCTCTGCCGCCCGACCCGCGCGTCCAGCAGYGCCGGCCCGCCCGCGCCGCCGTCCTTGGTCAATATGTAGGTGTCGGGCACGACCTGCCCGCCGACGACGACCTCGCCGAGGCCGAACGCCGCCTCGATCACCACCCGGCTGGTGTCCCCGCTCGCCGGGTCGGCGGAGAACATCACGCCAGACCGCTCCGAGTTCACCATCCGTTGCACCACGACCGCGAGCGCGGGCTCCGCGGCGTCCGACCCTGGCCCGGCCTTCTCCTGGCCGGCGCGGTAGGCCAGGACCCGCTCGCCGTAGAGCGAGGCCCAGCAGTCGCGGACGCGCTCGATCAGCTCGTCGTCGCCGCGGACGTCGGTGAACGTCTGGTTCATCCCGGCGAACGAGGTACCGGCGGTGTCCTCGGCCGTCGCCGACGAACGCACGGCGACGAGCATCGGCCGGCCGCCACCGCCGCCGAGTTCGTGGTAGGCGCCCAGGACGGCCCGACGGATGTCGCCCGGCACCGGCACGGCGCGTACGCGCGCCCGCAGATCGGCGGCCTCGGCGGCCAGTCCGGCCGTGTCGTCGGGGTCCACCTCGGCCGCCCGCCGGGCGAGCTCCGTGGCGAGGCCGCCCTCGGCGAGCGCTCGCAGGTAGGCCGCGGACGTGACGACGAAGCCGGACGGGACAGGGAAGCCGGCCTGGGTCAGCTCGCCCAGGTTCGCACCCTTGCCGCCGGCCAGGCCGACGTCGTGGACGGACAGCTCCTTGAACCAGGCGATCCATGGTCCGTTCTGGCTCATCGGTCCGTTCTGGCTCATCACGGTCTCACTCCCTCGCGCCATCGGGCACCCCGGCAGTCTCTCCCGCCGCCGCACCACCCGCCGCCTGGTCCGCGGCGAGGGCCGCCGCCCACTGGCGGGCCTGGTCACGCTCACCGTCGCGCAGGGGCCCCTGGGTGCCGGTGACGTAGAAGCTGCGGCGGCCGACGACGTTCGCGCCGCGTCGGCGCAGCAGCCGCGCCGCCTTCGCCGCGGCGGAGCCCGCGAGCCGCGAGCCCATCCGTGTGTCGAAGACCGCCGCGGCCGGCGCCGGCCGAGCCAGGTCCAGGCCGGCCAGCCACTCCCGGATCCCCACACCCGTCGAGATCACGCCGGCCGCGGTGGGATCGCCCTTGGTGGCGTCGGCCAGCTGGCGAGCCGCGTCCTGTCGGCTACTCGGCCGGCTCATACCGAACGCGTGGGTGGGGCCGCCGACGACCAGCAGGTCGACATCGCCGGTCAGGGCGGCGGGTGCGGCGCCGACCTCCACCAGCTCGGTGTCCATCCGCTCCGCGAGGCCGGCGGCGACCGCCTCGGCGATCTCCCTGGTGTTACCGAACATCGACTCGAAGACGATCAGTGCGCGCATCGTGCCCCACCTCTCCTGGTTGACATGACTGGCCCTGTCAGTCGGCGACGCGGACGGCGACGGCGGGGCGGATGGCGGCCGCGCGGCGTGCCGGGCCGGCGCTGGCCAGCAGCGACGCGACGAGGGTCGCGCCGACGGTCGGGCCGATGGTCAGCCAGTCGATCGGGAATCCGACGTCGAGGCCGCCGAAGGCCGGGCTGTTGGTGTACATCAGCCACGAGGTGAGCAGGGACAGTCCGGCGCCCAGCACGATCCCCTCGACCGCGACGAACGCGCTCTCACCGAGGAAGGCCGCCGTGACCGTCCGGGAACGCACTCCCAGCGCCCGCAGGATGCCGATCGTGCGGCGCCGCTCGCGCACGGCGCGCACCATGACGACGCCCAGGCCGATGATGCCGACGAGCAGGCCCAGCGCGAGGTAGCCCTGCATGAGGCGGAAGAAGCTCACGTTGGCGGCGAAGGTGCGCCGGACGTCGCGCTCGATCCGGTTGGCGATCAGCCCGTTGGCCAGGAACCGGCCCTGCAGGGTGGCGGCGAGCCTCTCGTCGCTCACCCCGGGTGCGGCGCGGATGAGCAGGCTGGTGTCCTGCGCGCGGTCGCCGTAGATCGCCCGTACGGTGTCCGCGCCCGCGAACACGGGATAGGCCGGCGGCTGTCCCGGGAAGGAGTAGTAGGGCAGGGCGTTCTTGACCTTCGCCGCGATGATYTTCTTCTCGTCCCGGCCGGTCGCCGGGTCGGTCAGGGTGATGGTGGCGCCCGGCTTGACCTGGTCGGTGTTCGGGCCGGTGGTGCTGTTGAAGTACGGGTCGAGCACGACGTAGCGGGGGTCGGCGACGATCCTGCGCCATGCCGCCGCCTCGTCGGCGCCCAGGGATGGCAGCCACGCGTCGAGGGCGAGCGGATGGCTGGTAGCGGCGGCCACGGGCAGCCCGATCAGCACGACCGGCAACGGGGTGTCCGTACGCCCGGTGGGGTCGTCCGAGGTGCCCCGGCCGATCGTCAGCGGGGTCACCTCGGTGATCTGGGAGGCCAGGTCACCCGAGCGCAGCGCGCGCATCGGGTCGCCGATCGGCGTCGACGGGGCCATGTCCGCCCGGATCGCGTAGCCGGCGGACGCCTCGACGACCGCCTGGTCGGTGCCGGCGCCGATGATGGCGCCGATCTCGGTGATGATCACAAGGGTGAAGATGATCAGGGAGTACATGAGCAGCGTCGCGCCGGTACGGAACTTCCGCGACGTCGGGTAGGTCACCGCGAGCCGGGCGGCCAGGCCCGTCTCCCCCGCCCGCGAGGTGAGCAGGCGCAGCGGGCGCAGCACGATGTCCTGGTTCACCGACAGCAGCACCACCGCCGCCCCCGTGACCATGACGCCGAGAACGACGTAGGTGGCGGTCGAGCCGTTGTCATACACGTCCGGGCGCGCGACGTTCGCGAGCAGCCCCCAGGCCAGCACCAGCGCCGACGCGACGGTCGCGACCGCCCGGGTGCCGGCGAACCGGCGCGCCAGCGGCACGGCGAACAGCACGGCCAGTGCGGGGAACAGGTAGGTCGTCACACCTTCGCTGCTGGCGACCGCCGGGACCGCGGCGGCCGCGCACAGCACCGCGAGCAGCATCGAACCGACGAGCAGCGACCGACGCGGCCTGCGGCCCGCCCCGTCTGGCAGATCCCGGATCGCGGCGATGATGTTGAGGCGGCTGACCCGCGCGCTGGTCGCCGCGATCGTGGCGAACGCGATCAGGAAGCCCACGGCGAAGCCGTTGAACAGGCTGGTCGGGGTGACGGCGAAGGTCAGCTCCAGCGCGTTGCCGCCGTCCTGGAAGGCCGCGAAGATCCGCGCCGCGACCAGCACCACCGCCCAGCCGACCCCGATGCCGGCGGCCACGCCGAGCGCCGCCGCCACGACGCCGTAGACGCTGCCCTCCAGCAGGAAGGCGCTGATCAACCGCCGTCGGCGCATCCCCATCGCGCGCAGCATCCCCAGCTGGCCACGCCGCTCGTCGGTGAGCATCACGAACACGTTCACCAGCAGCAGGACGCCGGCGATGATGCTGAAGCTGCCGATGAACAGGAACAACGAGCCAAGCTGGCCGGCGACGTCCTCGGCGGTCGCGAGCGCGTCCTTCTTCGGCGTCGTCACCTGCGCGCCGGACGTCGTCAGCCCGCCGAGCGCGGCGCGGATCTTCTTCTCGACGACGTCGGTGAGCGCGCTGCCCGACTCGACGCCGCCCCGGTTGGACACGAGCGTGATCGTCGAGGGGGTGCTGTCACCGCCCGCCTGGGCCGCGGCGGCCGCGAGCGTGCCGGGGGCGACGAACAGGTCGCGGTTGACGTTGGCGAACCCCAGCGAGGCCAGCCCCCGGGCCGGCACCACCCGCTCGACCCGCAGCGCCGTCGGCCGGCCGTACAGATAGGCGGTGAGGGTGTCGCCCGGCCGCAGGCCCAGGGAGTCGGCCAGGTCGGCGTTGACGACGGCGGAGCCGGGCGCCGGACCCGCGCCGGACAGGTGGCTGCCGTCCCGGCCGTCGGCGCCCCGGCCGCCGAAGTCCGCGGCGGCGGCGAAGTCGGTCTCGAGGACCTGCGCCTGCGGCTCGGCGACGCGCGCCGCGCCGTCGCCGCGGCTGACCGCCGACTTGTCCATGACCACGGTGAGCAGCCCGTCGACGTCCGGGTCGGCGCGCAGCGCCGCCAGACGCCGCGCCGCCTCGTCGCCGCGCGCCAGGTCGTCGGAGTAGACCTCCTCGTCGACCGGCCCCAGCGTGCGGAACGCCGTGGTCCGCACCGAGTGGTCGATCGTGTCACCGACCGCGAAGCTGCCGACGATGATCGCCGTACCGAGCAGCGAGCCGGCGATGACGAGCACCGCCTCCAGCGGCCGGCGCGACACCTGGCGCAGCGCGAGCCTGCGCAGGAACGGGCGGATGACCCCCACCGTGATCAGCGCGACCGCGGCCGCGACCAGCAGGACCAGCAGCGGGCCGGTCAGTTCCGGATACATGATCGTCTCATCCCCAAGCCGCGCTCAGACGACCGATGTGAGTGCATCCGGCGCCTCGGGCGCCGAAGACGCCGACGCCGGGGCAGCAGTGGAAGGGGTGGGCGGCACCGGGGACGCTGGCACACCCGCGGGCACGCGGCGTTCGTCGCTGATCAGCGCGCCGTCGCGCATCCGGACCAGCCGGCCGGCAGCGGCGCCGATCCCCGGGTCGTGGGTCACCAGGATGATCGTCTGGCCCTCGTCCCGGTTGAGCGTCCGCAGCAGGTCCATGACCTGCGCCGCCATCTCGCTGTCCAGGTTCCCCGTCGGCTCGTCCGCCCAGACGATCGCCGGGCGGGCCACCAGGGCCCGGGCGATCGTCACCCGCTGTTGCTCGCCGCCGGACAGCTCGTTCGGCCGGTGCGCGCCGCGCGCGCCCAACCCGACCCGCTCCAACATGTCCGCGGCTCGCCTGCGGGCCTGCGCCGGTGCGACGCCGACGAGCAGCAGCGGAAGCTCCACGTTCTCGACCGCGGTGAACACCGGGATGAGATTGAAGGCCTGGAAGACGAAACCCATCGTGCGGGCCCGATGCTCGGTGCGTTTGGCGTCCGGCATCGCGAACAGGTCGACGCCACCGAGTATCACCCGGCCACCGTCGATGTCGTCCAGCCCCGACAGGCAGTTGAGCAGCGTCGTCTTCCCGGAACCCGACGGGCCCATGACCGCGACGAGTTCGCCGGCCTCGACCTCCAGGTCGAGGCCGCGCAGCGCCTCCACCTCGACGGCGCCGGTCCGATAGATCTTTCGTACACCTTCGGCGCGCAGCAGCGGCGTGGCGGTCGCCCCGCTCTTCTCGACCATGATTCCAGCGAACCACCGGCACCAGATCGCCACCATGTGCCCACCGCGTACCCGCTTCAGGACCTTCGGACTGGCTCGAAGGGCGCATCCGCGCTGACGCGCCACCGTGTGCGGGCAACCGCCCGGCTACTGGCACGTTCGATTCGCGCGGGAGAGCGAAGACCCGGCGATGCGTTTCGGGCCTTCCTGCCCCTCGGACTTTCCTGCACCTCGCCGTCCGCGGCCGTCAGGGAGTCCGGGGTGCCGAACTGCTCAGCGAGCAGGGAACAGCAGATACGCACGTCGGGCGATCCCCGTCGTGGGGTGCGCGAAGCGGTCGGGGCGCGTCCTGTGACGCGCCCCGACCGCTGGATGCCGGGCTGACCGTATGGGTTCACGATGTCCGGTGCCGGTCCACTCATCGACCGACTGGATGTTCAGACCAGGTAGGGGCGGCCGCGGACGATCGCGGTGCGCGCCCAGGCACCGCCGAGGCCGAACGACTGGCCGGCGTTCAGGGCGGCCAGCAGGATCAGGGTGAGCGCGTAGATCAGGTGGTCGTCCATGAAGACGTTGTTCTCGGGCGGCAGGACGACCGACCACATCATGACGAGCAGGACCACGCCGGCACCGGCCGCGAAGCGCATCCCGACACCGAGGATGAGTGCGGTGCCGATGGCCACCAGGCCGATCATGAAGAGGTAGTCGGCCCAGGCCGCGCCGGCGATGTGGTGGTAGAACGACGTGAACGGCCCGACGGCACCGTGGGCCAGGAATCCCTCGGTGGGACTGCCACCGTGAATCCAGGCCGCCTTCGAAGCGGTCTCGTGGCCGAGACCGAACAGCTTGTCAAGGAACGCCCACAGGAATACCCATCCAAGGCTGACCCTGGTCAGCGCGAGCACGATATCCAGGGCCAGGCCACGGACGCCAGCGCGCTGCCGGAAAATTGTCGAGAACGGCGACGGGACGACCGGACCGGACCGCGTCTCGGCCTTGGCGGCGGTTTCGTTGGTGGTTGTCATGTGCTTTCGCCTCCCTGGTTGTGTGGCTCTTAGAGTCGTGCGTCCGCGGCGCCCGGATCAGGGGCTGCGCGGGCCACGCGGGCGGTCGTTTCGACCTGTCGGGGCGTGCCGTCGGTGGGCCGATCGGCCCATCCGCCGTGGGACTGTCGGAGAAGCTCGAGCGAGCCGCCGGACGGGCGCGCCCTGGCCGTACAGGCCGACCGTGCTGTGGACAGGCCGCACGCGCCGCGGAGCCAGGCGGCCGGAGACACGGCAAGGCGCCTCCCGCGGCGGTCTGCGCGGGAGGCGCCTCACGTCTGGGTCTGACGGGCGAGCCGACCTGCTGTGGCGTGGGCAGCCAGCCATGACGGCCCAGGAGGTCAGCGCCGCCTGCGCGGCCTCGGTTGCCCCGGTCGATGGAGAGCGATCGGCTGGCAGGATCCCAGCGGGGACGACGTCCGGGGGCTTCGACCCTAGGCGGGTAGACCGGCAGCGCCACTTCCCGCCGGGACGTCCCCCGCAACGGCGGCGGGGTCGGAGCGCACGACGGCGACGTCGCTGTGCGCGTGCAGGACGCACTGGTGGCTGACCGAGCCGAGCAGCAGCCGGGCGAAACCGCCGTGTCCCCGGTTGCCGACGACGAGGAGCTGCGCCTCGCGGGCCTCGCGCAGCAGGGCACGTATCGCCGAGTCGGGCGAGACGACCGACTCGACGGTCAGGCGGGGTGCGTCGTCCAGGCCGAGCTTGACAGCCTGCGCGAGGACGTCGTCTGCCTGCTTGACCAGCAGTCCCTGCGCCCCGACGAGCACCTCGGCGTACATCGGGTCGTAGCCGCCCCAGGCGTGGACCACCCGCAGCGGCACCTTGCGGACCGCCGCGGCGTGCGCCGCCCAGCGCAGTGCGGTCAACGACGGGTCCGACCCGTCGACGCCGACGACGACCGGCCGGCGGTCGTCGGTCCGGGGCGTCTCGTCGTCCTTGGGCGGGCGGACGACGACGACAGGCCCGGGCACGTGGTGGACGACCCCCTGGCTGACGGAGCCGGCGGTCATCCGGTGGATCGGCCCGTGGCCGCGTTCCCCGATGACGACCACGTCAGCGTCCGCGGCAGCCGCCGTGAGAGCCGCGACCGGCTCGTCCAGGACGACGGTGCGCCGCAGCGTGACCGACGCCGGCGGCTCGCCGACCCGCCTGATCGTGCGCTCCAGCATCTCGGTGGCCGCCTTGGTCAGCCCATCATGATCGCCCTGGGTCGCGGCGCGCAGCACGCCCGTCGGCAGCCCGTCCGCGGTCCAGGCCAACAGAGCGGTCACCGTCGGGGCCGCACCCCGGCCGGCACCCTCCGTCGCGGCCGACCACATCGCCGCCTCTCGAAACGCCCACCGCAGCGCGGCCTCCGACCCGGGAGAGCCGTCGACTCCGACAAGAATGTGTACCGAGCTGCTCATGCCTCACGCTCCACGTCCGGTGCGGCACGTCGCCGTGCCCGCTGTATCGGTCCACCCGCCGATCGGCACCGATCTGGGAGATCGGTCGGAAGCCGAGTTGGCCGGTGATCGACCTCCCTGACTGTTCCACCGCGGCCGACCGGTGAGATCACGCCATCCGGTGGGTCCGTGACGGTGCCTTGGGCAGGTCCGCATGGGCCGACCGGCCGGGTGGCGCGGTGCACCTGGGCGGGCCACCCACCCTTCCAGCCGAGTCTCCTTCCCCATTGGTCCCGGTCCCGCGGGACGACTTGGGCAGTTCATCCCATCGCCGTTCCGCCAAGAATGGAGACGCGCGGCAATGGAGATACAGAGAATGGCGTCGGCCCAGGGAGGCCTGTTATGCGCCGCAATGCGAACGTCATCGCGACAGAGTGGGCATGCAGCGACAGGGCCAGCCACACCCAGGACCAGCACCGCGGGACCGTCGAGAGAAACACTACGCCGGCCGGGCCAGGCCAGCGGCCCTTGCTCGACGACACGCACGTCCACGGTGCGCCGCCCCACGGCCCGGTCGGCAACACGGACAATCAGAAGGCGGTTGTCCGGTTCGGACAGAACGGGCGGACCGGCCGTCTGCTGGCGCAGATCGACCTGACCAAGGTGCTCGTCGTCGGCGAGCTCGCCGCGGCGGGAACTGTGATCGCCGTCCACCTGTTCGACCACCTCGACAGCCTGCGCGGCGGTCCTCGAGCCCGGATCCAGATGGGCCCCGGCGGCTGGGTCAGCATGCGCGGCGGGGCCACGAAGATCCGCACCTCCCGGGCGACAGCCTCCGCCGTTTCCCGGTCTGCCCGGAACCCAGGTGCAACACGCCAGAACAGGCCGAGCCCTGGGGCTCGCGGCCCCAAGCACATACCGCGAGCCATTGGTCACCTGCCCCGTGGATATCGCACCGGGCGCCAGCCCGGCACGGACCGGGCCGACAGCGGCCGCCGGCCATGGTGGGCGGTTCTGATCGGTGCGAAGCCCGTCGAGACGCGCTGACCCTCGTCACCCATCCCGGCCGCCGCGGCTGACTTCCAACCCGTCGGCCAGCGCCTAACAACTTACGGAGGGGCCATGCGTGTCGAGGAGATCATGACGCCGGCGGTGGCCGTGGTGACACCAGAGACGCCGGTCAAGGAGGTAGCCGAGCGGCTCGTCCGGCATGGCTTCGGTTCGTTGCCGGTCGTCGACGCAGGCGGGCGGCTTGTCGGCATCATCACGGAAGCCGACCTGATCGCTGTCGAGGCCAGCGCACCGGACCCGCGCCGGCATGCCCGGCGCGACCTGCCTGCCGGAGGTCGGCCGCCGCGGACCGCCGCCGACCTCATGACGACGCCGGTCATCGCGGCCCGTGTCGGCACCGACATCGCCGACGTTGCCGAGATCATGCTGGCCGCCCACGTCACCCGGGTCCCGGTCCTCGACGACGGCGACCGTCTGGTCGGGCTGGTCAGCCGCAGCGATCTGCTCAGGCCGCTGGTCCGCCCGGACTCCGACATCGAAGCCGACGTTCGCCAGGTCCTCGTCGACTGGGGCGTCGCCAGCAGGGCCGAGGTTCGTGTCGAAAACGGCGAGGTCAACCTGACAGCCGTCGCCGGATGGCCACGTCCCGAGGTCGACCACCTCGTCCGCGCCGTCCCCGGGGTGATCGCGGTACGTCACGCGATCTTCGATGCCCAGGTCACCGTCGACGCCCACCAACCCGCCACCGACGTCTGAGAAAAAGCTCCCCGTCCACCGTTCTCAGGGCGTCCCCGTTGGCGGTGATGGCCAGCGGCTCGGGAGCAGAGGTACCCGCACCGCCATGGGAACGTCGCCGCCGTCAGGCGCCAACATGAATGTGGGAGGCCCACAGCGCGGGTTGGTCCGGCCGGGGCTCGCGCATGCGGCGGACGGCGTCATGCAGGGCGGACGCGGTGCGCCCGGCCGCAGGCTCTCGGGCGGCGTCCTTTTTCTCCACCTCGGCCAGGGTGGCGTAGACGTCCTCGGCGAGCGCCACCGCGCCCGAGTCATTGATCGCCCAGAGGGTAGCGATCACCTGCCGGTAGCCGGCGAGCTGGAACGCCGCGGCGAGGTGGATCGCCTCGTCGATGAGCCGCGTGCCGGGAAGGCTCGTCTCGCAGGCGGACAGGAAGGCGAACTCGGTGCCGTCGAGACGCAGCCGCGCGACGTCCAGGACGGTCAGCGGCCGGTCCAGGTGATCGGCGAGGAGCAGCCTGCTGGCGGATGGTTCGAGCAGGTCGGCCTGGCCGTGGCAGGCGAAGTGCGCCCACCGCCCGGTCGGCAGCGCCGCGAGCACCGCGTCCCGGGTGGCCTCCGGGCCCACAAGCGGGTGGACTCGTCCCGGGAAGAGTCTGCTCAGGTTTTGTACCTCCAGCCTGGTGCCGGGCAGGTCGCTGGCGCTCGGGGTCCGGGGCATTCCGACCGCGATGATCCGACCGTCGCCCGGTGCGGGGGCGGGGCCGCGCGCAGGACGCCGGGCATGAATCAGCGCGCGGATCGTCGGAATGGTCGAGCTGATCGCCCGGTCCAGCACTGTGTTCGGATTCGGGTCGTGCCGGGTGCTGTGGTAGCCGGCGGCATGAACCGGGAGAAAGGACAGCGCTCCGGAGAGGCACCACCACAGCCGCGGCCACACCGGCCGCGGCTCGGTCGGTCGACCAGCCTGGCTGGCGGAACCAGCGGAACCGGCGGAACCGGAACGAGCGGCCTCGGAGGCGGGTGAACCTGGTGAGCCGGTGAGGCCAAGCCGATCGAGCACGGAACTGGCGAGGGCGTCCCACAGCCAGCGGAGCGTGACGTTCAGGTCCTTCGAAGCGTCGGACAGAGCGCCGTTCGACAGGACGGTCAGGAAGTTGATCGTCCGCTCGGAGACGGCCTGGGGGGTGAGTTCGGGCAGCGTGACCGCGCCGAGCGGCTCGTCCGGTGTGACGACGAGCGCGTACGACCCAAGATGGGAGACGACCACCACGATGATCGGGCCGCGCGCGGCGGCGGCTCGCAGGTCGGCGACCCGCGGTGGGCGTAGGAAGTCCTCGAGTCCGGGTAGCCGGCGGATCAGCGCGATGGTCTCGTCGAGGTCCGCGCTGGCCCGGCGCCGGTCCTCACGCTCATGGCGACCCACCTCCGGATCGCTTCCGGGGACCGAGGTCCTCGAAACGGCCGGCGAAGCGGGTACCCGCGGCAGCGGCTGGGACGGCCGCGGCGGTGCCGGCGGGAGCGGTTCGGCCGCGGCCGCGCGCGCCGCCGGCCCGCCGAGATGATCGAGTCGCGCGCACAGGTCGGTGAACCGATCGGCCAGCCGGGGGTCGAGCGAGGCGAGGTCGGCGAGGTCGGTGCGCGTGTCCAGCGCCTGCCCCAGTAGGACCCCCCGCCCCTGCTCGAACAGCTCGAGAGCCCGATCCAGCTGGCCCGCCCGGACGCAGCAGGCCGCCGCGTCGGCGCCCAGCGAGCCGAACTCCGCGAGCAGGCCCTCCTGATCGCGGCGGCTCAGGGCTCGCGGCGCGATGAGACCAAGCAGTTCGATCGCCTGGGTGAAACCGGCGACGGCCTCATCCCAGTCCCGGGCGGCGTAGGCCGCCCCGGCCCAGACCCGGGCGGCGTCGGCGCGGACACGCGGGGGCGCCACCGTCACCCGCGCCCCCTCCTGGCCGGCGGCCACGGCCTCGGTGGCGTCGACTTGCCGGCCGGTCAGGTCGAAGCGGGCCCGTAGCGCGCCGCCGAGGTTGGCCAGGGTGCCGGCGCGGTGGGGATGGTCGGCGGGAGTCGTCTCCGCCGCTCGGCGGCGCACCTCGATCGTGTCGTCGAGGTCGGACGGCGACCCGGTCCGCCGGAAGCGCATCAACAGGCTGTTGCCAAGGGTGGACAGGAAGTCGCCGAGGTCGGGATGGTCGGCGGGGCATTCCGCGAGCGCCCGCCGGCTGATCTCGATCGCCTCGTCCAGGTCGGCCAGGTCGTCTGCGTCGCCTACCTGTTCGTACCGGTTCCGCAGGGCGATTCCGAGGTTCGACAGGCTCAGTGAGCGTCGAGCATGGCCGACGGGGATGACCTCCACGGCCGCACGCGCGACGGTGACCGCCTCGTCGAGGTCCGCACGGTTCCCGACCCGGTCGAAACGATCCTGCAGGGCGGCACCCAGGTTCGACAGGTACGAGGCACGGCCGGGATGGTCGGGCGCGACCGCCTCCACGGCGCGCCGGGCGACCTCGACGGCCTCGTCGACGTCCGACAGCTCCCCGACCTGGACGAAACGAAAGCGCAGGGCGTTGCTGAGGGGCGAAAGGTAGGCGGGAAGGTCGGGATGGTGGGGCGGGACGGCCTCCACCGCACGCCTGGCGAGCTCGATCGCCTCGTCCAGGTCGGCCAGGTCACCGACGCGTTGGGACCGCAGCCGCAGGTCGGTGCTGAGGACGGCGAGATACGCCGCGCGGTCGGCGTGGTCGGCCGGAAGGGTGTGCAGCGCCTGACGATGAAGCTTGATCGCCTCTTCCAGGTCGCTGCGTTCCCCGACGCGTTCGAACCTGCCCCGCAAGGCGAAGGCGAGCAACGACAGAGCGGCGGGGCGGTCGGAATGGTCCGCGGGCATCGCCTCCAGCGCCTGACGAGCTGCCTCAACCGCCTGGCGCAGGTCAGCGAGATCCCCCACCCGTTCGAACCGGTCGTGAGTGGCGGCGGCGAGAGTGATCAGCAGGCTGGCGCGATCGGGGCTGCCGGGCGGCGAGGTCTCCACCGCGCGCCGGACAACCTTGACCGCCTCATCCAGATCGGCGAGCTTCCCGAGCCGGTCGAAGCGTCCGTGCAGCGCCAGGCCGAGGTTGGACAGGTACCCGGGAAGATCGGGATCGTCGTCCGGGGTGGCCTCCACCGCGCGACGCGACACCTCGACGGCCTCGGCCAGGTCGGCCAGCCCTCCGCCGGCGGCGGAGCGGTCCAGCAAGACCAGGCCCAGGCTCGCCAGGCCGGCGGTATGAGCAGGGTGACCGKCCGGAACGGCGGCCAGCGCCGAGCGGAACGCGTCGATCGCCTCCTCGATGTCCCCGACGTCCCCGAACCGCAGGTAGCGGTCGCGCAAGGCGGCACCCAGAGTGATCGATGCCTCTGTGCGCACGGGATCGTCAGCCCCGGCCGCGGCCACCGCCTGGCGACCGGCGTCGACCGCGGCTTCGATGTCGGCGCTGGATCCGAGCCGGCGGAAGCGCGCGCGCAGGGCCTCACACAGAGCGCGCAGGCTCGCGGCGCGGTCGGCGTGGCCGTCGGCGAGGCCGTCCAGCGCGCGCCGCGCGACTTCGACCCCCTCGTCAAGGTCGGCGATCCGGTCGGTCCGCGCGAACCGGGCCAGCAGCGCGGCGCTCAGGCTCGACAGGACGGTGGGCCGGTTGGGATGGCCGACGGCGGTCGACATGACCGCGTCACGCAGGAGCTCGAGGGCACTGTCGAGATCGGCCGGTGATCCCGTCCGCTCGGACCGGGCACGCAGGACGTTGGCGAGGTTGGTGAGCGCGGCGGCCCGGTCGGGGTGGTCAGCGGAGGCGCTGCGCACGGCCCGCCGGTGGGCGTCGACCGCCTCGTCGAGGTCGCTCGCGTTCCGCGACCGCCGGGACCGGGCGGACAGGGCGTTACCCAGTGCGGTCAGCACACCCGCCGCGTCGTCGTCCTGCTCCCCTGTCAGGGCGGCGGCCCGCCGGGTGACCTCGACCGCCTCGTCCACGTCCGCGACGTCCCCGAGCCGCTCGAAACGCAGGCGCAGGAGGACGCCGAGCGTCGACAGCAGGCCAGCGCGCCCCGAGTCCCCGGACGCGGCGAGGACGGTCGCCTGGCGGTACGCGTCGACCGCGCCGTCGATGTCAGCCAGCCCGCCCGCGTGTTCGAACCGGGATCGCAGGACATTGCCCAGGGCGGAAAGGGCGCGGGGCCGGCCGGGGTGACCAGCGCCGAGGACCGCTACGAGTTCGCGGCCACGCTCAACCGCCTCGTCCAGGTCGGCCGGCTCCCCCACCCGCTCGAAGCGAGCCCGCAGGACCCCGCCGAGGTTGGACAGGTAGTCCGCGCGATCGACATGGTCGAGGGGGGCGGCCGCCAAAGCGGCGCGATAGGCGTCGATCGCACCGTCAAGATCAGCGGATTCGGCCAGTCGGAGGAACCGCGCCCGCAGGGCGTTGCCGAGGTTGTTCAGATACGAGGGACGGTCGGGATCCGCAACGGGAACCGCGGCCGCCGCGGCCCGGTCGGCGTCGATGGCGCCGTCTATGTCGGGAATCTCGCCGAGCTGCCCGAAGCGGACGTAGAGCGCGCCGGCGAGACCGGCGAAGACCACCGCTCGTTGGGCGGCGTCGTCGGGCAGCGCGGCCGCCGCCCGGGTCAGCATCACGATCGCCTCGTCCAGATCGCCGAGTTCCCCCCGCGACTCGAACCGAGCCCGCAGCGCGACCCCGAAGTTGGTCAGAACGAGCGAACGATTCGGGTGGCCGGCGGGAAGCRCCGTCAGGGCGGAGGCGTGGAGTTCGATCGCCGCGTCGAGCAGCGCGGGATCACCCGTCCGCAGCGCGTCCCGCAGCGCGACGACTTCCGGCGGAGAGTTCGTCCCGCGATCGTCCCGCGGGTTCGACGGCCCTGATTCCCGCGATACGTCGCCAGACCCCCGTTCGGTCGGCGGCCGACGCCGCACCGCCGAGAGCTCCGTCCGGGCCCGCAGCCACGCCTCCAGCCGCTCCCGCATGCCCACCCCCGCCGCTCACCCCGCGCGGAATCGTACCGTCGCGACGATCACCTCGCCGGTGAAATCGGGCGGCAGTTCGTAGTGCCCGCGGCGAACCTTCTGAACGAAAACGTGCCCGGATCCGATCACCTGGCGGACTTGTACAGGGTGGCCGTGAAGACTCGGCGCGCCCTGGCCCCACCCTTCGCGATGCCGATGCGCGCTAGCTGCGGGGCAGGCCGCAGCCCTGCTGGGCGATGATGTTGCGTTGGATCTCGCTGGTCCCGGCGTAGATCGTGGTACCGAGGGAGAACCGCAACGCGTGTTCGATCCGGCCGCCGACCGCCGCGGTCGGGTCGAGCCGGCCGCGCAGGGCGTCCGGGCCGACCAGCTCGGTCAGGTCCTCGGCCGCGCCCACCATGGACTCGGTGCTGAACAGCTTCGACATCGGGCCCTCCGCCACCGGCACCTGGCCATTCGCGACCATCCACGTGGTCCGCAGCTCCAGGAGCTGAGCGACCTCGAGCGCCGTCGCCCAGCGGGTGAGCCGCTCCCCCACGTCAGGCTCGTCGATCCGGCCCCGCTCGTGCGCCCACTCCTCCACCGCCTCGAGCAGGCGGGCCAGATGCGGGCTGAACGGCACCGAGTGTTCGTCCTGAAGGGCGATCATCAGCGCCCGCCAACCACCGTCGACCTCACCGATCCGCCACCGGTCCTCGACCACCACGTCGCTGAGATAGATGATGTTCGTCCGCTCGCCGGACAGCGTGTAGACAGCCTGTACCTCGATGCCCGGCTGATCGAGCCGGACCAGGAACATCGTGAGACCGGCATGCTTCGGACCGTCCGGACGGCTCCGGGTGAGCAGGAAGATGTAGTCGGTGATGTGCCCGTTGGTCGTGAACATCTTCTGCCCGTTCACGAACCAGCGATCGCCGTCCCGACGCGCCCTGGTGCGCACCGCGGCCACGTCCGACCCGGCGTCCGGCTCCGTCATACCCAGGGCGATCGTCACCTCGCCGCGCAGAAACCGCGGCAGGATCTCGGCCTTGAGCCCCTCGGAACCGACCCGGCGGATCACGTTCGCCACCATCTCCGTGGTACCGATGGCGTAGATCGGCGCCTCGGCCTTCGTCAGCTCGTCGACGAGGGCATGCGCCTCATACGGGCCGAGCCCAGGACGGCCGTCGGCGCGCTCCCAGCCGGGAGCGATCCAGCCGCGCTCGGCCAACCGCCGCATGAACGTGGCGTCGTGCGACACGCCGCTGCGATAGACCCGCTCCTCCAGCTCGGGCGGGAGCTCCTCGGCGAGGAACGCGCGTACCTGGGCGCGCAGCGCCGTCACCGATGCGTCGACGTCGAAATCCATGATGTGCTCAGACCTCCTGGGCGCGGCCGTACCGGGCACGGCCAGCCCGCCGGTAGGCGTCGCGCGGTTCGCCCCACACCCGTGCCCAGCCGCGCGCCCGCCGGTAGTGGAGCTGGGCGTCGAACTCGAGCGTGAAGCCGTTGCCGCCGTGGAAGTGGACACCGTCGTACGTCGCCTGCCGCGCGGTCTCCGCCGCGAACGCGAAGGCCATCGCCGCCAGTTCACGGCCCCGTGGGCGGCCTCGCCCGAGCTCCTCGGCCGCCCTGGCGACCAGCAACCGCGCACCGTCCAGCGCCGTCGCGGTGTTCGCCAGCGGGTGGGCCACCGCCTGGTAGGCCCCGATGGGCAGGTCCCAGGCCCGGCGCTCCTTGACGTACCCGACGGTGAGCCGGTGCGCCGCCGTCCCCACGCCGACGAGCGCGGCGGCCGTCAGCGCCAGCCAGTCGTCGAGAGCCACCTCGAACCCGACGGCCGCCGTCTCGCCGACGGCCAGCTCGGTGACGTCCGCGCCGAACGTGACGTCGGCGAGCGGGGCCGCGGCGAGGTTCGCGACCGCGGTACGCGTCCCGTCGCGCAGCGGCACCAGCAACAGACGGTCACCATCGAGCACGACCGCCTCGTCGGCGACGGCGGCCCCTGGGACGAGCGACGCGACGCCGGCCGCGGCCCGCCGGACGGCGATGGTCACCAGCCGCTCACCACGCAGCGCCGCCGCCAACGCGGTCCGCGCCGCCGCCGTGTCGAGGGAGGCGAGCAGCCGAGCGGCGACCTGCGCCTCGATGACGGGCGCCGCGGCGGCGGCCGCGCCGATCCGCTCGGCGACGAGCGCCAGGTCGAGCAGCTCGGCGCCCCAACCGCCTCGGCTCTCCGGGACGGCCATCTCGACCACCCCGACGTCCAACAGCGCCTTCCACAGCTCGGGATCGAAGCCGCCCGTCCGCTCGGCGGCACGGACACGGTCCGGGGTCGCGTGCGTCGCCAGCAGGTCGGCGAACGACGCGACCAGCGCTTCCTGCTCCTCGGTCGGTGCAAGGTTCATCGGGTGCTCACCGGTCACTATCGGTCGAGGCGGACGGGCCGAACGGATCAAGCGTCGGCCCGCCCTCGGAGGGCTGATCAACGAGTACGAACGAGCCGTACAGAAGCCCAGCTCAACGCAGGTGGCCGAGTCCTGGCACCCCACAGGCTGACACGAGGACGCCCGTGACGGTCATGTCAGCCCCTTCTCGACGCGTTCGAGCACCACCTCGGCCGGCGGCGGCGGCACGAACTGGAGTACCACCTGGTCGGCGCCGGCCGCCCGCTGTTCGGCCACCCGGTCGGTGACGGCGTCCGCGGGGACGACCAGCGCGTCCACCAGCCGGTCGCTCGTCGTGTCCAGGTCCGCCTGCTCGAGGCCGAACCGCAGCAGGGTCTGGGTGTAGTTCGGCATGCCGAGGCACAGCTGCAGGTAGTCGCGGGTCTGCCCCGGGTCGAGGCCCACCATCTGGGTCGGCGCGAGCCAGCGGTCCGGCCCGAGCGCCGCCCGCACCGCCGCCGTGTGCGCCACCGGCGTGAAGTACGTGTGCGCGCCGTCCGCCGCGGTCCCCGCCAGCTCCATCATCTTCGGGCCGAGGGCGCCGAGCACCCGGGTCGGCAGGCGGCGGTGGCCGCGGGCCGCGTCCATCGCCGCCAGGTAGGTCCGCATCGTCGCCAGCGGCGGGGTGAACGTGTGCCCGCGCGCCTCGACCAGCGCCTTGTGGCTGCCGCCGAGCCCGAGCACGAACCGCCCCGGGAACGCCTCCTCCAGCGTCGACGCGACCGCGACCATCGCCTCCGGGTCCCGGCCGTGGATCACCGCGACGCCGAGCGCGACGACAAGGTCCCTGGTCGCGGACAGATACAGCGCCGCCCGGACGAACGGGTCGACCCCGCTGTACTCCTGAAGCCAGATCGTCCGGACGCCGGCGTCCTCGATGCGGCGGGCGGTGGCGATCGCCTCGGCGGCGGGCAGCCGGTCGAGAAAGCCGGCCCACAGGCCGATCCCGCCGGCGCCGGTCGGGCTGGGCATCGTGTGTCTCCCCTGCAGCCGGAGCCTGCTAGCGTCGAATTCGAGATCGACATCAATACTAGGGGGGCAGCCGTGGCCGAGCTCGAGGTCGCCGACGAGTTCGCGATCCGGACCGTGCTCGCGCGGTACTGCCATCGCTGCGACGACGGTGACGTCTCCGGGCTGTTGGAGCTGTTCACCGCGGACGCGGTCTACACGTACGGCCAGGCGGTGGCCAAGGGGGCGGCGGGGCTCACCGAGTTCTTCGCGCCGCTGCGGGACGCGCCGCAACGGCGGGGCAAGCACCTCACCGTCAACGTCGTCGCCGAACCGGCCGGGCCCGACACCGCCACCGCGCTGTCCGACTTCGTCGTCCTGCAGGTCGTGGACGGCCGGCCGACGCCGATCATGGCCGGCCGGTACGCCGACACGCTTGTCCGATCGGGCGGCACCTGGCGTATCAGCCGCCGGGACACCGTCCTCATGCGGGCGCCGGCCTGAGCACTTGCCGATGTAGTGACCGTCCAGCACGGATGATCGCTACGGTGGCAGGTGGGCCTCGCGCTGCCCGGGGCTGCGCATCTTGCTCTGGACATGACGATCGCGCATTTCAATCCGGCGGCGGCGGTGTTCGCGGCAATGTTGGAAGGCTGGTCGCGTCAGCAGCAGAGCCGGATTTTTCGGCCGGCCACGATCCGGGCCGGATCGATCTCGTGCGCCGGTTCACGGTATTCACGAACCAGTACCTGGCGGCTTCCCTGGCAGGCCCGCTCGCGACGCCGTCTACCGCGCACTACGCGGCACGACAACGGCCTACCGCAGGCCTGTCCTCGATAAGGGCAGCACGGATGGATCCTGCCGCACCCTTACGCTAGCATCGCCGTACTCAATTCGGCATGCCCTATGTGGGCCAAGTTGGCCGGGTTCTAGCAGGGAGAGTGCAGCCGGCTGTGACCGTTGGATCGGCGCCAGATGACACCACGCCTCGCGGCTCGGGAACGAGTCTCCCAGCCGGTCACCTGGGCGCCGTGCCGCCGGCCCCCGAGCCCGAACATGCGGGCGGGGGCGGCCATCCGACCGGCTCCGAGCCCTCGGCGGTCGCCATCACCGCGCCGCCGGGCGCGGCCGGAGGGGGCGCCCTCTCCGGCGCCGTCCCCTCCGGTCGAGTCTCCACGGCATCCGTCGGCGGTCCCGCCCTCCCCGCAGAAGCCGCGTTCTGGTCCCCGCCCAGCGGCGCCCCCGACGGCTCCCAGCCCGCCACTACGCCTTGGGCCGTCCCGGGCGGCCCGACCGGCGCCACCCCCTGGGTCACTCCGACCGGCGCCACCCCCGGGGAAGTCCCGGGGGGCCCAGCCGGTGCCACCGGCTGGCCCACGGCCGGCGGCGCGCCTTGGGGTGGCGCGCCTCCGCATGGGTACGGGCCCGTCGGCGGCGGTGCCCCGCGGGGCCGCCGCCGGACCTGGCTGATCCCAGCCGTCCTCTCGACCGTTGTCGTTCTCGTGGCCGCGGGGACGACCGCGTTCATCGTCAGCGACTCGGACGAATCGCCGGCCGGCACGCCCACCGCGGTCGGAACCGCCCCCGCCGGGCAGTCTGCCCTCCCGACACCCACCCGCACCCCGCCTCCTGGCCCCGGGCCTGCCTACGCCGGCGAGGCACTCACGATCGCGGACTTCGAACCGGAACACGTGGCGGTGAGCAAGGACGGCACGCTGTACGTGTCCTGCAATGGCTCCAGCGGCGCCATGATCTACCGGATCGGCCGGGACGGCGACGTCGTTAACATCGACGTCAGTTATCCGGGCTACAGCGGTAGGCCGAGCATCGGGCAGGTCGATTTCGACGACGCCGGTAACCTTTACTACCCCGATCTCGGCGAGCACCGCATCAATCAGATCAACCCTGTGGGCGCGATCACCACGGTGGCCGGAACCGGTGTCAAGGGATTTTCCGGTGACGGCGGCCCCGCCACCGAGGCGCAGATCGGCTCTGTCGACGACCTCGCGGTGCTTGCCGACGGCACGATCTACTTCGCGGACTTCGGCAACGAGCGCATCCGCAAGGTGACGCCCGACGGCGTCATCTCCACGGTCATCCACGTGCCCGGCGGCGGCCTGAGCACCGCCGAGGTCGGCCCTGACGGCGCCCTCTACTTCACCGATCTCATCAGCTCCGCGGTCGACCGCCTCGACCCGGACGGCGGGTTCACCACCGTCGCCGGCGGCCAGCCGGACGAAACCGCCGACGGCCGGATGGGTGAGGGCGGCCCGGCGCTGAAGGCGGGCCTGTTCCAGCCCATTCTCGAGATCGGGCCCGACGGGACGCTGTACGTCGTCAGCCCCGTCAAGGAGAACGTCCGCAAGATCGGGCCCGACGGAACCATCACCACCGTCGCGGGGACCGGCCAGACGGGCTTCGGGGGCGACGGGGGGCCGGCGGTCGCGGCGACCTTCTGGGGAGCCCACTCGGTGGTCGTCGACACGAGCGGCGCACTCTACGTAGCCGAAATAGCGAACAACCGGATTCGGCGAATCGGGCCTGACGGGACCATCACCACCATCGCCAAGGCCCCGTGAGCCGCGACGCCTGACCGACGGCCCGACTGGAGCTGGGGCGCGCGGCGGCGGGCACTGTCGCATACGTGTACAGCGACCACGCCGGATGTCCGATCCGACTCGAACCGCTTGCCGACGAGCGGCGTCGCAGCGGGCTGTACGGTCTGCGCATGTCCGACGCCGTCACCCGCCGAACGATCAGCCCCGACCGCATGGCTCCCCCGGCGGCCCGCTATGCCCACGCGGTCCTGGTCGAGAACGCCAGCCGGTGGCTGCACACCTCCGGAGTCGTGCCGGTGGCCCCGGACGGTTCGGTACCGGACGGGGTGTCGGCCCAGGCGAGCCAGGTGTGGAGCAACATCGCCGCGATACTGACCGAGGCCGACATGACGGCCGGGGACATCGTCAGCGTCACCACCTACCTGGTCGCGACCGAGGTGACACCCGGGCTGGCGCAGGCCATGGCGGCACGCGACGAATTCCTCGGCGGCCGCCGGGTGGCCAGCACGCTGGTGACCGTCCCGGCTCTGGCCCAGCCATCCTGGCTGCTCGAGATCGCGGTCGTCGCCGCGGCGTGAGCGGTCACACGCGGCGACTGCTCGAACAACATCATCCAGTTGTCGGCGGCAAGGGCGCGCCAGCCGAAGGTGGTCTGCCCGGTGTCGGAGACCTGGACGGTGCACTGGATCCAGCTGCCTGCCCGGAAGATCTCGTCCGGCCGGGCGAAGAACTGGCAGCGGTACGGGTCCTGGTGCCCGGCGCGATGACCAGGATCGCTCGGACTCCTGTCCGTCGAGAACGTAGCGCCGGCTCCGTCCCAGGGACACGAGCGGCCGCGAGCGCCGCGCGACACGGGAGGAACTCATGACGATCCACCGCATGGATCACGCCGGCGTTGTGGTCGAGGATCTCGCGGCCGCCATTGCGTTCTTCGTCGAACTGGGCCTGGAACTGGAGGGCGAGACAGCGGTCGAGGGTGCATGGGTGGATCAGCTCGTCGGGCTGGACGGCGTCCGAGCGGACCTCGCCGTCATGCGGACCCCGGACGGCCACGGCCGGGTCGAGCTGTCGACGTTCCATTCGCCGGTGGCCACCAGCACTGCGCCGAGGGCGCCGCTGAACACCCCGGGCATCCCTCGCCTGACGTTCGTCGTCGACGCCGTTGACGACGTCCTCGCCCGCCTGCGCGCCCACGGCGCCGAACTCGTGGGTGGGGTGGCGCAGTACGAGGATTACTGCCGGTACTGCTACGTCCGCGGCCCCGAGGGCATCATCATCGGGCTGGTCGAGGAGCTCGGCTGAGGCAACACGATTCTCCTACGTCACGTAGGTGATCACCAACCAGTACCAGCGATACCGGAAAGGACCGCCGCCATGGCCGTCGCCGAGGACCTCGACCGCGCCACCGACTCGGCGTGGGACTGGGTCGCTGAGCAGACCCGTACGTATCTGGCCTCGGGCGGAACCGTGGGACACGAGTCGAACGGCGTGTACACACTCGTGCTCGCCACGACCGGACGCAGGACCGGCGAGCCACGTCGTACCTGCCTGATCTACGGCACCTCGGGGGACGACTTCGTCGTCGTCGCGTCCAAGGGCGGCGCCGACGAGGATCCGGCGTGGTTCAAGAACCTCCAGGCGGACCCGAGCGTCGGGGTACAGGTCGGCACCCGCCGGTTCACCGCGCGCGCCCGTGTCGCCTCCTCGGCAGAGCGCAAACCCCTCTGGGCCCAGATGGCGCGCATCTTCCCGCTATACGACGAGTACGCACAGAAGACCGACCGCGTAATCCCGCTCGTCCTGCTCACCCCGCTGGACTGACCCAACCACCTATGCACGAACACATGGCCGACCAGACCGTGAAACTCAAGGCCGCATGTGGCGCCAATAGATCTCACCTGACTGGTGGAGTGCTGTTATTCAAAGTGCCCACTATTCGTCGATCATGGGTGGTGTGGCGACTCATCGTCTCGATCGTCAGYCGGCGGTGTGGGCAGCGGCTTCGGCGAAACGTTGAGAAAGCACCCCGAAGGCATCCCCGAGCTCACGGGGTGCCACCTGGATGATGGCCGCGTCGAAGCGGCCGAGCGAGGCGGCCAGCGCCACCCACGACCAGGAGCCGACGACCAGCCGGCACCGGTTGGGCGCGAGCTCTTCCACGATGCCGTCGTGGACGAAGGGGGCCACGTCGCGCAGGGGAAGCTCCAGGACGGCCTCTCCCGTGCACGGCCAGGTGTTCCCACGATCCGAGCCCTTGAGGCGCCCGGCGAGGAAGTCATGGACGTCTCCTCCGGGCACGGTGCGAGGCGTGAACCGGGGGCCGGTCGGGACACATGGGGTCACCCTGTCGAGACGGAACACTCGCCAGTCGCTCGCGTCAAGATCCCAGGCGACGAGGTACCAGCGCCCGCCGCCGAAGACGATGTGACGGGGTTCCGTGCGCCGCCTGGAAGGGCTGTCACCCGGGGCTCGACCCATGGAGACGTAGTCGAATCGCAGGACCTCCTGTGCCCTGACAGCCGCGCTCACCGTGATGAGCATTTCTGGCTCCACCGCGACCGCGGCCGTGTCAGYGGCAGGGAGCGTCGTGAACGTCATGCCGTCGATCCGCTGACGTAGCCGTGKGGGCATCACCTGCCGCACGGTCGTCAGCGCTCGCAGGGCTGCCTCGCCACCTGCCGCGCCCGAGACCKACGCGACTTGCAGGGCGATGGCGAGCGCGACGGCCTGGTCGTCATCGAACAGCAGCGGAGGCAGCTCGGAACCCGCGTCGAGTCGATACCCGCCGTCCGGGCCCTTGATCGCATTGATCCGGTAGCCCAGTTCTCGCAGGTGGTCCACATCGCGGCGCAGCGTGCGGTCGCTGATCTCCAGGCGCTCCGCGAGCACACGGCCTGGCCAGTCGCGCCGTGTCTGCAACAGCGACAGCAGTCTCAGCATCCGTGACGGTGATCCGGCCATGCCATCCAGTCTTCCGTAGAAGAGGACATGGCCTGACCGGTACTGCCGTGAGTCTTGTGCTGCGGCTGGAACGTTGAGCCGGCTCGTCATGACAACAAGGGCAAGGAGTCCCACGATGACCATCGGCGTCACGCCCCACCTGAACTTCCGCGGCAACGCCCGCGAGGCGCTGGAGTTCTACCGGTCCGTCTTCGGAGGCGAGCTCGTCGCCGTGAGCTATGCCGAGATGGGCAACGCCGACCCCGCCACCGCCGACAACGTCGTGTGGGGCCAGGTCACAGGCGACAACGGCTTCCGCATCATGGCCTACGATGTCTACCCCCACCTTCCCTGGGACCAGGGGCAGGACCCGTTCTTCGTCTCCGTCCGCGGCACCGATCCCACCGAACTCCAGGGCTACTGGGACAAGCTCGTCGACGGCGCCAGCGTCAAGCAGCCAATCGGCCCTTCCCAGTGGGCGCCGCTCTACGGGCAGCTCACTGACCGGTTCGGCGTGACCTGGGTCCTGGACATCGCGGTCAAGTACGTCCCCGCCTGAGTCGCTTCGTCGACGTGGCCGCCTCGACCAGAAGTGATCGCGGCGGCCTCTCGATGCCTCACCCGACCAAAGTGACAGGCGGCCTCGCCGTCGCGGTCGCCCACGACGACCCCACCGCAGCCGTAATCTCCGGCCTCGACGGCCCGACCACCCCGTCGCCGGCGGTCATCCGGCCGGCCGGCATCGTGTACACGGCGGCGTGGAACGGCGCCCGCCGGCCCCGGCGGACCCGGCCCGGTTACCTGCCCGCGATGACTACCGTCGGGACAGACGGATCCGGGTGGCTCGGATGGGAGGTTCCGGGTGAGTCAGGAGCTGACAGCCGCCGAGCTGGACGCACTGATGGCCGTGTTCCCGGATGTGAAGGATGCCCGGCGCCTGCTGCGGGTGGCCGGTTTCCCGAACGCGCTGGTTCCAGCCGACTCGGGGACCGTGGGGGCCTTCTGGTTCTCAGTTTTCGAGGCGCTGCGCAGCGGCGCCGTCGTCGACGGCCGGATCCGGCTACTGACGGCCGCGCGTGACCTCCATCCGGCGAACCCGGCCTTCGCTGCCAGCCGCACCCGGGTGACGGACCGTGCCCGGGACACGGACCAGGACGACGCTCCGCCTGACCTGCGGGACGCGGAACTCGTCGTGCACCTCTTCGCTCCGGCGGACGGCCCGCGCGCCGAGGCCGCATACGCGCATCTGCTGTCCGTCTGGGAACGCTGCCGCGACCATCTGGGCATGCGTCATCCCGCACCGGGCCTGCGGCTTGCGACCCGACCGCCGGCGGCGCTTGGCCGAGCGACGGGCGATCTCGCCGCCGTCGACGGCGGGGGCGAGGGCGTATACCAGGCCTTGCTGCGGCGCGACCACGATCTTGTCCGGCTGTCCGCGGTACTCGCGCCCGCGGCCGGCGCCGGCGCATTCGACTGGACCCCTCTGGACGCCCTGTGGTCCCGGGCGGTCGGCCCGTTGTCGACGGACCTGGTCGGAGCGGTGCGGATCTACCAGGGTCACGTCCGACGCCGCGCCGACGACGGCCAGGTGACGGTCAGCGAAGCCCTGGCGCGCGGCTGCAGGCACGCTCTTCCTCCGAGCGAAGGCGGCCGGCCCGGATGGGAGGAACGCGGCGTGACGACCGGCTCCGGCTTCGGCGTATGGGAGCTGGGTGAGGGCGACGACCTCCGGATCGAACGCCAGATCGTCGTGCTGGCGGCCGCTGAGCGCGACCACGCGCTCAGCGCCTACACGTGGACGCGCACGGATCAGTCCCTGCCGTACCTGGTCGGCTATCTCGCCAACGCGGCGAAGGTCAGATACCAGTACCGCGTGTGGTCTGACGCGCCGTCGGTGGCGGCGCTGCGCGAGCGCGCCGCCACCGACGTGACCGAGCTGAGGCGGCGACTGATGTCGCCGCGGGCC
Organism: Pseudofrankia sp. EUN1h; assembly: GCF_001854645.1. Classification (NCBI taxonomy): domain Bacteria; kingdom Bacillati; phylum Actinomycetota; class Actinomycetes; order Frankiales; family Frankiaceae; genus Pseudofrankia; species Pseudofrankia sp. EUN1h. The sequence continues at coordinate 47,417 of NZ_MBLN01000075.1, read as the reverse complement.
GACGTCGCGTCCGGCGCGGACCCTGCGGAGGCTGTGCTCACGGACCGGCTTCTCGTACATCTCGATCTCCTCGTGGCGGCGCGCGCGGACCGTGACGACATGCGAGAGAGCGTGGAAATCGCGGTGAGCAACATTCGGGAAATGCTGCGGGAGGACCGGTCTCCCGAAGACGGGCCCGGTCTGTTCGCCGAGGACCTGCGGCTGGCCACGTACCTGACGGAGCAGCTTGGCCGGGACCGGTTCTTTCTCACCACGGCCGTCGATCGGGTGAAGAGCACGCTGAGGACGGCGCGCCGACTGGGCGGGACGACTGACGCCTGATCGGCCATCGAGCAAGTCGTCTCAGGGCCTTCCGTCCCTACACCTCCGATAGCCGTCTATTGTCCGGGGGTATGGGGGACAGCACGGGGGGCCGTCGTCGCCGTCACCTGGATTTCGACGGCCGGCGGGCATTCAACGGCAACGGACGAGAACTCCTTTCGAGGATTCCACAATGGCGGCTCTCCGCGGAGTCGTGGGACGCGGTGGCCGCCGCGTTGGCCCGTTGGCAGGCGGCGAACGCGGTGGGCGACAGACCTGCCGGCGAGCGGGCCCGTCGCGAGCTGGCCGCTCTGGGTCTGTTGGCCGTTCGGCTCGGCGAGGCGCCACCGCCCGGGACGGGGCCGCTCCCGCCGCCGATCCGCCAGCGACTCAACGTCCTCGTACACGAGCTCGGGGGAACGCTCGAGGCCCCGCCGCCCGACGCGGAGACGACGCCGGATCCGGCGCCACTCGCCTTCGCGGCCCGCGTCACGAGACGGCTCGCGGAAATGCCCGTATTCGACCGCGCGGGGGTGGCCTTTGCCGGTACCGACGCCGACCGCCGCGCGAGCCAGCAGACCGCCGAAGTGGCCGGGCTGCGGATCGTCCGGCGCATGGCCGACCGCACTACCGTCGAGGTCGTCGTCACCGCCGGGCGGGAGACAAACGGGAATGACCTGGTCGCGCTGTCGGTACGCGCCGGCACTGACCCCGGCACGCTGTTTCTCCTCCCGTTGTGGCGGTACTCCACCGAGGAACCGTTTGTCGCGACCGCGAGGATCCGCCTCCGCTCGGCCAGGATCTCCATGGCTGTCATCCCGCCGTTCCCCGCTCGTCGGCTGACCGGCGACGACGCGGCGGCGATCGCCAGATCGATCGCGGTCACCACGAACTCCGGCCGCGACGCGTGGCGCCGCATCGCCGCGGCCCGGCTGCCGGACGACCCGGTGCGGACGGCGGTCCTCGAGGCGACACGGACGTGACGCCGCCTGCCTGGCGGCCATTGGCTCGCCACCCGAACAGGCACCCCGGGCAGCGTCCATCCGAAGACCACACAGATCCCCTCGCACTGCACGACGCGCTCACCGGGGCCCAGCAGAGATGGCTCGCGATCTGCTCGGTGGCCGTCGAGCAGCAGTCGCCCGCCTTGATCGACGGTCTGCTTCGGCCCGGTCAGCCGCACCGGCGTGCGCTCGCGGAGGTCCGACGCTGGCCACGCTCCGCCGACCGGCCTCCGCGTGGGCCGGCGGCTGCGGACGATGACGGATCGCCCGACGTGGCAGCCGCGCGCGCCGTGGCGGCCGTCGCGGAGGGGCTCACCGGGAAGCCCAGCCAGCGCAGGCTTATACAGGCGGCGGCGGCCCATTGGGAGCGAGCCTGTCTTCCCGCGTTCGATGAAGGCAAGCCGTTCCCCATGGCGATGTTCGACCAGGTGTCCGAAACCGGCAGGAGCCTGCTGACCAAGATTCAGACCGATACGGACAGCCCGCTCCGCGGCTTCCTGGCGCTCCTCGCGTTGCGCCTGGCGGGTCGGCTGCCCACGGTCCGGCGGCGCGTCACCCTGCCGGTGCTCTTCGAGCTGGAAGGCGACACCGGAGCGGTCGGCGTGCTGCGGCTGGAGGAGCTGGCCGACGGCCCGCCAGGACTGCACCCGGACCCGGGCACGATGACGTTCTTCGTCGGTGACGCCGCCTTCCATGAGTCGGCGCGCCGCGCCTGGCGTGCCAGCGCTCCCCGCCGCGCCGGACGGTGCGTCGTCTGGTCCGTGCTCGACGGTGACACGCCCCGTGACCAGGTCCTGGAAGGCTCGCTCGGCGCGGCGTTCGCGGTCGGCCTGCGGGAGCTGCACCGCCTGCGCCGGGCCCGCGGCCGACTAAGCCCGCGGCGGCTGGACCCTCGCTGCGCGGTCACGGCGGCCGTCGACGAACCAGCCACCCGGCTCCAGGCTGTCGACGGGTACCGCCCCAAGCTTGAGGCCGCCCACGAGGCGCGGCTGCGATCGGTCGTCGTAGCAGCGGGCGCGCGCCGTTCCCCGGAGTTTCCCGACCCGCCCGCCGATCTGAAGGTGCGCGGCGCGACCACCGTCGACCAGGCGTTCCGGCAGTCCCGACGACGGCTCAACCCGCTGTTCGTCGTCACCTCGATCGTCGTCGTGACGCTGCTGCTCGCAGTGACACTCGCCTTGTCGGCCGTCTGGCGGCAGCGGGAAGCGACCCGAAGCGAGCAGCAGGCTGCCGCCGCGCACACACTGGTCAGCACAGCGGACACGGCGCGCACGGCCACACCCCCGGACACTGGGACCGCGCTTCGGCTAAGCGCCGCCRCATTCGCGAACTTCCCCGGGCCGCCCGAGACCCGGTCCAGCCTGGTCAGCGCGCTCACCGCCAGCAGGCACATCTCCTCGACGCGCGCCGGCAGCGCCGTCCACGCGGTGGCGTCCTCCGCCGATGGCCGCACCGTGGCCGTCGCGACCGAGGCGAACACCATCTCGCTGTGGGACGTGACCGACCGCGCCCATCCCAGGCGGACCGGCACGCCCCTCGCGGGACACACCGACAGCGTGCTTGCGCTCGCGTTCACCGCGGACGGCCGCATGCTGGCCAGCGGCGGCGATGACGACACCGTMATCCTCTGGGATCTGTCTGACCGGGACCGTCCGCGCCGCATCGGCATACCGCTGACACCGGACGTCGGCGAGATCGAGCAACTATCCCTGTCACGTGACGGCCACAAGCTGGCGGCCCTCGCCTACCAGTCCGCCGCCCCCGTTCTGTGGGACCTGCGCGACCGGAGCAGGCCGCGTCGGATCGCCGCGCCGCCGGCCGACGAGGACGTCCCGGTGACCTCGGTGGCCTTCTCCCCCGACGGGGGTGTCCTCGCGACCGGCGACGAGGACGGCACCGTGACGATGTGGGAGATCAGCCCTGGGTCCCGGCCACGCAGCACCGGCGTGCCCTTCGACCTGGAGACGACCGACCTGGGCACGTCATCCCCGCTGTCCATGGCCTTCTCCCCAGACGGAAAGATCATCGCGACGGGCGACGACGACGGCACGATCCGCTTCTGGGACATCAGCGACCCCGACAGTCCGGATCGAGTCGGCCTCAGGTTCGCCGACCACAAGGACGACGTGGCCGCGGTTGCCTTCTCGCCCGACGGGCGCCTGCTCGCCGCGGCCTCGCTGGACGCCACGGTGACTCTCTACGACGTGCACGACCCTACCGAGCCGCGACGCTACGGCGAACCGCTGACGGGCCACAGCGATGCCGTGTACGGGCTGGCGTTCTCGCCGGACCGCCGGACCCTCGTGACGGGCAGCGGGGACGGCACGCTCGCGCTGTGGGACCTGGCCGGCCCGGTCCCGCTCCCGCCGGACGGCGCCCCGCTGAGCGGGAGGTCGTCGGCCAACGCTGACAGGATCTCCGCCCTGGCGTCCTCCGCCGACGGACGCCTACTCGTCGCCGCCGGCCTGTTCTACATCCGCGTCTTCGACCGGAGCGACCACGGCCGTCTGCTGAGCCGGTTCCACGCCGGCAAGAAGGGCATCGACGCCATCGCGCTCACCCGCGACGGGCGCACTCTGGCCATCGCCGGACCGGACGACGAACTGACCCTGTGGGACCTCACGAAACCCGGGGAACCGCGGGTCGCCGACGTGGTGGAGGTCTACTCGAGCGACGAGAGCAAGCCGAGGGCGCTCGCCTTCTCGCCCGACGGCCGGCTGCTCGCGGCCGCGGGAGGCGACGTGTCCCTGTGGGACGTCCACGATCCTGACGACACGGAACAGCTGGGCGCTCCGCTCACCGAGAGGTCCGCCCGCTCCGTGGCCTTCTCCCCGGACGGGCGGATCCTGGCCGCCGGGCTCATTGATCACACCGCGTTGCTCTGGGATCTGGCGCAGCCGCCCCGGCCCCGGCAGGTCGGTGCGCTCACGGGTCACACCGATTCGATCTATGCGATCACTTTCTCTCCGGTCGGGCATCTGGTGGCACTCGGGAGTCAGGACCGAACCGTCACGGTGTGGGATCTCACCGACGTCATTCGTCCCCGGCGGCTCGGGCCCCCGCTGGCCGTCGGCGGCGCCGACGACGGCGAGAGCACCGTCAGGACCCTCGCGTTCTCGCCGGACGGGCGCACGCTCGCGGGCGGCCGAGACGTCTCCGTGACGATGTGGGACCTGACAGACCCGGCCCGCGTCCGCCCGCTCGGTCAAACAGCCATCACTCTTGGTCGCACGGTCGCTACGGTCCTCTTCTCACCCGACGGTGCGTCACTGCTGACCGGCGACGAGAACCGCGACATCACCGAGTGGGACCTGGCACCGCTCGAGCGGCTCCGGCACGACCCGCTGGCCGCGGCCTGCGCCCGGGACGTCGGCGACGTGAGCCCGGCCGACTGGGCACGGTATGCACCCGGGGTGCGCTACCGCGGGCCCTGCCGCAAGCCCTAGTGCCGCATCCGGCCAGGCTTGCCGCGAGTCGTGAGCGCCGCGCCGGGTCTGCCAGCCTGCCCGGCCCAGCCCAGGAGCTGCACGAACAGCGAGATCGCGAACCCGCCGCGATCAGACTGCCGGCGTGGTCGCAGCCGACAACAGCGTCGGCCAGGCTGGGGCACCAGGAGACAAACTGGCGCCCGCCTCGGGCAGTTGGGTGGTGGCGAGACCGTCGGTCCCCACGCCGTGGCCGTGCGCGGGACGCGTCAACGCATCGACGATGTATCAGCGGTGGAACCGGCGACGCTGAAAGCACCAATGATCATCAACCCGCCGATAGCTGTCCCAGTACTGCAGGACGCCGATCTCCCATTCACCGCGCTCAGGCCATTCAAGCTCGTCGCGGCAGTAGACGATCCCGTGCGCCTCCTCTGGCCCGTCGAAGTCGACAACATGGTTGCCGACGAAGTGCACGCTGGTCTTCGGATGGCTCATCTGCGCGCTGAACCATGCTTTGAGCGCATCGCGTCCCTGGGCGTCGCGACCGACGCGGACGTCGGGCACGAACAACGCGACGAGCGCGTCCATGTCCCGCGAGTCCAGCGCCAGCGCGTAGCGGTAGGGCAGTTGCCGGATTTCGGCAAGGGACTCCATTCGGTCGAGGCGGGCCTCGACGCTGTCTGGCCGCCAGGCTCCGAGCCGGGACATGCGATCTCCTCTCCCTCCCGGCGGGCTTCCGCCGGGCGACGCGCGTCGATCGCTCTCAGCCCTGCGAAGTGGGCGCAGCCATGTCAGCCAGGGCTCGACGCAACAACTTGCCCGCGGCGCCGCGGGGCAGGGACTCGACGAAAGCCCAACGTCGAGGAACCTTGAACCCGGCGAGCCGGGCCCGCAGGTAGCCGGTCAGCTCTTCCTCGCTCGGCGGACTGTTCGTGTCGACGGGCACGACCCAGGCTGCGACCTCCTCCCCGAGGCGCCGGTCGGGTACGCCCGCGACGGCCGCGTCCGAGACCGCGGGATGGCTGCGCAGCAGCGTCTCGACCTCCACCGGGCGGACGTTCTCGCCGCCTCGGTTGATCGTGTCCCCGGTCCGGCCGGCGAGGTGGACGTAGCCATCCGCGTCGATACGCGCGAGGTCGCCGGTGCGTAGCCAACCGTCCGCGTCAGCGGCGAACACGTGGTCGCCACATGCACACAGCTCACCGACGCCGTCCGTGTCGGCGCTCTCGATGCGCAGCGCGACGCCCGGAGCGGCCCGGCCCACGGACGAGAGCAGCTCCGGCTGACCGGCGACAGCGGCGTGGTGGTCCTCGCCCGTCAGCACACACAGGGGCGATCCTTCGGTCTGGCCGAACAGGTTGGCCAGCCGGACGCCTGGCAGGGCGGCCAGCGCCGCGCGCAGCGTGTCGGGATGGATGGGTGCCGCTCCGTACTGCATCCATCGCAGCGCGGGCAGCGCCAGCGCATCGGCGGCGAGGAGCATCTCGATCATCGTGGGGACGAGCAGGGCGTGGGTCACACCCAAGGGCGCGAGCGCCCGCCAGGCGTCGACGGAGAAGGCCGGGAACGAGACCACGGTCGCACCCGCCGCCACCGCCACCGCCAGATTGCCCAGCCCGGCGATGTGGTGGAACCCGGCCGCCGTCACGAACCTGTCCCCGGGCCCGAGCGGTACGACGGACCGGTAGGCCCGGACGCGGGCGGCGAGTGCCCGCTGCCGCAGGGCGATGGCCTTGGGCGCCCCGGTCGTGCCGGAGGTGTGCAGCACCATGGCCACGTCGTCGGCCTCCGGGGCGGGCAGTCGCGGGCCGCCGGGCGGCAACGGGTCTGGCAGCACCACGAGCTGGCTGCCGGCGGCCCACGCGACCTCGGCGGCCAGCGGCACGAGGCCGGCCTCGGCGAGCAGGACGCCGCTGGCCAGGCCGCGCGCGATCTCGGCGAGCTCCGTCACGGTGAGCCGGGCGCCGAGCGGCGCGATCGGCCGGCCAGTCGCCGCGCCGGCGATGACGAGCGCCAGCGCGGGACCGGTGTCCGCGACCAGGGCGGGAACCGGCCGGCCGCTCGGAAGCGCCAGGCCGGTCAGCCAGGCGCCGACGCCGTTCACCCGGTCCGCGAGGTCTGCGCGGCTCCACCGGTCGGCGGTACCGACGACCGCTTCCTGCGTCCGCGGCCTGGCTTCGGCAACCAGCGCCGACCAGGTTCCGGCGCGCACGTCCACCCGGGTCTCCGGCCGGCCACCGTGACGATCTACACTCGACACTCCACAATAATAACATTAAGTTATCTATATGAAGATCGGCGATGCGCCCGCGGCCTCCTCCTACCCACGCCTGCTGGCGCCGCTGCGCGTGGGACCGGTCATCCTGCCCAACCGCATGGTCATGGGCGCGATGCACACCCGCCTGGAGACCCTCGACCGGCCGGTGGAACGGATGGCCGCGTTCTACGCGGCCAGGGCCCACGGCGAGATCGGGCTCATCCTCACGGGTGGCTACGCTCCCCACCCGGACGGCCGCATGGATCCCGAGTCCGGCGTCCTCGACGATGACCACGACCTCGAGCCCCACCGGGCGGTGTGCCGCGCGGTCCACGACGCCGGCGGGCTGATCGCCCTGCAGATACTGCACGCGGGTCGCTATGCCAAGGTGCCCGGCTGCGTCGGCCCGTCCGCCGCCAAGGCGCGCATCAACCGTTACGCCCCGCGGGCGTTGGACACCGCGCAGGTCTGGGAGATCGTCGACCAGTTCGCCCGCACCGCCCAGCTGGCGCGTGCCGYCGGCTACGACGGTGTCGAGATCATGGGCTCCGAGGGCTACCTGATCAACGAGTTCACCTCACCGCGGACCAACGACCGAGCCGACGAGTTCGGTGGCGACCTCGACGGCCGGCTGCGACTGCCCGTCGCGATCGTGCGCCGGGTCCGCGAGCGGGTCGGCGAGGACTTCCTCCTGATCTACCGCATCTCCGCGATCGACCTCGTCGAGGACGGCCTGACCGGTGACGAGATCACCGAACTCGCCCGCCGGGTCGAGGCGGCCGGCGCCGACGTCCTCAACACCGGCGTCGGCTGGCACGAGTCGGCGGTACCCACCATCGCCGCCAGCGTCCCGCGCGCGGTGTGGGCCTTCGCGACGCGCCGCGTCAGATCCGCGGTCACGGTGCCGGTCATCGCGTCCAACCGGATCAACGACCCGGGTGTCGCCGAGAAGCTGCTCGCGGACGGCACGGCCGACCTGGTCTCGATGGCCCGCCCCCTGCTGGCCGATCCCGACTTCGCGCGCAAGGTCCGCACCGGGCGTGYCGATGAGATCAACACCTGCGTGGCCTGCAACCAGGCATGCCTCGACCAGATCTTCACGGACGCCACCGCCTCGTGCATGGTCAACCCGCGCGCGGGCAGGGAGATCGAGTTCCTGGCCGACGCGCCCGTCGTACACCGGCGGATCGGAGTCGTCGGCGCCGGGCCCGCCGGCCTCGCGTGCGCCGTCACCGCGGCCGAACGTGGTCACGCGGTCACGCTCTACGACGCGGCGGAGGAGATCGGTGGCCAGTGGAACCTCGCCAAGGTCGTTCCCGGCAAGGCCGAGTTCGCCGAGGCCATCCGGTACTACCGGGTCCGCCTGGGTCGCCTGGGTGTCACGGTGCGCCTCGGCCGACCGGTCGACGCCGACGAGCTCGACGGCGAGAGATACGACGAGATCGTCCTGGCGACCGGCGCCACCCCCCGACGGCCGGACATCCCCGGCATCGACCATCCCATGGTCGTGTCCTACGCCGACGTGCTGACCGGGCGGGTGACACCCGGACGGCGGGTGGCCGTCATCGGCGCCGGCGGCATCGGGTTCGACACCGCCGACTACCTGGTCGGCGACGCCCGGGCCGCCCTGGACCCGGAGCCGTTCCTGCGTGACTGGGGCGTGGCGGACCCGGACGCCCGCCGCCGCGGCGACGTGACCGACCCGCCCGCGCCCGCCGGGGCCACTCGCGAGATCACCCTGTTCCAGCGGCAGGCAGGTCRCACCGGCCGCGGCCTGGGCAGGTCGACGGGCTGGATCCTGCGCGGCCGCCTGCGCAGGGCCGGGGTAGCCGAGGTCACCGGCGCCMGCTATCTCGCCATCGACGACGGCGGCCTGCACTACTCGGTCGACGGGCAGGCCCGCGTCCACGCCTGCGACACCGTCATCCTCTGCGCCGGCCAGGAGAGCGATCGAGGCCTCCACCAGGCACTCGCCACGCGAGGCGTCAAGGCCCACCTGGTCGGGGGCGCCGACGACGCCGAGGGACTCGACGCCGTCCGCGCGATCGACCAGGCCACCCGTCTGGCCGTCACTCTCTGACGGCCTCCGTCGGCCTGCCGCCGCGCTGGCAGGCCGACGCGGCGGCCGAGAGGTGGCCTCGCCTCCCAGCTGGGCGGCCAGGCCTGCGCCGACACCCCAGATTCAGAACAATTTTTTAGCTATTTGACGTATCCTCCTGTTCAAGGCCGCACGAGACGAGGAGGACAGGGTGCCGCGCGTCGGTGATCCGAAGACCACGCCCGCCACGGTGGGCGATCCCGGCGCCGCCGCGGAGCTGGAGTGGCTGCGCAGGGGAAGGGGCCGAGGCGGGGCCGCGCTGCCCGTCCACAGGACGCTGGGTCTTCAGGTACGCGAAGCCGAAGCCGGCCACTGCGTCACCCGGATGCCGGCCAGCTCCGCGGTGCTCGGCCCCGACCGGCGGATCCTCGCCGGCGCCCTGGGGATCGTGGCCGACGCGTGCTGYGGCTCCGCGGCGGCGACCGGACTCCCGGCCACCAGCGCGGTGCTCAGCGCCCAGCTGCGCCTGGAGTTCGTCCGCCCTGCACCGGTGGCGCCGGGCTGGGTCGAGGGCAGAGCGACGCTCGCCGCCGTCGGCGAGGGCGGCGGCGCGGCGCTGGCCCGCGCCGACCTGGTGGACGCCGACGGCGACCTGCTGGCCATCTGCACGCTGCGGTCGGTGTCCGCGGCCTGGCGCGGCCTGCCCGCGGCCGCCTCGCCCGTCCCCGTCCCCGCACAGGGAGCGGACCCCGACCAGTTCGCCGACCCGCGACACCTCCTCGGCGTCACCGGGGAAGCCGCGGGCGGTGGCCATGCCCATCTCGAGCTCGAGCCCACCAGAGCGGTCGCCAACAGCTTCGGGGCGGTGCACGGCGGGGTCGTCGCCATGCTCGCCCACCTCACGGCGACGGAGGCCGTCAGGCCGCTGCTCGGCCCGGACGACGAGGCYGTACCGCTCGACCTCCTGGTGAACTTCGTGCGCGGCGTGCCGGCCGCCGGCGGCCCGGTGACCAGCACGGCCACGGTCACCCACCGCGGCCGGACCTTCGTCGTCGCCGAGGGCCAGATCGCACTCGGCGACGGGCGCTGCGCCGTCCGGTTCTCCGCCGGCACGCAGATCCGCCCGGGAGGACACCCGCGACCGGCCGGTACCCGGCACCCCACCAGGGCAGATCGATAGTTGTCTGAAATTAATTAGTTAGCTTATTATGACGACGGAGTCTTGTCGTCGAGGCCGACGAAGGAGAGTCATGTATGACCTGGTGATCCGAGGCGGCGAGGTGGTCGACGGGACCGGCGCGCCGGCACGGCGCGTGGACGTCGCGGTGGACGGCGGGCGGGTCGTCGCGATCGGTGAGCTCACCGACGGCGCCACCCGCACGATCGACGCCGAGGGACATGTCGTGACGCCCGGCTTCGTCGACGTCCACACCCATCTCGACGTGCAGGGATTCTGGGACCCGACCCTGTCGCCGTCCCCGCTGCATGGTGTGACCACGGCGCTGGCCGGCAACTGCGGCTTCACGGTCGCCCCGCTGGACGAGACGGCCGGCGACTACCTGATGCGGATGCTCGCCCGGGTCGAGGGCATGCCGCTGACCGCCCTGGAGGCGGGCGTGCCCTGGGACTGGCGCACGACCGCGGAGTTCCTCGACCGCCTCGACGGCACCCTCGCGATCAACACCGGCTACATGGTCGGCCACTCGGCGCTGCGCCGGGTGGCGATGGGACCCGCCGCCACCGAGCGGCCGGCCACGGACGACGAGCTGGCGACGATGAAGCGACTGCTGCACGAGGGGCTCGCGGCCGGCGGCCTCGGCTTCTCGACGACCCGAGCGCAGAGCCATCACGACGCGGACGGGCAGCCGGTGCCGTCGCGGTGGGCGACGGACGGCGAGCTGCTCGAGCTGGCCGCGGTGGCCGGCGAGCACCCCGGCACGTCGCTGGAGTACCTGCCGACCGTGCCCGGCAAGGGCTACTTCCCCGAAGACATCGGCGAGCTGATGATCCAGATGTCGCTCGCCGCAGGTCGTCCGCTGAACTGGAACATCCTCAGCGTCACCGCCCGCACCCTCGACGACGCCCGCGCCAAGCTGGCGCTCGGCGACCAGGCGCGGGCCCGCGGGGCGAAGGTCGTCGGGCTGACCATGCCCGACACGCCGCCGTCACGGTTCTCCTTCCTGTCCGGGTTCGTCCTGGACATGGTGCCCGGCCTGCACGACTTCCTGTTCCTGCCGCCGGCCGAGCGGCTCGCGATCCTGCGCGACCCGGCGCGGCGCGCGGCCCTGCGGGACGCGTGCGCGGCCCCGTCCCCCTACAGCCACCTTGTCGACTGGGCGAGCCGCCACATCATCGAGACGTTCTCGCCATCCACCGCCGCCTATGCCGGGCGCCGGGTCGGCGACATCGCGGCGGAGCAGGGCCGGGACCCGTTCGACACGTTCGTCGACATCGTCGTCGCCGACGAGCTGCGCACGACGTTCTCCAACCCCTGGCACGCCCCGACCGCCGAGGACTGGGCGGCGCGTGCCGAGATCTGGCGCGACCCCCGCGCGGTCCTCGGCGCCTCCGACGCCGGCGCGCACCTCGACATGATCGGCTTCTTCGCCTACACGACGATGGTCCTGCACCACGGCGTCCGCGAGCACAAGGTGATCAGTATCGAGGAGGCGGTCCGGCTACTGACATCGGTGCCGGCGGACCTCTACGGGCTGCGGGACCGAGGCCGGATCGTTCCCGGCGCCGCCGCCGACCTCGTCGTCCTCGACCCGGCGGCGATCTCGCTGCAACCACTCACCACCCGGTTCGACCTGCCGGCCGGCGCCGGCCGGCTCTACAGCGAGCCGGAGGGCATCGCGCACGTCGTCGTCGGCGGGGTGCCGATCGTGGCGGGGCGGACGTTCACCGGCGACACCCCGGGCCGGGTGCTGCGGTCGGGCCGGGACACAGCCACCCCGGCGATGGTCTAGCCCGTGACCGACCCCATCGACTCCTCCCCCGCCCGGCCGGTGGGCGAACCGTTCGACGTGACCGACCGCGTCGTGCTGGTGACCGGCGCGACCTCGGGCCTGGGAGCCTGGATCACCGAAGGGCTCGACGCCGCCGGGGCGTTGGTGGTCGCCACCGGCCGCCGGGACGACCGGCTGAAGGAACTCGCCGCCCGGCTTCGGCGCTGCGCCGTCCTGCCCGCCGACCTCACCGACGACGACGCCCGCGCCGAGCTCGTCGCCTCCGTGCTGGACACGCACGGCCGGATCGACGGGCTCGTCAACAACGCGGGCGTCCTGCGGGCCGTCCCGGCGCTCAAGGAGACGGCCGACGACGTCCGCGCCCTGCTGGAGATCAACCTGGTGGCACCGCTCGACCTGGCCCGCCGGTCCGCCCTGGCGATGCGGGACGCCGGCGGCGGGTCGATCGTCAACATCACCTCGATGTCGGGCATCGTCACCACTGGGCTGACCGTGCCGAGCGCGGGCTACTGCGCCGCCAAGGCCGGGCTCGCGCACGCCACCCGCGAGCTGGCCGTCCAGTGGGGCCGCTACGGCGTGCGGGTCAACGCGGTCGCTCCCGGGATGTTCCCGACGGAAATGGTCGGCGGGCTGGCCGAACCGCCCGACTTCTTCGCCGACCGGCTCGCCCTCAGACGCACCGGAACCCCGGGCGACATCGTCGGCGCGGTCCGGTTCCTGCTCTCCGACGCCGCCGCCTACGTCACCGGCCAGCAGCTCGCCGTCGACGGTGGCCGGACGATCACCTGACCTCGGTCAGGTCCTTCTCTCCACCACACCATTCGCGCCCACAGGCGCACGGACGCGCAGGGAGGCAGCCGTGGGCAGGATCTTCGACTGTGACCAGCACATGTACGAGACACTCGACGCGTTCACCCGGCACATCGCGCCGGAATGGGCTCACCGGACCGTCAAGCCGGTCACGCTGGAGAACGGCGACGAGGCGATCCTCATGGGTGAGCGAATCCTCGTCGCCGTCGAGCCCGAGTTCAGGAAGGCCTACAAGCCCGGGTCACTCAAGGAAATGCTCAAGCAGATGAGCACCGGCGCCCCGACCGAGACCTACATGTTCGAGCCGATGCGCGACGTCTACCAGGACCGCGACGCGCGGCTGCGCGAGATGGACGCCCAGGGGCTCGACGCGACCATCATGTACCCGGGCAGCTGGGGGCTGATGGCGGAGGCCTACATCACCCGGCCGGACGCCCTGTACGCGAACCTGCGCTCGTTCAACACCTACATGAACGAGCAGTGGGGCTTCGACCACAAGGGCCGCATCTACGCGCCGGCGACCATCGCCCTGAAGGACCGGGACCTCGCCGTCAAGGAGCTCGACCAGGTCCTCGCCGACGGCGCCCGGTTCATTCTCATGACGACCGGCCCCGCCTACGGCCGCAGCCCCGGCGACCCGTACTTCGACCCGATCTGGGCACGGATCAACGAGGCCAAGGCGACCGTCTGCTACCACATCACCGAGGCGTACTACAACGCCAACCTGGCGCCGGCCTGGGGGCACGAACCCGATCCGATCCACTTCCGCATGTCGGCGTGGCAGTGGCAGAACACCTATGGCGAGCGGCCCATCACGGAGACCTTGTCGGCCCTGGTGTTCGACAACCTGTTCGGCCGGTTCCCCGAGATCCGGGTGCTGGCCAGCGAGTTCGGCGCGTCCTGGGTGCCGCACTTCGTCAGGCACATGGACAAGAGCCGCGGCATGGGCCGCAACGGCCCCTGGATCGGCGGCCAGCTCGACCGCCGGCCCAGCGAGGTCTTCCGCGACCACATCCGCGTCGTCCCCTACCCGGAGGACGACCCGGTGGAGATCATCCGGCGGCTCGGTTTCCACGACAGCATCGTCATGGGCTCCGACTGGCCGCATGCGGAAGGGCTCGCCTCCCCTGCGGACTTCCGCAACCTGCTCGACGGCCTCGACGAGCAGGTCACCGAGGACGTCATGTACAACACCGCGGCCCAGCTCGTCGCCCACTGAGATCCCAGCGCCCAGCCGCCACACGCCGGATACTCGAGAGGGTTGATATGAAGACGCGTGCCGCGCTCCTACGCGGTCCGGGACAGCCCTGGACGGTCGAGGAGATCTCGCTGGACGGGCCCCGCGCCGGCGAGGTCCTGGTCGAGACCGCCTTCGCCGGCCTCTGCCACTCCGACGACCACCTCAACAAGGGCGCGGGCCTGCGCTTCCCGCTGGTCGGCGGGCACGAGGGCAGCGGGATCGTCCGGGAGGTCGGCGCGGGGGTCACCCGGCTGCGACCGRGCGACAAGGTGGTGACCTGCTTCATTCCGGCGTGCGGCCGGTGCCGCTGGTGCACGGTCGGCCAGTCCTGGCTCTGCGACGCGGGCGCGAGCACCCTGACGGGGGCGCTCGCCGACGGCACCTACCGCATGCATCTACGCGACGGGCGGGACGCCGGCGGGTTCTGCGCGCTGGGAACGTTCACCGACTTCTTCGTCGCCCAGGAACGCTCGCTGGTCAAGGTGCCCGACGACACCGCGCTGGACGCGGCGTGCCTGCTGGGCTGCAGCGTGCCGACGGGCTGGGGCTCCGCGGTGCGGGCGGCGGGCGTCCGCACCGGCGACGTCGTCGTGGTCTACGGGGTCGGCGGCGTCGGCGCCGCCGCTGTACAGGGCGCGCTCATGGCCGGCGCCGCGAGAGTCGTCACCGTCGACCCGGTGCCGTTCAAGAACGAGTTCGCCCGGCGCCTCGGCGCCCACGCCGGCTTCACCACCCACGCCGAAGCGCTCGACCACGTCCGCCGCCAGACCGCCGGAGTGCTGGCTGACAGCGTCATCCAGTGTGTCGGCGTGGCAACCGAGCAGGTCACCACGGAGTGCTACGAGATGACCCGCAAGGGCGGCACGATCGTTCTCACCGGTATCGCGGACCACTATGACGAAATTACCGTGAAGCTGCCGGGAGGAATGCTCACCTCGTTCTCGAAGACCGTCGTCGGCTGCCTGTACGGCTTCTGCAACCCACACCAGGACGTGCCGATGCTGCTCGGCCTCTACCGTGACGGCCAACTACGGCTCGACGAGATGGTGACCCGCCGCTACGCGCTCGACGAGATCGAGAAGGCTTACCAGGACATGACCGACGGCCTCAACATCCGGGGCATAGTCGAGGTCGCGACCTGACCGCGAGGGGTGAGGGGCTCGGAGCCACGGCCGGAGGATTGTGAGACCTCCGGCCGTGGCCTCCTTCGTTCAGAGCAGTTCGAGGATGGTGGCGTTGGCCTGCCCGCCGCCTTCGCACATTGTCTGCAGGCCATAGCGGACACCATTGTCCCGCATGTGGTGAAGCATCGTCGTCATGATGCGGGCCCCGGAGCCGCCTAGAGGATGCCCCAGGGCGATGGCGCCGCCGTTCGGGTTGAGTGCCTTGGGATCGGCGCCGATCTCCGCGACCCAGGCCAGCGGCACCGGCGCGAACGCCTCGTTGACCTCGTAGACGCCGATCTCGTCGATCGTCAGCCCGGACCGCCGCAGCGCCTTCTGCGTCGCCGGAATCGGCGCGGTAAGCATGATCACCGGGTCGGCGCCCGCGAGGACCGCCGTGTGCACCCTGGCGATCGGCGTCAGGCCGAGCTCCCCGGCCTTCTCGGAGGTCGTCAACAGCAGCGCCGCGGCACCGTCCGAGATCTGTGAGGCGTTCCCGGCGTGGATCACGCCGTCCTCTTTGAAGGCGGGCTTCAGCTTCGCCAGACCCTCGACCGTCCCGCCAGGCCGGATTCCCTCGTCGCTCGCCACGACCGTCCCGTCCGCCAGCGTGACCGGAGCGATCTGGGCGTCGAACCGGCCCTCGGCCCGGGCCGAGGCGGCCTTCTCGTGGCTGGCGATCGAGAACTCGTCGAGCTGGGTCCGGGAGAACCCCCACCTCTCGGCGATCATCTCCGCGCCGATCCCCTGGTTCGGGTAGGCCCCGTAGCGGGCCAGATACAGCTCGCCATAGGGGTCCTTGCCCTGGGTGGAGAAGCCCATCGGCACCCGTGACATCGACTCGACGCCGCCCGCGACGACCAGGTCGTACTGTCCCGCGATCAGCCCGGCCGCCGCGGAGTGCACCGCCTGCTGCGAGGACCCGCACTGGCGGTCGATCGTGTAGCCGGTCACCGACTCCGGCCAGCCCGCGGCCAGCACGGCGGTGCGAGCGAGGTCCGCGGCCTGCTCGCCGGCCTGCCCGACGACGCCCCAGGCGACGTCGTCGATCTCGGCGGGATCGACGCCGCTCCTGGCGGCGAGCTCGGTCAGCACATGAGCCGACAGCGTGACCGGATGCACGGTCGACAGGGCACCGTTGCGCTTGCCGAGTGGCGTGCGCACCGCCGCCACGATCACTGCATCCCGCATTCGGCGCTCCGTTCGGTCAGGCCGGGCGACAGCGACAGTCGGACTCACCTCGTGTCCGCCCGCGCCGCCGCACGGCATCGTCCATGCCTGAGATCCGATGCCTGGCGGTGAGATCGCTGACCGTCGGCATCAGAGCGACTGCCCGGAGGACACTTCCCCGCCGCGCGGTCCACGACCTCCACGGCGGGGCGTCCCGTCCGTACCGGGCTGGCCGCGGTCCCGCTTCTTGCGCCGAGTGGTAACCGCACGCGGCTCGATGGTTGCTCAGCGCCAGACCATTCCGGACCTTGCGTACAATCATAGAACTAATTTAGCGTTTTCGCTCGGGTGAGCCGGCCCACGCCCTCTGCTGGCGGGCGCATCGCCCTAGCGACCGCGACGGCGAGCGCCGTCTGGTGCACCGCATCAGCACCCGCGGCGTACCCCGGGTCCACGCGAATGCGGCCGTCAGAGCGGCCGCGGGTCCCCGCCGGCTATAGCGACGCGGGGTGTGGGTGTGCTACCTCGACGCGGTTGCGTCCGGCACGCTTGGCTCGATAAAGCTCGACGTCGGCGAGATCGATCAGGCTTTGTGGCTGATTGTCGGTGGTGGGGATGGTGGCGGCGACGCCGATGCTGAGGGTGATCATGTGGTCGATGCCGAGGGGGTGTGGTTCGGCGAGCGCGGCGACGGCGTCGCGTAGGTCTCGGGCGACGCGGGCGGCGGTGTCGGTGTCGGTGTGGGGCATGACGATGGCGAACTCCTCGCCGCCGAAGCGGGCGGCGAGGTCGGTGTCGCGGGTGTTGTCGGCCAGGCATGCGGCAACGAGTCGGAGACAGCGGTCGCCGGCGGTGTGGCCGTAGTGGTCGTTGTAGCGCTTGAAGTAGTCGATGTCGGTCATGGCGACGGCGAGGGGGGTGCGCTGATGGCAGGCCTGGTGCCATTCGGCGTGGAGGACTTCTTCGAGGCGTCGTCGGTTGGCCAGTCCGGTGAGGKGGTCGGTGATGGACAGTTGTTCCAGGCGTTGGTTGGCGGCCGCGAGTTGGTGGGTGCGTTCGGCGACTTTGCGCCCCAGGGAGGCGTAGACCTGGGCGTGGTCGAGGGAGACGGCGAGCTGCCCGGCGATGAGCATGATCGGTTCGAGGCGGTTGGTGGCGAACGCGCCGCGGATCATTCGGTTCTCCAGCAGGAGCATGGCTTTGAGTTCGCCGCGGATCGTGAGGGGGRTGGCGAGTAGGGAGCAGCGGTCGAGGCTGGTGAGGTAGGGGTCGCGGGCGAATCGGTCGTCGCGGGTGGCGTCGRCGATGACGGTGGGTTCGTGGGTGCGTTCGGTGTACCAGACGACCGAGGGCGGCAGCAGGCGGCGCAGGCCTGCCTCGCGCAGGGGGATGGCGCCGTCGTCGGTGGGTACCAGCCAGCCGCCATCGTTGTCGTCCTGGTCGCGAAGGAGGAGGTGGACGCCGGTGGCGCCGGTCATCTCGGACAGGATTCCCACGACCTTTGCGCGCAGGCCCTCGATGCTGGTCTCGGAGCTCAGCGCCTGGGAGGCGGCGACGACGCCGAGCAGGTCGATGGTGCCGGTGGTGACGGCGGGGCTGCCCGTGGTGGGTTGGGCTGGTGCTCGCGCAGCGGGTTCGGCGCCGGCGGGTTCGGCCGCCAGCGCCGGGTAAGCCCAGTCGAGCTGGCTGACCTTGGCGGTGGCGCCCCAGTCGGCGTACTGGCGGCGGGCGGCGGCGAGCAGCATGCGGCCGGTTTCCTCCATGCCCTGGGCGAGGTGGAACCGTGCGGCGCGTTCCAAGGTCAGTGCCCGGTGCCAGGGGCGTGTGCGGGTGGCGGCCTCACGTTGTGCCAGGTCATAGGTGTACGCGGCCTCCCGGAAGTCACCTGCCGCCCAGGCCCGTTCGGCCTCGACCAGGCGTAACAGGTGCAGGAAGTTGACCGGCGCGTCGGCCGCGCGGGCGGCCAGCCAGTCGACCACCTCGTCCAGCTCGGCCAGCACGGCCCCGCGCCGGCCCGCTTCCGTCGTCCGGGCCTGCCCGGTCAGGGCCAGAGCCCGCAACACGCGCGCGACCGCGATCAGGTAGGTCGCTTCGAGGACCGGCAGCAACCGCATCACCGCCGCTGTGTGCCGGGCCAGCTCGGCCGAATGATCGAAGATGGCGGCGGCGAGCGCCCGGGTGAGGTGCATGTTGGCGGCGGCGAGCGGGTTGGCGGCCAGCAGGCCCTGCTCGGCCGCCTCGTCGGCCGCCTGGCCGACGGCCTCGCCACGCAGCACCCTCGCCAGCTGGCGCCAGGGCCGGAACACCTCTTCGGCGTATCCGTTGCCGGTGCGTGTGGCGATAGCCATCGCCTCGTCGGCACCGGCGACATAGGCGTCCAGCGACGGGCCGCAGTCCAGCAGGTCCGGCAGCAGCACGACATGGGTCCAGCAGGCGTACTGCAGGTCGCCGCCCTGGAGCAGGCCCTCCAGTGCGCGACGCGCGGCGGACAGGTTGTCCTCGAGCGGGTCGAACCAGTGGCCGGTAAAGACCGCATACATCAACTGCATCTGCCAGATGTCCGGTTCGTAGCCGCGTGCGTGACCGACTTGGAGAAGGCGCCGCATGATGCGGTGCCCGGTGCGGTAGTCGTGCCTGAGGGCCGTGGTCAGGACGGAGGCGTGGCTGGTCGGGCCGATCAGGGCGGGATCCGGTCCGTCCCGTGCCCACATCTCCAGCGCCGTCGCGGTCAGCCAGGCCATCATCGGCCGGTCGCAGAGGAACGCCGCGGGGATGAGCCGGTTGATGAGCTTGATGATGCCCAGTCGCGAACGGTCGGTGCCCTCCGGGCGGCACAGGTCGTCGGATGCGTTGGACTGGTCGATCCACCGGTAGACCGCGTCGAGTCTTCGGTCGATCTCCGCGTCGAGGCGCTCCCGGTCCGGCACGGCGAAACCGACCTCGCGCAGCTGGTCCACGCCGAGCCGGACCGCCTCCTCGGCGCGGCCCCGGTTGGTCAGGCTGATCACCTGCAGCACGGTGGCCGCCGTGCGCTGCGCCGGGCGGGTGCACAGCCGACTGACGTTCCGGTATTCCTCGTCCGCCTCCTCCAACCGGCCCAGGCTGTACAGGGCGGCGTGCCGGCCGGTGCGGACCTCGATCAGCTGGTCGGTGTCGGTCGGGTCGACCAGCGGCACCGCCGCGGTCAGGAACCGCTCCACCAGCGGATGGTTGCTCAGCAGCCGCGCCTGCTCGGCGGCCTGCTGGAACAGCCCGGCCACCAGCCGCTGCTCGGCGTCGTCCCGCACCACGTCGACCACGTGCAGGTACTGCTCGGCCGCGACCGCGAAGTACTCGCCCCGCTCGGCCAGCCGCCGGGCCAGCCGCAGTCGCAGGCCACGCCGCCGCCGCGGGCTGAGGGCGCCCAGCACGGACTCCCATGTCCGGTCGTGGTGGAACCGCACCCCCTGCCCGCCGCCAGGCTCGAGCACCAGCAGGCCGGCGGCGAACGCCGGGCCCAGCCGGTGCTCGACATCCTCCGTGGCCAGCCCCGCCGCGACCTCCAACAGGTCGAGCTCCACCCGGCCCGCCAGACACGCCATCACCGCCAACACCTGCCTGGTCGCCGACGGCAGCCCGGCCACCCGAGCGGCCAGCATCCCGGCCACATCCACCCGCCCGAGCCGGCGATCCAGCACCGCCCGATCCCATCGCCACCCGCCGACGCCAGCGACGAGCAGACCGTCGTGGCGTAAGGAGTTCAGCAGCTCCTGCGTGTCATACGGATTGCCACCGGCCGACGGCGCGATCATCCGCGCCAGCTCCGCGGCGGCCTCAGGCGCGACGCGCACCAGGTCTGCAACCATGGCCATCTGGCCGTCCGGGGTCAGGTTGCCCAGCCGCACGATGCGCGGACCGGCCGGCTGGCGCTGCCAGCGGGCGAGCATCGGCGTCATCGGATGAGCCGGGTCGACCTCCTTGTCCCGGTAGGCGCCGACCAGCAGCAGTCCCTCGACCTGTTCGGCGCCGCTGAGGATCAGATCGACGAAGCCCAGCGGAGTCCGCCCGGCCCACTGCAGGTCGTCGACGAAGAACACCACCGGCCGTTTCCTGGAGGCGACGGCGCGCAGGACCTCGACTCCGTTGCGCAGCGCTCGCACCTGCGCGGTCATCGGATCGCCCGGATCCGGGGGGACCTTCAGCAGCGCCGCCAGCTCCGGCACGGTGGCGGTCGCCAGCCCGGCGCTGGGTCCCAACGCCAGCAGTATCCGCTCCCGCACCTCGGCCAGGTATTGCTCGGGCTCGGCCAGCAACAGCCGGCCCAGCGCCCGGAACGCCTGCCAGCCCCCGTCGTACTCCTGGTCACGGCGATACTGGTCGAACTTGCCCGCCACGAACCAGCCGTCGGCACCGGCCACGATCGGCCGCAGTTCGTTGACCAGCGCCGTCTTGCCCACCCCCGGCGCACCGCCGACGAGCAGCCCGCGGCAGCGACCCTCCATCGCCTCGGCGAACGCCACGCCCAGCTCGCGGATCTCCTGGTCACGCCCGGCCAACCGGGATGGCGTCAGTGGCCGTGCGGGGAAATCGTGCTCGCCTGGATGCACCAAGAAGGCGCCACGACGTACCAAGGTGAGATCGTGCACCAGTCCGTCGGCGCTCTGGTAGCGATCGTCCGGCTCCTTCTCCAGCAGATGCATGATGATCGCCGACAGGCCGGCCGGCACCGCCGGGTTCACGGCCGACGGCGGCGCCGGCACCCGCGTCAGATGGTCGTGAATGACCTGAACAGGATCACCGGCACCGAACGGCGGCGCCCCGGTGGCCAGCTCGTACAGCGTCGCCCCGAGCGCGTACAGATCGGCCCGCTGGTCGACGTGACAACCAGTCCGGCCAGTCTGCTCCGGCGCCAAATACGGCACCGTTCCCACGATCTCGCTGTGATGTACGAATTCCGGCTGAACCACCGCGAACGTGGTGGCCAGCGAGAAATCGACCAGGCATGGCGCTCCCCCGCCATCAGTCATCACGATGTTCGCCGGATTGACGTCCCGATGCGCCACCCCCCGCCGGTGCATCTCCGCCATCGCCCGCCCCAGCGACCCGGCCAGTCCGACCAGCTCGACCGGATCCAGCGGAGTAGTCCGCTCGGACAGCGCCACACCGCCGACATCGGCCAGCAGGATCGAGTCCGGGGACGACGGCAGCCCGGTCGCCAACTGCGTGACTCCCTCGACACCGGACAGCTGACCGAGGATCTCCACCTCATGCCGCTGCCGCCGCCGCGCGCCGGGCCCCAGCAGCTCCTTGCGGATCACGCTTCCGCCCGGGAACGTCAGCCGAACGACCCGGGTCCGCTCCGTCTCATGGAGCACCGTCACCCGCGCAGCCAGCAACGGATCCCGGCCCGGCACCGTTGCCCGCTCGTCCATCTACCAGCCCCACACCACGCCACGCCGAGCTCATCTCGCGTGCCCGGACTCTGCCCAGGTTCTGCCCAGACCACGCCCCTGGCAATGGGACGGACCAGACACACCTGCGCGGATGTGGCCCTCAGAGCGTCCGCTCCCCGCGGGCGATCGCGGCCGCGTCCGCGAAGACAGCCGGCGCCATCGGGGCGAACTGGCCGCCGGCCGGGTCGCCGGCCCGGGGCGCCTGGGCGTGGTGGCCTTCCAGGATGCAGCCGAGCTTGAACAGCGACAGCACCTCGTAGAACCGGAGGTCCGCGAGGTCGAGGCTGGTCCGGTCGGCGTAGCGGGCGGCCAGCTGGGCGCGGGTGGCAAGGCCCGTCCGGTCGGCGATGTCGGAGGATCCGAGGAAGGTGGGCGGTTCGCCCGGCTCGTCCCAGCGGGCCAGCAGGTGGCCCAGGTCCAGGAGCGGGTCGCCGATCGTCGCGGTGTCCCAGTCGACGATCGCGGCCAGCCGCGCCGGCGCGTCGTGCGCGAACATCACGTTGAACAGGCTGTAGTCGCCATGCATGATCGCGATCGGCCCGGTGGCGGGCTGGTGGGCGCGCAGCCACGGGGCGAGGACGTCGGTGGCGTCGGGCAACGGCCGGGTCTGGTAGGTACCCAGCTGCCACAGCCAGCGGTCGACCTGCCGGTCGAGGAAGCCGTCGGGCCTGCCGAAGCCGTCGAGCCCTGCCGCCCGCCAGTCGACGGACGCGAGCTCGGCGAGCGCGTCGACCGCTTCCACGCCCAGGGCGCGACGGACCTCGGGGGCGCGGTCGAAGGGGGCGGGCAGGTCGCCCGTCGGGGTGAAGCCGTCGACACGCTCCATGAGGATGAACCGCGCGCCGATGACGTCCGGGTCGGGGCACGTCGCCACCAGCGGCGGGTGCCGGACGGGGGTGTCGGCGAGGGCGCCGAGCAGGGTCGCCTCCCGCAGGGTGTTGCCGGCGCTGCTGGTGATCCGGGCCGCGGGCGCCCGGCGCAGCACGAGCGTCCGCCCGCCCCAGTCCAGCGCGAACAGGGCATTGGCGATGCCGGTGGCCTCACCCAGCCGGGCGAGGCGCGCCGGGCCGCCGCCCGGCAGCAGGGTCTCCAGCCAGGCTTCCAGCCGCGGCAGGTCGACGAGCGGGGCGGCCGGCCGTTCCGGGGCCGCCGCGGCCGCGGCCGGCGTGGCGTCCGCGCCCATCAGAGCAGGTCCCCGCCGGCGGCGGCGGCCGTGGTGCCGTCGCGTTCGAACGCCCGCAGCACGCCCCGGCCGATCATCCAGCGGTGGACCTCGTCGGGGCCATCCACCAGCCGCTGCTGGCGGGCCTCGGCGTACCACTCGGCGAGCGGGGTGTCGAGGGTGTATCCGAGGGAGCCGTGGAGCTGCAGGGCGGTGTCGACGACGTGGTGCAGCATGTGCGCGATGTAGTTCTTCGCGATCGCGTTCTCCTGCCGCAGGTCCTGGCCGCGTTCCATCTTCGCGGCGATGTGCAGGACCATCAGCCGGCTCAGGTAGAGCCGCTCGGCGCAGTCCGCGAGCATCCACTGGACGCCCTGCCGGTCGGCGAGGGGCGCGCCGAACGTCTCCCGCGACAGCGCCCGGCCCGCGGCCAGGTCGAGGGCGGCCTGCGCCTTGGCGATGCTCCACATCCCGTGCCGCAGCCGGCCGTAGCCCAGCCGGTGCTGGCCCATGGCGAAGCCGCGCCCGACGCCGCCGAGCACGTTCGCGTGCGGCACCACGAGGTTGTCGATCCGGACCTCCGCGTGGCCGCTGGTCACCTCGTCCTCGAACCGGGGGCGCAGCGGCTCGTCCATCGTCGGGATGTTGCGCAGGATCCGGTAGCCGGGGTTCGGCAGCTCGACGAGGAACGTCGTGAACTGCTCACGGCGCGGGCCCTGCTCGCTGGTGCGGGCCATGACGAGCGCGAGCTGCGAGATCGACGCGTTGCTGCTGAACCACTTCTCGCCGCCCAGCACCCAGTGGTCGCCGTCGCGGACAGCGGAGGTGCGCAGGCCGGTCGCATCCGCGCCGGCGGCCCGCTCCGTCATCGAGARGCAGATCCGCAGGTCGCCGGCGACGAGCGGGCGCAGGTAGCGCTCCTTCTGCTCCTGGGTGCCGTGCTCGATGAGGGTGAGCATCGTGGCGTCCTGCGGGCCCATGCAGTTCAGCGCCCACGCGCCCAGGTACGTGAAGGAGCGGCCCACCTCGATCTGGACGAGCGCGTTCGCCAGCGGGCCGAGGCCCATGCCGCCCCACTCCACCGGAACGAAGGGACACCACAGGCCGTCGGCCCGGGCCTTCGCCTGCAGCTCGGCGACAATGTCGAAGTAGGGCTCCCGGCCGACGCGCGCCTCGGCCGGCAGAACGTGGGTGTCGAGGAAGTCGGCGGCCCTGGCGCGCACGGCCTGGGCCTCCTCGGGAATGGCGAAGTCGACCACGGTTGCTCTCCTTTCGCCGGCCCGACCCGCGCCGGTCGACGGCGGTGGCGGTCCGGCCTGGCGGCTGGTCTGGCTAGCTGGTCTGCCGGTATGCGCCGCCGTCGACGCGGATGAGGGTGCCGCTGACCCATGCGGAGGCGGGGCTCGCGAGCCACAGGGCGGTGCCGACGAAGTCGTCGGCGGTACCGGCGCGGCCGAGGGTGGTGGCGCGCGCCGCCTGCTCGCGGCGCTCGGGGGTCCAGGCGTCGGCGATGTCGGTGAGCACGGCGCCGGGCAGGATGCCGTTCGAGCGCACCGCCGGCCCGTAGGCCTCCGCCAGCCCGATGGTCAGCGCGTTGAGGCCCGCCTTGGCGCAGGCGTAGACGAGCTCGTCGGCGCCGGGGCGCAGCGAGCCGATCGTCGAGACGTTGATGATGCTGCCGCCGCCGGCGGCCGCCATCCGGGCACCGGCGAGCGCGCCGAGCCGGAACGGCCCCTTGAGGTTGACCCCGACGACTTTGTCGAAGTAGTCCTCCGTGACGCTGGGAAGGTCCGGGTAGAGCGGGGACATCCCGGCGTTGTTGACCAGGACGTCGCAGCGGCCGAACGCGGCGTAGACCTCGTCGACCAGGCGGTCGCAGTCCGCCCAGCGCCCGACGTGGCAGCCAAGAGGAACCGCCCGGCGGCCGGTCTCCTTCGCGATCCGCTCGGCGGCGGCCTGGCAGGCGTCCAGTTTGCGGCTCGCGACGACGATGTCGGCGCCGGCGGCGGCGAAGCCGCGGGCGACGGCGTAACCGATCCCGCGGCTGCCGCCGGTCACCACCGCGACCCGGCCTTCCAGGTCGAACAGTTCCGCCAGACCCACCGTCGCCTCCCCTCGCGGCGCACCAGTCGCGTCGCTCATGGCAGAGTCTGCCACGATGGCATTCGCTGCCACCACCTGAGAGGATTGTCCGGACAGGCCCTACGGCGATGCGGAGACGGCCATGAAGATCGAAGGCAGCCGGATCGTGGTGACGGGCGCGGCGCACGGCATAGGCCGCGGCCTCGTCGAGGCGTTCCTGGCGCACGGCGCCCGGTCGGTGGTCGTCAGCGACCTGGACACCGAGGCCGTCTCGGCGATGTCCGAGACGCTCGGCGTCCCCGGGCGTCCGTGCGACGTCGGCGATCAGGCGGCACTGACGGCGTTCATCGACTGGGCCGAACAGACTGCCGGGCCGACGGACCTGTTCTGCGGCAACCCGGCGGTGTTCGGCGGGCCGGAGGGCGGCAACCTGCAGACCAGCGCGGCGACCTGGGACCGGTCGTGGCGGGTCAACGTGCTCGCCCACGTCTGGGCCGCGCAGTGCCTGGTGCCCCGGATGCTGCGCCGCGGCGGCGGCTACTTCCTGCAGACGCTCTCTGCGGCGGCACTGATCACCGGACCCTCGGAGCTGGCCTACACCGTCACCAAGCACGCCGCGCTGGGCTTCGCTGAGTGGCTGACAATCAACTACTCGGACAAGGGCATCCGGGTGTCGTGCCTGTGCCCGACCGCGGTCGAGACGCGCACCGTCAGCGGCGCCGACCTCCCGGGGATCGGCCTGGTGCAGACACCGGCCGAGGTCGCCGAGATCACCGTCGCGGGGCTCGCGGCCGAGAACTTCCTGATCCTGCCGAACCCACAGGTGGGCTCGTCGTTCCGGAACAAGGCGACCGACTACGACCGCTGGCTCACCTACACCACGGGCCGCCTCGGCGACCTGCGTCCGCCGTCGCCGTTCATCGACTGACCGGCGACGACGCGGGACGACGGTATGAGCGGGATACTGGCGGGCTGGGCGCGGTCGACGGCGATTGCTGATCATCGCCGCTAGGCTGGATCGGTGGCGGCGATGAGGCAGGACAGGGTGACCTCCTCGTGGGAGCGGCCGGGGCTGCTACGTGACGGCCGGTCGGTGCTCGTCCGGCCGATCCACGTGGACGACGCCGAAGCCCTGACCGCGTTCGGCAACCGGCTCTCCCGCCGGACGATCTCCTACCGGCTGCTCGGCCCGGTGGTGCGGATCAGCGACGGGACCCTGCGCGCCTGGGCCGACGTCGACCAGGTCGACCACATCGCGCTCGTCGCCTTCCTGGGCGCCCGGCTCATCGGCGGAGCCCGTTGCCTGCGCGCGCCGGAGGAGCCCGACCAGGGCGAGGCCACGTTCACCATCGAGGACGACTTCCAGGGGCTCGGCCTCGGCGCGCTGCTGCTCGAACGGCTCGCCCAGGCGGCCCGCGCCCGCGGCGTCACGACCATGACCGCGGACGTGCTCGCCGACAACACTCGCATGCTGCGTGCTTTCGCGGGCTCCGGGTACCGGACCGAGACGGTCTGGGACGGGTCGGTCGTGCACGTGACGATGGCGACGGATCCGGGCGCCCAGACCGTGGCCCGTTCCGACCGGCGGGAGCACGTCGCGGTCCGCTCGTCGCTGCGGCCACTCCTGCGACCCCGCTCGATCGCCGTCGTCGGCGCCGGACGACGGCCGGAGACGATCGGCCACGAGATCCTGCGCAACCTGGTCGCCCACGGCTTCGGCGGGCCCGTCCACCCCGTCAATCCCCATGCCGACCAGATCGCGGGCGTCCCGGCGTTCCCGAGCCTGCGCGACCTGCCGGAGCCTGTGGACCTCGTCATCGTCGCCGTGCCCGCCGAGGGCGTGGAGGAGGTCGTGCGGGAGGCCTCGACCGTCGGCGCGGGCGCGGTGGTCGTGGTGTCGACGGGGTTCGGCGAGACGGGGCCCGCCGGCCTGGCCCGGGAGCGACGCCTCGTCCAGGCCGCCCGGGCAGCCGGGATGCGCCTGGTCGGGCCGAACTGCATGGGCCTGGTGAGCCGGATCGAGGACCGGACCGTGTTCGCCACGTTCGCGCCGCGTCTCCCRCCGCCCGGCGCGGTGTCGATGTCGAGCCGGTCCGGGCCGCTCGGGCTCGCGGTGCTGACGCACGCCGAGCAGCTCGGCCTCGGCTTCGCCAGCTTCGTGTCGATCGGCAACGCCGCGGACGTCTCCACCAACGACCTGTTGCAGTGGTGGGAGGAGGACCCGGCGACCGGGGTGATCCTGCTGCACCTCGACCGGTTCGGGAACCCTCGCAAGTTCGCCCGCGTCGCCCGGCGGATCGCCGCCCGCAAGCCCATCGTCGCGGTGCACGCTGGCGTGCCGACGCTGTCGGGCCGGGCCAGCGGCGCGACGCGGGACGCCCGGCCGGTCACCGGCGCCGACACCGCGCTGGACGCGTTGTTCCAGCAGTCGGGAATCATCAGGACCCGTTCGCTGGGCGCGATGTTCGACGTCGCGCTGCTGCTCGCGAACCAGCCGGTGCCCGGCGGCAACCGGGTCGCGATCGTCACGAACGCGGGTGGCCCTGGCGCCCTGACCGCCGACGCGTGCCGGGCGAGCGGGTTGGTCGTCGCCGAGCACGCTGGGGCGGACCTCGGCCCGACCGCGACGGCCGCCGACTACCAGACGAGCCTCACAGCGGCGCTCGCCGACCCGGCGGTGGACGCGGCGATCGTCCTGTACGTCCCACCGCTGGTCCGGCACGTCACCGAGGTCGCCGCGGCCATCGCCTCGGCGGCCGCGGCGGCGCCCGACAAGCCGGTCGTGACGAGCTTCCTGTCCGCGTCGGGGCTGCCCTCGCTGCTGCGCCGCGAGGGACGGGCGATCCCCAGCTACGTGTTTCCCGAGGCGGCGGCCACCGCGCTCGGCGCGGCCGCGGCCTACGGCGCGTGGCGGCGCAGCCCGGCCGGCGTCGTGATCACTCCGCGCGATCCGGACCGCGCGGCGGCCCGGGCGCTGCTCGACGACCAGCCGGCGGGTCCTGTCGGTCCCGACGCCGTCCGGGCGCTGCTGCGCGGCTACGGCATTCCAGTCCCGGTCTCCGGACGCGCCGCCGCCGGACAACCCGCCGCCGGGCAATTGGCCGCCGGGCAACCGGCCGCGGGCGAGGAGCCGGGCGCCGTGGACGTCGCGGTCGGCGTGACGACCGACCCGGTCTTCGGCCCGGTGGTGACCCTCGCGCTCGCCGGCGACTACGCGGATCTGGTCGGCGACGTGGCGCTGCGCGTCACCCCGCTGTCCAGCCGGGACGCACCGGAGATGACACGGTCGCTACGTGCCTTCCCGCTGCTGGACGGCTGGCGGGGAGCGCCGCGGTGCGATGTCGCCGCGCTGGAGGACGTGCTGCTGCGGGTGTCGGCGCTGGTCGAGGACCTGCCGCGGGTCACCGACCTGGCGATCCGGCCGCTGCGGGTGTTCCCCGAGGGCGGCGGCGTGGCCGTACTGGAGGCTCGCCTCACTCTCGCGTCGCCGGACGGCGCGGCATCTGGCGACGCGGCATCCGGCGACACGGCGAGCTGACGGCCGCCGAGCCCGGCCGCGCGGCGGCGGCCGAACCGCGCGCGGCCGCCGACGGGTGGGTCACTGGACCTCGCGACCGCCGCCGAGCATGAGGGTCGCCCCCGTCAGGTAGGACATGTCGTCGCTGACGAGCGCGGCCACCGCCCGGCCGATGTCGGTCTCGGGGTCGCCGAACCGGCCCAGCGGGATCTCCCGCATCACCATCGCGAAGCGCTCGGGGTTGGCCTCGCGATACTCCTCGGCGGCGGGCGACGTCGCGGTCGGGCAGATGACGTTCACGCGGATGCCGTAGCGGCCCCACTCGCGGGCCGCGACCCGGGACAGGCCGCGGATGGCCTCCTTGGCCATCGCGTAGGAGCCGAAGGTGGTGTCGCCGCGGACGCCCGTGGACGAGCCGAAGTTCACGATGCTGCCGCCGCGTTCCTTCAGGTGCGGCAGGCAGGCCTGCATGCAGTAGAGCGTGCCCAGAGCGCCGCTGCGCCAGGCGAGCTCGACGTCGGCGTCCGTGGTCTGCTCGAGCCGGACCTGGACCGAGGACTGCGCGTTGTTGACCAGGATGTCCAGCGCGCCGAACTCGGCGACCGTCGCCGCGGCCATCCGGTCGGCGTCGGCCCGCACGCCGACGTCACCCGTGACCGCGAGCGCGCGGGCGCGGGCGCCCAGGTCGACCAGTTCCTTCACCACGGTGTCGAGGGGTTCGGCCCGCCGGCCGGACACGGCCACGCGGGCGCCCTCCCGGGCGAGCGCATGCGCGATGCCCCGTCCGACGCCCTGGCCGGCGCCCGTCACCAGCGCGACCTGGCCATCCAGTCGTCCCATGCTCGCCACCCCACCTCTTCAAATAGCTAACTTCTCACTATAATTATAGGATGTGACGTGGAGCGCAACAGAGCAGGGAGGCGCCGCATGACCGCTGGCACGGCCACCGGGCCGGTCGACGACGAGGAGGTGCTGCTGGCCTACCCGGACGTACGGCTGGACCGCCTCAATGCCCGGTTCTACGCCGGTCTGCTGCGTCATGAACTGCTGGCGACCCGCTGCGGGGACTGCGGGAACTGGGCGGCCCAGCAGCGCCCGCTCTGCCCGGCCTGCTGGTCGACGAACGTCACCCCGGCGCCGGTGTCCGGGCGCGGGACCGTCCACACGCTCACGCTGCTGCACCAGGGGCCGCCGGCGCCGGACGTCGACTACACGAGGCCGTGGCCGCTGGCCGCCGTCGAGCTTGCCGAGCAGCCGGGCCTGCGGTTCGCCGCCACGATCGTCGACTGCCCGCCCGAGCGGCTCGCCGTCGGCCTGCCCGTCGAGCTGACCTGGATCACCCGCACTGGCGCGCCCTGGTACGCGTTCCGGCCGGCGGCGCCGAGCACGGAGGTACACCAGTGAGCGCGCGCAACCGAGCCAAGGACAAGGTCGCCATCGCCGGGGTCGGCCTGTCGCCGTACGCCCGCGACCGCGGCGCCACGACGGAGCTTTCGATGGTGCTCGAGGCCGCCACGGCGGCAGTCCGCGACGCGGGCCTGACCGGCGCCGACATCGACGGAGTCGTCGGCGGCGGCCTGCTGACCGGGGGGATCGACCCGTCGACGGTCGTGTCGGCCCTGGGCCTCGACGAGGTCACCTACTGGGCGCAGGTGCGCCCGCCCATCATGAACCACCTGCTCGCGGCGATCGGCGCGGTCTGCTCCGGCGCCGCCGAGACCGTCCTCGTCTACCACTCGATGTACCGGGTGAGCGGGAACTCCCGCGGCGCGGGCGCCGACCCGTTCCGCCGCCGCGCCGCGTTCGGCCTGCCGGACGGCCGGGCCGCCACCGGCGAGGGCCACACCGACGGCGAGCCCTACGGGATGTTCGGCTCGATCGGCTACGCGGCCTGGGCGGGCCGCTACCTCGCCGAGTTCGGCCGCACCCGCGAGGACCTCGGCCTGGTCGCGCTCAACGCGCGGGCGAACGGCGCCCGCAACCCGAACGCGGTCATGCGGGCACCGCTGACCATGGACGAGTACCTCGTCGGCCGGATGATCCGCGAACCGCTGTGCCTGTTCGACATGGACGTGCCGGTCGACGGCGCGGACGCCTTCGTCGTCACCACCACCGAGCGCGCCCGCGACCTGGTGACGCCACCCGTGCTCGTGCACGCGGCGAGCATGGGCATRACCCGCCATCCCGAGGAGCACCTTGCCGAGGACCTGTCCGTCACCGGGCAGGCGGTCGTCGCCCGTGACCTGCGAGCCAAGAGCGACCTGTGGATCGAGGACGCCGACCTGTTCCTCCCCTACGACGGCTTCTCGTTCCTGACGCTGCGCTGCCTGGAGACCTACGGCTGGTGCAAGCCGGGCGAGGCCGGCGACTTCCTGCGCGCCCACCGCGCCGACGACACCGGACGGGTCCTCATCGACGGCAGGGTGCCCATCAACCCGCACGGCGGCAGCCTCTCCGAGGGCGGATCGCAGGCCGCCGGCCACGTCCGCGAGGCCGTCACCCAGCTACGCGGCATCGCCGGGGAGCGCCAGGTGCCGGACGCGCGGGTGGCGTTCCTGACGCCCGGCGGCCTGTTCTTCAACGCTCAGGGGCTCGTCCTGCGCACCGACGACTGAACACTCGTGCACGGCCCACCCAGCCGGCCCGGCCGACCCACGATCATCGACCGTCCTCCCGAGCCACCGTCCGCCCGAGCGCCGGCTTCCTTCTCCAGGAGAAGATCGACATGCCTGTGTACCGCCAGACCTTCGGCGACGTCCTGCGCGACCACGCCCGCGCCTTCCCGGACCAGGTCGCCCTGGTCGACGGCGAGACGCGGCTGACCTGGCCGGAGCTCGACAGCCGGGTCAACCGGCTGGCCGACGCGCTGCGCGCGACCGGCACCGGGGAGGGCGACCGGATCCTGTGGCTCGGCCAGAACTCCGCGCGCGTGTACGAGCTGCTGGCGGCGGCGGCGAAGATCGGCGCGATGGTGTGCCCCGGTTACTGGCGCTGGTCGGTCGACGAGATGGCCTTCGCGATCGAGGACTTCTCCCCCACGGTCGTGGTCTGGCAGGACGAGGAGATCGGCGCGACGGTCCGGGAGGCGCGCGCGCAGGTCGGCGACCGGCACAAGGCGCTGTGGCTCCAGCACGACGCCGACGGGCCGGACGCCTACGAGGCGTTCCTCACCGGCGGAGCCGACACCGACCCGGAGACCAAGGTCTCCCCCGACGCCGCCCTGCTGGTCATCTACACGGCCGCCATCTCCGGCCGCCAGTGCGGCTCCATGCTGTCGCACACCAACCTGATCGGCATGGGGATGACGACGGCCTGGGCCGGCGACATCGGCGCCGAGACCGTCTTCCTCAACTCGGGCCCGATGTTCCACATCGGCAACTTCCAGTACTTCGGCGTCTCCACGTTCCTGTTCGGCGGCACGAACGTCGTGCTGCCCCGCGTCGCCGCCGCCGAGGTGCTGCGCCTGCTCGCTGAGGAGCGCTGCACCCATGCCTACCTCATGCCCGCCACGATCGCCGAGGTCGTCGCCCTGCAGGCGGCCGAGCCACGGGACCTGTCCTCGCTGCGAGCGACGTTCGCGGCCCCGCTGTGGAACGGGGTGGTCGAGACCGACCAGAGCCGGTTCGCCCGGATGGGCGGCGGCATGGGGCAGGGCTACGGGCAGACGGAGCTGGCCGGCATGAACCTGCTGCGCTCCTATGGCAACGGCGGGGCGAACGCCGGTCGGCCCTCCCCGCTGCTGCAGGTGCGCCTCCTCGACCCGGACGGGCGTGAGGTGCCCGTCGGGGAGGTCGGCGAGATCTGCGCCCGCGGCGACCTGGTGAACCTCGGCTACTGGAACCGTCCCGAGGTGAACGCCCGCCGCTGGGCGCACGGCTGGTGGCACACCAGCGACGCCGGGCGGCGCGAGGCGGACGGCAGCATCACGTTCGTCGGCACGCTCACCCGCATGATCAAGTCAGGCGCGGAGAACATCTTCCCCGCCGAGGTGGAGCGCGCGCTCGAGGCCCACCCGGCGGTCCGGGAGGCGGCCGTCATCGGCGTCCCGAACGAGCGTTGGCTGCAGGACGTCAAGGCCGTCATCGCGCTCGCCGACGGCGCCGCCGCGGACGCCGCCGAGCTGATCGAACACTGCCGCGCGCTGATCGCGACCTACAAGAAGCCCAAGACGGTCGAGTTCGTCGACGCGCTCCCCCGGGCCGGCGGCGCGGTCGACTACGACGCCCTCGACGAACGCTTCGGCGGCGGCGGCTACCCGGGCGGCAGCCACCTCGGCGCGGGCCACTGACCGCGCGCCCCACAACGTCGTGTGCCCGGCCCAGGCACTCCGGGGCCAGGCACAGGCACTCCGAGTGCCTCGCTTCGCTCCGTCGGGTGCGAGCTACCGCCTTGCGTTCGTCCGGACGTGGATTCGAGCCCCGCCCGCCCCACTACGGAGCGCAACAAGCCCCCGACCTGGTCAAATAGGTTTGACCTATGAGTCGGAATGGTGCGCGAGATGTCATCGTTGCAGGTCAGAACACATGATCAACCGGTTCGTACAATGCCAGACTTCCTGGGACTGCCGGCCTGTCGGTGACTGTCGGTGCGGGATCTGCTTCCTCTGGCATCCGCCGCCCCTCGCCAGCGCTGGCGGCAGGCTCGTCTGGATCACCACAGGCCTGGAGCCTTCAGCAGGTCGAACTGGTAGGAGGAACGTCGGGCGCGACGCTCCTACTGGAGCGGTGAGCATCACGACAAGCAGCCCAGTGGCGAACCGGGATCACTCATGCTGCCGGGGAATGTTAATAGGGCTCTCGCTGGATAACTCCGGCTGCACGACGGAGCGCCTGCCTCGCAGGCTCTCACTAGTCTGAATCGGAACCTTCCTCCACCGGTGGCAGGCGGTCTCCTGGCGAAAGCCCTCGAAAAGATTGGCGATGTCAAGGAGAGCTACCCGTCGGACCCACTTTCGGCCGCAGCGACCATGACCCTTTCGGCACCTGTTCGACATCGGCGAGCGTAAGTCCAGAATCAGCCCGCTTGGCCCGGTTTTCTGCTGGTGCTCCCTGCCTGCCCGCAGCGCGGAGATTGCCTCTTCTCGTTGCGCCGCAGTCATCGGCACGGTCTCGATCTACGCGACCACCGGCCGGCCGGAGGATGCCGGCGAGCTGCTCGGCGTCGGCAGCGGACAGCGGTGCGCGGGCCGCGGCGGCCGTGACCTTTTCGGTATGGCGCGCTGACCAGAAGGTGGCCAGCTGTCATTACGACCCCTGAGGAGAGTCCTTCATCTCGGCAGCGATGGCGCGATCGCCCGGTGTGGTCTCGTCGCCGGTCGCCGTCCACGCGGCGAGCAGTTGCAGTCCGTCGTGGGACGGGGACTGGGGCGGGGCGGAGTAGGTCAGGATGGACAGGTCGGGGTCTGAGGGCAGTGTCAGGATCTCGTAGGTGAGGTCGAGACGCCCGACGACGGGGTGGTTGATCTTCTTCGTTCCGCCGCGGTGGTTGAACACGTCGTGGGAGCCCCACCAGGTGCGGAAGCGGTCGTTGCGGGTGACGAGCTCGCCGATGAGGTCGGTGAGGTCTTTGTCGTAGGGGTCGCGTCCTGCCGCGGCTCGTAGAGCGCCGACCACTTCGGTGGCCTGTACTTCCCAGTCCACCCAGAAGTCGTGGGCGCGGGTGTCGAGGAAGACGAATCGGGCGTGGTTGGGCGGGTGGGTGGGGTCGTCGAACAGGGGGTCGTACAGGGTGCGGCCCATCCGGTTGGTCATGACCAGGTCCATGCGGCCGTTGACCACGCACGCGGGCAGGTCGCTGAGACCCTCGACGATGGCGCGGATGCTCTCGCGTATCTTGACCTGCCGTGGCCGGCGCTTCGGGGTTCCGCGGCCGGCTCTCGCGACGCGGGCCAGGGCGAACAGGTGCTGGCGCTCGTCGTCGGCCAGGCGTAGGGCGCGGGCGAGGGCGGACAGGACGCTGTCGGAGGCACCGGTGAGGTCGCCGCGTTCGAGGCGTGTGTAGTAGTCCACCGAGACACCGGCCAGCTGGGCGACCTCGTCGCGGCGCAGTCCCGGCACCCGGCGCAGGCCACCGTAGGTGGGCAGGCCGACCTGCTCGKGGGTGATCCGCGCCCGCCGGCTGRCCAGGAAACTGCGCACCTGTTCGCGGTTGTCCATACCTCGACGGTAGGCGTCCGGCGTGCAGGGTGGCTGGCCCTGACAGAACCTCCCACCCCTGCCCGGGTCTACCTAGCCTCGTAACTGTCCCGCTCGCCACGGCTGCTCGCCGGGGCCGGCCGCCACGACGAGCCATCGCCTCGCAGACGCGATCACAGGCTGG
Source organism: Pseudofrankia sp. EUN1h (assembly GCF_001854645.1). Classification (NCBI taxonomy): domain Bacteria; kingdom Bacillati; phylum Actinomycetota; class Actinomycetes; order Frankiales; family Frankiaceae; genus Pseudofrankia; species Pseudofrankia sp. EUN1h. Next base: position 12,527 of record NZ_MBLN01000075.1, on the reverse strand, counting down.
GGCAGACCATCAAGGAGAGGAAGCCGCCATGCAGTACACCCGTCTGGGCAGCTCCGGGCTGAAGGTCAGCCGGGTCGCGCTGGGATGTATGAGCTTCGGGGACACCTCGCGGATGTCCTGGGCGCTCGACGACGCCGGCGCCGAGCCGATCTTCCGCCAGGCCGTGGACGCCRGGATCACCTTCTGGGACACCGCCAATATCTACGGGCACGGAACGTCGGAGGAGATCGTCGGCCGCGCGATCACGAAGTACACCCGCCGCGACGACGTCGTCCTGGCCACCAAGCTGTTCTCGAAGATGCATGAGGGTCCCGGCGGGGCGGGACTGTCACGTAAGGCGGTCATGGAGCAGATCGACGCCTCCCTGAAGCGTCTCGGCACCGACTACGTCGACCTCTACCAGATCCACCGCTTCGACCCTGAGACTCCGGTCGAGGAGACGATGGAAGCCCTGCACGACCTCGTCAGGGCCGGCAAGGTCCGCTACCTGGGTGCGTCGTCGATGTGGGCGTGGCAGTTCGCGACGATGCAGCACGCGGCGCGGACCCACGGGTGGACGCCGTTCATCAGCATGCAGGACCAGTACAGCCTCCTCGCACGGGAAGAGGAGCGGGAGATGTTCGGCCTCCTCGCCGACCAGGGTGTGGGGTCCATCCCGTGGAGCCCGCTGGCGGGTGGCCGGGTCGCTCGCCCGTGGGGGCAGAAGGACACCGTGCGTGCCAAGGCGAACCCTGACGTGGACATGTTCGGTCGCCCGCTGGTCTTCGACAGCGACCAGGCCATCGTCGACGCCGTAGCCCAGATCGCCGAGGCCCGCGGCATCTCGATGGCGCAGATCGCGCTGGCCTGGGTCCTGAAGAACCCGGTGGTCTCCGCGCCCATCGTCGGCGCCACCAAGAGCCATCACCTCAGCGACGCCGTCGCCGCCCTGGACGTAACGCTCACCGACGACGAGATCGCCGCCCTCGAAGACCCCTACACACCGCGACTGCCGACCTACTTCTAGTCGCTGACATCCCGGGCGACCGCCGACGCACCCTCGTGACGAGGAGCACTGCATGAGCATGTCCACGGCCACGGCCACCGAGGTCGTCGTCGTCATCGGCGCCGGCTCGATGGGCCAGGCCATCGCCCGCCGCATCGGCGTCGGCAAGACCGTCCTGTTCGCAGACGTGAGTCTCGACGCCGCCGAAGCGGCCTCGACGGCCCTGACCACAGCCGGATATGCGACGGCTACCGCCCATGTCGACGTCTCCTCGCAGGACTCCGTCCGAGCCCTGGTCACGGCCGCCACCGACCTGGGCGAGGTCGTTCACCTCGTCCACACCGCCGGGCTGTCGCCCGCGCAGGCCACACCCGAGGCGATCATCCAGGTGGACCTCGTCGGCGTCGCCTACGCACTGGAGGAGTTCGGCGGCGTCATCGCCGAAGGCGGCTCCGGCATCGTCATCGCCAGCCAGGCCGGCCACATGATCCCGCCACTACCCGCCGAGCAGAACCAGGCGCTGGCCGCGACCCCCGCCTCGCAGCTCGCCGCGCTGCCGTTCCTGGCCGCCGATGTCCTTGCCAACTCCGGCATGGCTTATGCCATCGCCAAGCGCGCCAACGTTCTGYGGGTCCAGGCGGCCAGCGTGGTCTGGGGCGACCGGGGGGCACGGCTGAACTCCCTGAGCCCTGGCATCATCATGACCCCGCTCGCCCTCGATGAGTTCAACTCCCCCGCCGGCCCGGCCTACCAAGAGATGATCAAAACTTCGTCCGCCGGTCGTGTCGGCACCCCCGACGAGATCGCTGCCACCGCCGCCTTCCTCATGGGACGCGACGGGGCGTTCGTCACTGGTACCGACCTGCTCATCGACGGCGGCGTGATCGCCTCCATCGTCACCGGCCGCTACAGCCTGTCCCTCGGCTGATCCCAAAGCGATCGCGCGACGACTAGTACTACCGATCACGGCTCAGGAGGCTGCGTGACCTCTACGCTCCACCGCCGGCACCTCCTGCGAGCCGCCGCGCTAGGCGGCATCGCCACGGTCGGCCTCGGCCCCACGAGCTGCTCGCGGGACGACCCACAATCGACGACCTCCACCTCGGCGTCGACCTCCTCGGCCGCGAGACCAGCACTCACGCCGTCGGAGGCGACTGGGCGCGTCCTTCTCGCCTACTTCTCCAGAGCCGGGGAGAACTACTACTACGGCGGCAGGCGCACCCTCACCGTCGGCAACACCGAGAAGCTCGCCACCATGATCGCCGCGAACATCGACTGCGACGTCTACCGGATCGAAGCGGCCGACCCGTACTCGGACAGCTACGACCAAACCGTCGCCCGCAACGTTCAGGAACAGCGCAGCGACGCGCGCCCCGCCATCGCCCGACCACTGCCCGACGTCACCGGCTACGACACGATCCTGCTGGGCAGTCCGATCTGGAACGTACGACCACCGCGCATCATGCTCACCTTCCTCGCCAACCTCGACCTTCAGACCAAAGCCCTCATCCCGTTCACCACCTGCGCCATGAGCGGCCTGGGGCTCACGGCGCAGGAGTACACCGCCGCCGCTCCCCACGCACGCCTCGGCACCGGCCTGGCCGTGCAGGGCGAAAAGGTCGACAACGCGGGCGGCGACGTCGAGCGATGGGTGACGAACACGCTGCGAACCCGCTGAACGCTTCTGAGCGGTCCAGGCCCGGCCGCGCTGCCGCTGGCGAAGCGCGCCGGAGTGGCAGGTTCTGGCCTTACAGGTAATGACAGAACCTGCCTGCTTGCCGGTAGCGCACCTAGCGTAGGAGCCCTACAGGGGCAGCGTGATCCCGAGTTCCGGGCTCCGCGTCAGGGGCAGGGCTGATCCCGGAGCAGCCAGGATCCCCCCACCCTCAACGGCCTGCGGGCCGTGGACGAGGTCACCGCCGCGACGCGGCGTTGGCCACCTTCCCAGACCACCGCGGAGGACGCGATGACAGAACGGACGTGGCTGATCACCGGGGTCAACAGCGGTTTCGGCCGTGAGCTCACCGAGCAGCTCCTCGCCCGCGGCGATCGCGTCGTCGGCACCGTCCGCGACCCCGCCAAGGTGAAGGACCTGACCGACACCCACGGCGACGCCTTCCACGCCGAGGTCCTCGATGTCACCGACACCCCGGCGATCCACACGGTCGTCAACCGCGCGTTCGCTATCGCGGGGCGGCTCGACGTCGTCGTTTCCAACGCCGGCTACGGGCTGTTCGGCGCGGCCGAGGAACTCAGCGATGCCCAGATCGACCACATCATCGCGACCAACCTCACCGGCTCGATCCAGGTCATCCGCTCCGCGCTGCCCCACCTACGCGCTCAGGGCGGCGGGCGGATCATCCAGATCTCCTCCTACGGCGGGCAGGTCGCCTTCCCCGGAAACTCGCTCTACCACGCCACCAAATGGGGTATCGAAGGCTTCGCCGAGTCCGTCGCCCAGGAAGTAGCCGGCTTCGGGATCGGTGTGACGATCGTCGAGCCCGGCGGCGCGCGCACCGAGTTCCGGTACGGAAGCGCCCAGGTCGCCGACCTTCTGGACGTCTACGACGCCACCCCGGCGCATGGCTTCCTCGCGATGCTCGACCCGGCGAGCGCGCCCGCGGCCGGTGACCCGGCGCGGATGGCCGCCCGCATCATCGACAGCGTCGAGGTCGAACCCGCGCCCCTGCGCCTCGTCCTGGGGTCCCAGGCGCTCGACACGACCCTGGGGACCCTGCGCGCTCGCATGGACGGCTTCGAACGCCAGCGTGATCTCGCGGTTTCCACCRACCACGCGCCCGGCGAGTAACGCGAGCGATCCGCGCCCCGGTTGCCGCGTCGGAGGCAAACCCCGACGCGCACGATGCGTGGACGGYGTCAGAAGAGCTGAGAAGCCAGACCGGACCGAAGAGGAGCGAAGAGAGATGAAGAAGCGATTCCTGGGGACCAGCGGCCTGGAAGTCTCGGCAGTCGGCTTGGGCTGCATGAGCCTGCGCTCACGCGACGAGGCCCTACCCCTGATCCGCCGCGCGATCGAGTTGGGCGTGACGTTCTTCGACACTGCCGAGGTGTACGGCGGGCGTACCAACGAGGCGTTCCTCGGCGAGGCACTGCAGCCGGTGCGCAACCAGGTGAAGATCGCCACGAAGTTCGGGTTCAACCTCGAAGACGGCCGCCAGGCGGGCCTCAACAGCCGGCCCGAGCACATCCGCGAAGTTGTCGACGCCTCCCTGGCCCGGCTGCGCACCGACCACATCGACCTGCTCTACCAGCACCGCGTCGACCCGGATGTGCCGATCGAAGACGTCGCGGGAACCGTGAAGGAGCTGATCGAGGCGGGCAAGGTCGGCCACTTCGGCCTGTCCGAGGCCGGGGTCGAGGTCATCCGCCGCGCCCACACAGTGCAGCCGGTCACCGCCCTGCAAAGCGAGTACTCGCTGTGGTGGCGCGAGCCGGAAGCCGAGATCCTGCCGACCCTGACGGAGCTCGGCATCGGGTTCGTCCCCTACAGCCCACTCGGCAAGGGCTTCCTCACCGGAAACATCACCTCGGTCGCCGACATCTCCAGCGCGGACGACTTCCGGACGATCTTCCCCCGATTCACCCAGGACACGATCGAAGCCAGCCAGGGCCTGGTCCACCTGCTGCAGCGCATCGCGAGGCGCCACGGCGCGACCCCGGGACAGGTCGCGATCGCATGGATTCTCGCCGGCAACCCCTGGGCGGTGCCGATTCCCGGCACCCGCCGCATCGAACGGCTGGAGGAGAACGTCGGCGGCGCCACCGTCGCGCTCACCGACGAAGACCTCGCCGAGATCCAGCAGGCCGCCGACGCGTTCCAGCTCACCGGCGACCGCTACCCCGAAGCGATGCAGAAGCTCATCAACCGCTAAACCCGAGCCCGGCGGTCGAGCCAGCCAGCGAAGGCTGACCGACGCGTGACAGACCGACCTGGCCTTGCCCAAGGAGGCACGATGAGCACCTGGACCACCGAGGACCTCGACCGCATCGGCCGGGCCGAGGAACTGCGCCTCGCGTCCCTGCGCGCCGACAGCACGCTGCGCCGATACGTGACCATGTGGGTCGTCCGGGCCGGTGACGAGGTGTACGTCCGTTCGGCCTACGGTGCGGACAACCCGTGGTACCGCAGGGCGAAAGCCAGTGGCGCGGGCCGCATCCGCGCCGGCGATCTAGAACGCGACGTCTCGTTCGCCGACGCGGGAACGGACTCCGACACCCAGGCCGCCATTGACGCGGCCTACCACGCCAAATACGACCGATACGGCCCGGCGATCGTCGGATCGGTCACCGGGGACAAGGCCGCCGAAGTGACGATCCGGCTACTGCCACGGCCCTGACCGCAGCCAGAACCGCCCGCGCGTGAGCCCGTCGACGCAGCGCCAGAGCAAGGGCACACTGTCCTCCAGCCCACTCGCCGGCGGCCGATTGTCCGGCCGCCACTGGGCTGCGCCCAGACCGATTCGAAGTCACCGGCATGCAGGCGGTTAGCTCATCGCTTTGACCTCGCTCAGTTACGTCAGGCGTCAGGGGCGGCTGGGTGATTGACGAACCATTTGTTCTCCTCGACGAGCCGTTCGCTTTTCCATCCCTGTAGGGTGCGGACCATGTCGTGGTGGTAGTAGCCGCCGCAGTAGCTCATCTCGGGCATCCCTGGCAGCTGCATCGGGTTGTAGAACATGGCGAGCACCTTCGCCCTGTCGCCGTCGAGGTCGATTTCGACGTTGCTGATGAAGTGCTGCGTCATCGGCGTCTTGCTGAGGTTCGCCTCCAGCCACGCCGCGACCTCGTCGCGGGAACCGACGGCTGAGGTCACTGACCGGTAGTCGAGGAACGCGTCTTCGGTGAACAACGTCCTGAACAGCTCCCAGTCCCTCAAGTCACAGCTCCGTGCGTAGCGGGCGAGCAGCTCGTGGATTTCGATCTTGTCGGACAGCGCCTGCAGGTCCATCTATTCCTCCTCGCGCCGTTGCCGGCGGCCTGTAGCGGAAGATCGTTCGGATTCGCTCGGTGGGCGTTCAGGAGAGTTGCAGCGAGACGCGCACCGCGTCGCGGCCGGCGACACGGCGGTCCAGGAGAGCGAAGGCGTCTTCGAAGCGATCGAGGGGGAAGGTCTCGCCGGCGAGTTCGGCGGTCGGTACCTTGCCGTCGTTGATGAGCTGGACTGCGTGGGCGGCGTCGAGCCCGGCGCCGCCTTGCATGGTGATCTGCCGGAAGACGAACTGGTTGCTGTCCAGTCCGTTCACCGGGTTGTCTTTGAAGCCGGCGACGACGATCGTGCCGCCTCGACCGACGAGATCCATCGCCACGTTGACTGTCTGCGAGGATCCCGACGACGCGTCGATCACGACGTCGGCCATCCGGCCGCCGGTCAGGTCGGCGAGGCGTTCGGTCGCGTTCTGTTTCTGGACGTCGATGACGTGATCGGCGCCCACCCGCAGCGCGCAGTCGAGCCGGGACTGGTCCTGGGTCAGCCCGGTGACGACGATGGTGCCCGCGCCGGCGGCGCGGGCCGCGACCACGGTGGCCAGGCCCATGTGGCCGGGCCCCTCAACGACGACGGTGTGGCCTTCTTTGACGGGGCGGACCCAGGTCACGGTCGAGGACAACGCCTCGAAGATCGTGAGTTCGGCCGCGGGGAGGTCCTCGCGCAGCCGGTAGACCGCCGAGCCGGGCAGGAGTTCCAGGTATTCGGCGTAGCCGCCGTACAGGCCGGAGCCCTCGTTCACCGAGAAGTCGATCCCGTAGGCGCGGGTGCCACCATCCGGTTTGATGATGATGGTCCGGACCGCGACCCGGTCGCCTTCGGTGACTCCCCAGTCCTCGGCCGTCCGCCGGTCGATCTTCTCGATGCGCCCGACGATCTCGTGTCCCGGGATCACGGGGAAAGCTCCGCCCCGGGGCGTGCGGCCGACACCGTGGAACTGGTCGACGTCGCCGTGACACAGCCCTGTTGCCTCGACCCGGAGCACGGCGCCGCCCGGCTGGGGATCGGGAACCGGCAACTCCCGCTCCTCCCAGGTCCCATCACCGTTGAAAACAATCGCGCGTCCCACAAGTGCTCCCTTTGTTCGATGGATCGTGAGTCGTCTAGCGGACGGCGGCGTCGGCCAGTTCTTTCACGCGGGCCGCGGGCACCGGAATGCCCGGCGTCTCGAAGAACCAGCGACCGCTTTCTTCCTGGTTCATGCCTTCGGGCCGGGGTGGCAGGTAGGGGTCGACGTAGATCGGGGTGCCGGGCTGGCTGCGCCAGCTATCGGCGAGGGTGCCGATATCGACCGCGTCGTAGCCGAGGGAGTCCAACAGTGCGGTGAYGTCCGCTTTGGCGGCGGGGTCGTCGCCGGCGATCGGTAGGGCGCTGCGGTCGGGAGCGCTCGCGGGCCGGGCGAGGGTGAACAGGTGGTGGAAGTCGATGTTGTTGAACGCCTTGACCACCCGGGCATCGGGCAGGTGGCGCTGCACGAGGGTGCTGGAGGTCAGCGTGCCTGCTTCCAGTTCGGCGAGGGTGCCGTCGCGCTCCGGGTAGTAGTTCATCGTGTCGACCACGGTTTTGCCTGCCAGGGCCGACGCGGGAAGGACCAGGTAGCCGCCGAGCGGGATCGTCGCCACGACCAGGTCACCGGCCTGCGCGGCTTCGATCGGCGTTGCGGCGTGCGCCCGCCCGCCCAGCTCGGTGACGAGCGCGGCGAGGGTCTCTGGGCCGCGCGAGTTACTCAGGACGACGTCCAGGCCGGCGGCGACAGCGAGGCGCGCGAGCGTGCCGCCGATCATTCCGCTGCCGATGAGCCCGAGGGTCTTGGTCACAGTGCGTTGTCTCCCGCCTCAGCGGACCAGGGGCGCCGGCCGGGAAAGGCGGCGCCGCTGGGCCTTATGTCGAAGAAATCTGGTGTCGTGCGATGGACCGCACCTTCAAGCCGGACAGCTGTCCTTTTGGACGTCGATCAGCGACGTCGCAGATCGGGGACGAGCGGGACGACACCGGGCGGAGGCGTCAGGTCCAGCAGCCCGGATATCAGCTCGATGTGGTAGCCCCGCACGAGGCGGACGCGGGCGTCCTCGGCGCTCAGATGCCCCTGCTTGACGCTCATCGTGTAGAGCTTCGCGAAGATGGCGGCGAGTCGGTAGGCGCCGAAGACGAGGTACCAGTGCAGGTCGGTGGCGCGTTGACCGCTGGCCTCTTCCCACAGATCGACCAGCTCGTCGTTGGTCCCGATGCCGGCGAGCTGGTGGCGTTCCCACCGTTGCATGATGATCCACCAGGCGAGATCGGTCTGGGGGCCGGCGAGTGAGACGAGGTCCCAGTCGAGCAGTCCCACCGGCGTGAAATCGCGGTAGATGACATTCGGGAGTCGGCTGTCGCCCCACGACAATGCGGTGGTGTTCGGTTGGTGGGCGAGCAGCCATTGCTCGCATTCCTGGGTGAGGGGCAGTGGTTCGTCCAGGCCGGCCCATTGCAGGGACCGGATCCAGTAGTCGAGGCAGTCCCCAGCGCCGCTGTCGGTGCGGCCGGTCCGCAGGAACAGGAACGGCTCGCGGTCGAGGCGGTGGACCTCGGCCATCATCCGCACGGTGCGTTCCCACAGGACGCGCCGCTGGGCGGGTTCGGCGTCGACGACGAATCCCTCGTTCTCCCAGGAGGGAGTGTCGGAAGGGACGACCCCGTCGATCTTCTCCATCACGAAGAAGGGTGCGCCGACGATGGTGGCGTCAGGTCCGTAGCCGAGCACGTCGGGCGTGGGGATCGAGGGGAAGGCCATCATGGCCTCGTACATCCGGTAGTGCCGGTGCAGGTCGTAGTCCAGGTAGAGCGGGTCGGCCGGCGCGAGCCGCGCGACATAGCTCTCGGTCCTGCCAGCGGCGGCCCCGGTGGTGCGGCGCAGCGGGAACATCACGGTCTCGTTCGCGATGCCGGTGCCGCCCGGGGTGCTCAGAGCGCCGATCTCGGCTGCCGGGTCGTCGAGGCGGTCCCGTAGCCAGCCCTGCAGGCCGCTGCGGATGCGGTCGAGCGTCTGGGTCTGTTCCTTCAGGTGCCATCCCGATCCGACTAAGTCGGAGCCGTCCGAGCCGGTCACGCGCTCGCCCCTGTGGTCGCCGCGGCGGCGGTGCCGTGGTGTGGTTCGGGTGCGAGGTTGTTGAGGCGGTCAGAGCGTTCGCTGTAGAAGTAGCCGGTCTCGCCGTCCCAGTCGGCGTGGCCGTGGCTCAGGACGTACATGATGCTGTCGCCGTCGAGGTCCTTGCCGACCGCGAGGCTGCGGCTCATCGAGGTCCACAGCGAGCGGTCGCATTCCAGCTGGACCTCGATCAGGCCGCCGGACCATTCGAGGGCGACGGGGAGAGTCTCGCCTTCATGGCGTAGTTCGAGGAGGCGGGGTGCGGTGACGACGCGTGCGTGTTCGAACTTCCCGTCCACGAACACGTAGCCGCCCTCAAGCGTGATCAGCCCGTCCTGCTTGAAATAACGGGAGAAGCCCCAGGCACGGCCGCTGTCCGGGTAGACGCAGCCGAGGATCACATGCCCGCCCCAGCCGGTGAGGGTCGCGTGGCTGCGCGGGCCGCGGGAATGGTCGCGCCAGCCGTAGCCGGAGAACGGGATGGTGCCTTCGGCGAGGGTGACGGTGCCGGTGGCGCGCACGAGCTGCTCGTAGTGTTCGCTCGCCCAGTCGTGACCGTCCATGCTGCCGCCGCCCGAGGCGAGCAGGCTGGCCGTGCGAGCGTCCCAGGCGGGGGTCACGCACTCGACCTCAAGGTCGACCGCGAGGGGCTTCGTCCAGCCGTCGCGGGCCACGCCGGCGAGCATCTCCGCCTCAGGGGTGTGCAGACCGGCGCCGTCGAAGGTCACCTGCCAGCGCCGCCACGGCTCGCGTTGCCGGAACTCCAGCCCGGGGCCGGCCGGTCGCCGTTCCGGAGCCGTGTGGTGGTAGCCGCGCAGCGACAGGGCGCCGTCATGGCCCGGCAGGAGCGCGAGCACCCGGTCCTCCCACATCGTCCACTTTCCGGGGACCGTGCCGAGATGCAGCCAGAGCGTGACTCCGGAGGTCGGGTCGTACACCGCGAACAGCAGGTTCTCCGACCACATGGGCACGTCGGGGCACTCGGCCACGATGAAGTCCCGCTCATCCGGCAGTCCCGACGACATGTCCACCGTCATGACAGCTCCTTCGGGTCGATGGGTGGGTCGATGGATCTGGGCGTGCGGGCTGCGGCTTAGATCGCCAAGCCGCCTGCTCGCCGACGTCGGCGAGTTCGGCCGTCGGCTGGGACCCATCCGGCGGGCGGGCTGCCCCACCTCCGCTCTGATGACGACCAGTTCGTGCTCGCTACCTGCCGGGGCGCGTCCCTGATTTGCGAGACTTTTTGTCTCGTTGAACGGCCACAGTACCCCAAGCCGCTACGCTCGTCACCATGCCTGGGTCTCGCCGCGGTCGAGTGCGCAGCGAGACAGCGCGGCACGCCGTCCTCGAAGCCACCCGCGACCAGCTGAGCGAGTGCGGCTACGACAAGCTGTCGATCGACCGCGTCGCGGCCGCGGCCGGCGTCGGCAAGCAGACCGTCTACCGCTGGTACCCGTCGAAGAGCGCCCTGGTCGCCGAGTGCGCCCTGGAGGGCTACTTCCTGGCCGACAGCATCGCGGTCCCCGACACCGGTGACGCGTACCGTGACCTCCGGGACTGGTTGCGCGCCTTCGCCGAGCACAACAGCGAGCCGCACACCGCGTCGCTGTTCCGCGCGTCCGTGGCCGCGACGGCCGACAGCGAGGACGTCGCCGCGCGGTTCCACGAACGCTTCATCGGCTCCCTCGAAGAGGCCCTCGCGGCCCGGATGCGCGCGGCCGAACGGGCCGGCCAGATCCAGGCCGGTAGCTCGCCAGCGGTCGTAGCTCAGGCCCTCGTCGGCGGCATGATCTACCGCGTTCTGAACCGACGGCCGCTCACCGCGGGCGCCGCCGACGAGCTCGTCGACGCCGTCTTCGCCGGCATCGGACAGCTACCGGGCGCGGTCAAGCTCGCGTAGCGGCCGGAAGAACGCACGCAGATCGTCGACGAGGAGGCCCGGTTCTTCGGCCGGGGCGAAGTGACCGCCGCCGGGCATCCGCGTCCAATGCACCAGGTTCGCGTGCTGCTCAGCCAAGGCCCGGGGCACATGCGTCAGCTCGCGCGGGAACACCGCGATTCCGGTCGGTGCCTCCAGGGCCGGTTGACGGTCGTGGGAGGCGGTCCACGGCAGCCGGAAAGAGTCCGCGTAGAACCGCAGCGAGCCGCCGACGGTGCCGGTCAGCCAGTACAGCGCGAAGCTCGTGATGAGCTCGTCGCGGCTGAACCGGCGTTCCACCTCGCCGTCGCAGTCGCTCCACGCCTGCCGCCGCTGCACCATCCACGCCGCCAGACCCACGGGGGAGTCCTGCATCGCCCAGGCGAGAGTCTGCGGTTCCAGGGTGTGGGTCAGAAAGTGGGTGAGGTTCGCCTGCGGACTACGGCGGGCATCGAAGTAGCCAACCTCGTCAGGCGCGAAGTCCTCCCTGCGCAGACTGGCCGTGTCGGCGCCGAGCAACGCGGGGTACGTCAGGTGCGCCCCGATCAGCCGGTCGGCGAACTCATGCGCCAGCTGCGCCGTGACGAACGCACCCGAATCGCCACCGTGCGCGCCGAACCGCTCATAGCCCAGCTCGGCCATGAGGTTCACCCATAAACCCGCGGTCCGCMGCCAGCCAACGCCGGACGGCGACGGTGCGGAGAACACCGAACCGGGCAGCGAGGGCACCACGACGTCGAACGCGTCGTCCGGGTCACCGCCGAACCGCTCCGGGTGCGCGAGTGGCTCGATCACCTTCGCGAAGTCCCAGAACGTCCACGGCCAACCGTGCGAGAGCACAAGCGGCAGCGGCGCCGGCCCCGAGCCACGCTCGTAAAGGGCGTGGACGGTCACCCCGTCGATCTCACCGCGCACATGAGGCCACCGGTTCATCGCCGCCTCATGATCTTGCCAGTCGTACTCGTCCCGCCAGTACCTGACCAGGTCCCGCAGATACCCGCCAGGCACCCCGTAGCCCCACCCCTCGCCTCCCGCCGCTTCGTCCGCCCACACCGCCGAACGCAGCCGCTCGCCGAGCAGATCCAGCCGATCCTGGCCGATCTTGATCTGGAAGGGTTCAAGGGTCACGGCGGTGCCTCTCGCATCGTGGGTGTCCGCGTCATCCGCTGGGGCGGGCGGCAACCGAGCAGCGTAGAGACAAGGCCGGGCCGGCCACCGCCTCTGTCACCGCGCGAAGGCGAGCGCCCACGTTGAGCCGTGYGGGACGCATCGGCCCGAGCGCACAGGACGACTCCGGATGCCAACGCCGCGATGACACCCCGGCGGATCAACGCATACCGGCGATCCGAGCACGAAGGCTTCGCCGCCTGCACCGAGTCCGGCAGAGACAGCCCGCCGAACGGGGAGTGCTTCAAGATCGGTGTTTCCGGCCCGACACGCCGGGCCTCGGGTCCGGCGGGATGGGCACTGTGAGTGATGACATCGGGTGATATGA
>NZ_MBLN01000074.1:0-150845 GCF_001854645.1 Pseudofrankia sp. EUN1h | reverse complement strand
GGCGACGCAGACCCGCCAGCGGCCAGGGAGCGGAGGGCGCTCAGCGCCTGACCGCGTTCCGCGGCGCGCTCGTGATCTCCGCGTTCCGCGGCGCGCTCGTGATCTCCGCGTTCCGCGGCGCGCTCGTGATCTCCGCGTTCCGCGGCGCGCTCGTGATCTCCGCGTTCCACGGCGCGCTCGTGATCTCCGCGTTCCGCGGCGCGTCCTGTCCGCTATTGGACTGGGGCCTTACGTAAGGCCTGCGCGATCCGTTCAGCTGTTGGGCGGCCAGATGGCGGCATGCCAGGTGCCGTCGGCGGACGTCGACACGCCGGCGACCAATCCGTGGGCGGACAACCCCTTCGGGTCGGCCGCGGTGCCGCCGAGCGTTCCGAGTGTGATGAGCTGGCCGTCGTGCCAGAGGCGGCCGCCGGGCGAGGCTGTCGGCCCTGTGAGGGCGGACACGAGCACGTCGCCATGGTCATTGATGGCGACGACATAGTCGGCGTCGGCGATTCCGAGCCGGTTAGGCCTGGCATCCGGCGCCGAGGACCATATGACGACGTCGCGAGAAGCGCCCGACGTGTCCGCGACCACCCCGGTGACCTGGCCGGACCGATTGATCCTTACCGGTCCGGCGCCGCCACCGCCGGTGTCGAGTGTGGTGAGGACGCCGGACCGCCAGCGGAACGCCGGTCGGAAGATGGGATGGGCCCCGGACGGGGAATCCTGGTCGTCCAGCACCAGTCCGGCGACCTGGCCGGCGTCGTTGACTCCCATGACGACCGGATGCGTCGTCGGGCCGGTGTCGAACGTCGTCAGCCTGCCCCGGTCCCACAGAAAGCCACGCGGGCTCGTCCCGGAGCCCTCGAATGTCAGCCCCGCGACCTGCCCGGCCTCGTTCAGGTAGAGGTTGTGCTCGTTGACGTCGGGATCCACGCCGAGATCGACGGTCATGGTCCCGTCGGTCAGGAAGGCCCGGGGGGTCGTCGTGGCGTCGCGGCCCTGGGCGGTGCCGGGCTCGCGGGCCGCGGTGACGGTGACGGCGGTGACCTGGCCGTGGTCGTTGAGATCCTCGGGGATGATCTGGTCGCCGTGTACCGGCAGGACCGTACTGTGCCCGTCCTGCCAGCGCACCAGGCGCGGGGGCTGGTTTCCGGCCGGATCCGTCACGGTCCCGACGACCTGCCCGGCGTTGTTCAGCAGGCTCGGCTCGATCGGCGCGCCGTCGTGCGTCAGCGGGACCGGCTGGGCGCCGTGGGCCAGGTAGTAGAACTCGGCACCGGCCCGGCCTGCGCGGCCGATCACCATGGCCCCGGTGTCGTTGACGGCGCTGACGGACATGATCGCGGCCAGGTCTGGCGCCGCCGCGGCAGCTGGACGCACCGCAGGTGTGGCACGGCTGGGCGACGTGGCCGGTGGCGGCGTCGCCGGACGCGTGTCCGCACCGCAGGCCACCAGGACCATGGCGGCCACCAGCGCCGTGAGCGCCGACGCGGCGCGCCGCCCGTCAAGTGGCGTTTCCTTGGCGGCGCGCGTGGGCCGGTCCCCTGGTCCTGGAATGGTCGCCATGGGCATTGGGTGACCCCTCGTACGGGCGGCAGGCATCGACGTCCTGTAGCACCCCCGACACTCGATGTGTGCCGAACCTGGCCGTGTCCAGCCGGACGCATCCTGATAGACGGCTCTGGAGCCTACTCCGCGAGCGCGTGACGCAGACTTGGATTGGACGCGGAGATGGACCGTTGGAGCCACTTCACGCGACTCAGCCGGCTGTGGCTGGCAGGGACGGCTGCGAGTCGCCCGCGGGCCAGGTCAACCTTTCTTTCAGGTCGTCTCCGTCGAGAAGAGGCGCGTCAGAGCATCCGCTGAAGTCGAAAATTCGGTCCGTAGCGGCTGGATCACGGCTATTTGTGAAAGCACGCAGTTCGCCCCGGCGAAGGGCGCCATACCGTCGTAGGTCGACGTGGTGGTAGGCCCAGGAGAACAGGTTGCCGGGATCGGCTCCGTCGAGCATCGCCACGAGGCCCGACCCGCACAACGTCCATGAGACGCGGTAGCGCTTGCCGCTCAGAGCGCTGCAGACCATGACGCCGATGATCTTCAATCGTTCGTCGCTCAGCGTGAGAACGGCGTCTCGGGCCGTTCCGCAGTCACCGTATGAGCTGACATTCGAGGCATGCCAGTGCATGAATGCTGCGGACTGGTCTCGCGTTGAAACGGTGGCGATCACGAGCTCCATCTCCGATGGGTTGCAGCCAATGGCGACGGGTAGGCCAAACTGTTTTTCGACATCCTTTCTGGGGCCGCACTCCACCAGGTCGACGCCACTACCTGAAAGTCGAGTCACCAGCTCCTTCCGTGCGTTGCCCGCCATGAACCAGGTGGCGACCTCGTGTTCCGCCGCAAAATAGGTGGCGCCAGCAGCGCCAGCGATCGAGAGTATTAGAACCCATATGACGTGGAGTCGCCAGCCGACCCTCTTTCTGTGCCGAGAGGAGGTCGGATTCGGTTCGGTTTCGTCTGGGGACTCGGCGGTGTCGGACGGCGCTCTGTCGACTGTATTGACGCTGCCGGGAGTGTGGTGTGTCTGCACGTCGACGAAGTCGTCCGCTTGTTCCTGGCCGGGGTCGGCGGTCGGCCCGAAGACCTTGTTGGCTGGATACTCGTGGGCAGCGGCGGCGAGCAGCCTCTCCCGGAGATCGAGGGCCACGCCGTTGCCGATCAACATCGAAACTTCGGCCCAGAAACCGAGCGCATCCGACGTTTCCCACGACGGATGTCGGCCCGGGTCGAGCCCTGCCGCGATCAGTAGTTTGCGCGCGGGCCCCGGACGCGTGTAGGCCCGCGCCAGCGCCGCGATCTCCCCAGGTGACAAGCCGCCCACCGACTAGCTCCCCCCGACGTCCTAGGCGCTCACCCGTTACCTAGGACAGCTGAAGACACTCAGCACCCATGATTGTGACGGGTGGGTCGCGGCGGCGGGGCTCGGGGCTATCTGGCGTGGTGAGCCGCCGAATCAGCCAGCGTCGCGACGATGAGCCATCGTCGGTGACCGGCCGTTTCACCATTCTCGGCGGCTGGCGGCTGGCGGGTGGCCGCCGGTGGCTCCATGGCAGAAGGCCCAGATTCGGGGAGCCGGGTTCTTGGCTGTCGGGCTACTGTGGTGACCGTCTTGGCGAGGTCGGCCGGTCAGGCGATGGTGACGACCACCTTGCCGCGGGTGTGGCCGCCTTCGACGTGGCGCAGGGCTTCCGCGGCGTCGGGGAGTGAGTAGGCCCGGTCGATGACCGGGGCGAGTTTCCCGGCCTCGATGAGCTCGGCGAGGGCCTCCAGGTCGGCTCGTCGAGGTTTCCAGATGAACGGCCGGATCCGCTGGCGCACGACGGTGTTGAGCGCGAACCCGCAGGGGAAGTTCGTGACGGCGCCGAACACCTTGCCGGGTTCCCCACCACCGTTGACGACAAGGGTTCCCGTCGACGTCAACGCGCGCCGCAGGTGGCGTAGCGGCCGGTTGCCGACGTTGTCGAGGATCGCGTCGTACCGTTCGGCCCGGTCGAGGAAGTCCTCGGCGGTGTAGTCGATGGCACGCACGGCGCCCAGGGAGCGCACCAGTTCGGCGTTGCGGGCGCTACACACGCCGGTGACCTCGACGCCGAGCGCGGTCGCGATCTGGATCGCGAACGTGCCGATGCCACCCGCGGCGCCGTTCACGAGCAGGCGCTGCCCGGCCCGCAGCCGGGCGATGTCGCGGACCGCCTGCAGGGCCGTCCCGGCGGCCAGCGGGACGGCCGCCGCCTCCTCGAAGGTGAGGCGCGCGGGCTTCGGCACGAGCGCCTCGCGCGGCGCGGCCAGCGCGTACTCGGCGAGCGCGCCGGCGCACAGGCCGAACACCTCGTCGCCGGGCCCTACACCACGCACGTTCGTTCCCACCAGTTCGACGACGCCGGCCGCGTCGATCCCGGGCACCCGGGACTTCGGCCGTCGCAGGCCCACGCCGCCCATCAGGCGCGCGATGTACGGGTCGCCCCGCAGCATGTGCCAGTCGTAGGGGTTGAGCGCCGCGGCGCGAACCCGTACCAGCACGTCGTCGGGGCCGACCCGCGGTATGTCGACGTCGGCGAGCCGTAGGACCTCGGGCGCGCCGAACCGCTCCTGGACGATCGCCTTCATGTGTCCGCCTCCTGAACTTGGCTGGCCGTTCCCGCCTGTGACGATCCCTCATCGGCGTCGAGCCGTCGTCGAAGATCTGTTGAGCTACGGTTGAAGAGCCGGCTTGTTGGCKGGCGGCGGACTCGGTGAGCACGGCGTGCGCCGGAACGGTCGGAACGGTGCGGCGCTCGTGAAGGGGCGGTGAGCGCKGGTGACGGCCCAGGCCGGTGAGAGTTGGCCTGGCGCGCGCATCGAGCTCTTCGGTGGGGTCCGCGCTGTGGCCGGCAGCGGAGAGCCGGTAGTGGTCGGGCCCCCGATGTGCCAGGTGCTGCTCGCCGCGCTCGCGCTGTCGGCGGGCATGGCGGTACCGGTGTCCCGGCTCGTCGACCTGATGTGGGGCGCGCACCGCCCGCGGACCGCCGAGCGGACCTTGCATTCCTACGTCACCCGGCTGCGCCAGGCGCTCGGCGCGGGGGCGATCGCGACCGTCGGCGCGGCCTACCGCCTGGACCTGCCGGCCGACGCGGTCGACGCGCTCCGTTTCCAGCGGCACGCGGACGCCGGCGACGCCGCCGCGGCGCTCGCCGAGTGGACGGGCCCGCCGCTCGCCGGCCTGCACGTCACCCCGGGCCTGGCCKCTGTCCTCGACGGGCTGGAGGAACGCTGGCTCGCGGCCGTAGAGCAGGAGCTCGCGGACCGCGTCGAGACGGACCCGGTGGCGTCGGTCGGCCGGCTGACCGAGCTGACCGCCGGCCACCCCACCCGCGAGGGGCTCTGGGCGCTGCTGATGACGGCGCTGTACCGCGCTGGCCGGCAGACCGACGCGCTCGCCGCCTACCAGACCGCCCGCCGCCACCTCGTCGAGCACCTGGGCGTCGAGCCCGGCCCGAGACTGCGTGAACTCGAGGCGATGGTCCTCGGCCAGGACGACCGGCTGGCCGCGAGCGGATCCCCCGGCGGGCCACGCCCCGCGGCCGAGGATGGCCGGGCCGGGAACCTCCCGCTTCGGCTCGGGCGGCTCATCGGCCGTGACCAGGAGCTCGGGGCCGTCAGCCTGGCTCTGTCCGTCTGGCCGGTCGTTACCCTGATCGGACCGGGAGGCATCGGCAAGACGCGACTGGCGGTCGCCGCCGCCAGCCGGGAGGGCGACGAGGACGGCGTCTGGCTCGTCGACCTGGTCGAGGTCGGCTCGTCGGCCGACGTGCCGCGCGTCGTCGCCGGGACACTCGGGGTCAAGGAGAAGGCCGGGCGAGAGCTGACCGAGGCCATCGTCTCGGCTCTGCGCCCGCGCCGAGCCCTGGTCGTCCTGGACAACTGCGAGCACGTCCTCGACGGCGCCGCGGCCCTCGCCCAGGCCATCGCCGACGGCTGCCCGGGCACGCGGGTGCTCGCGACGTCCCGGGAGCGCCTCGGCCTGCGCGACGGCCACGAGAAGATCGTCCCCGTCGGCCCGCTCGAACCCGACGGCCCGGGCGTCGAACTGTTCCGGGAACGCGCGGCCGCGCTCTCACCGGGTTTTGGCCCGGAGGCCGAGGACGGTGTGGTCACGGCGATCTGCCGGCGCCTGGAGGGGGTGCCGCTCGCCATCGAGCTCGCCGCCGCCCGGACGGCGACGCTCACCCCGACCGAGCTGCTGACCAGGCTCGACGACCAGCTTCGACTGCTCGTCGCGGTCGGCGGCGGTGGGCGCGCCAGCGCGCGTCGGCACCGCGCGATGCGGGCGACCGTCCAGTGGTCGTACGACCTGCTCGCCCCGGCCGAACGGCTGCTGCTGCGCCGCCTGGCGATCTTCGTCGGCGCGTTCGACCTGGCCGCGGCCGCGGCTGTCGCGGCCGGCCCCGGGACGACCGATCCCGCGACGTCGGACTCCGCGACGTCGGCCCCGGCCCCGGCCGAGGAGCTGCTGGCCGGCCTGGTCGCCCGTTCGATGGTCGTGGCGGAGCCGGGTGTGGCCAGCCGACGCTTCCGGTTCCTCGAGCCAATCCGCCAGTTCGCGGCCGAGAAGCTGGCCGAGGCCGGTGAGACCGACCTGATGGCCGCGCGCCACGCGGCCTGGTGCACCGAACGGGTGGGCGGCATCCACCGGTTGCTGACCGGTCGCGGTGAGGCCGCGGGCACCGCCCAGTTGGACGACCTCTGGCCGAACCTGCGCGCGGCGTTCGACTGGGCCAGCGGCCGCGCGGACCGTCACCTCGCGCATGCACTGGTCCGCCCTCTCGTCACCGAGATCCCGCGGCGCAACCGCGCCGAGCTGGGGGACTGGGTCGAACGCCTGCTCGCCATGGCCGCGCCGGGCGAGGCCGACCTCGTCGCGTTCGGGCTGACCTGGGCGGGCCAGCGCCACAAGCTCGCCCAGGACCCGGCGGCGTTCGAGCGGCTTGTCACCCGCCACGGCCCCGCGGGCACCGGCGCCGCGTCCGGCGGCGGCTCCGCCATCGCCCTCGCCACCGCCTGGGCTCTCGTCCCCGACGTCGACAAGGCCGTCGTCGACGGGTTCCTCGACGTCGCGGTCCGGCATGCGCAGGCATCCGTCCACCAGGACTTTCCCGCGCTCGGGGAGCTGGCCCCGTTGATGATCTCCCGGCTGCGGGCGCGCGGCGAGGACGACCTCGCCGAACACTTCGAGCTCGACGTCGGCGCATCGATGATCTTCGGTGGTCGGTTCGAGGACGGCGACGCGTTCGTCGACGCCCTCGCGGGGCGATACCGGGCAGACGGCCCGCCGACGCTCCTGAACATGGCGCTCGTGCTGCTCGGCTACTCCGCCCTGCTACAGGGCCGGCAGGAACGCGCCGAGGCGCTGCTCGCCGCGGCCATCGCCGTCGAGGTGCCCGAACGCACCCATTCACCGAACCGGTGCGTCGAGGCCCGCGCCTACTTCCGCCGCGGCGAGACGGCCCGGGCGTTCGCCATCCTGCGCGCCCACATCGACGAGCTGCTCGACACCGGCAACATGCAGGGGATCTGCGTCACGGCCGTCGAGTTCGTCAACATGATGGTCCAGGCCGACCGCCTGGCCGACGCCGACCGCGTCCTGCGCCACCTCGACCGCACCGCCCCCTACTGGGCGGGTCTGGTCGCCGACGCCCGCCACGCCATCGGCACCACACCCCGGCTGACCGCGCCGGAGCCCCACCTGCCCACGCCCGACCTCGACGACCACCAGACCCTCGAGTACATGCGCTCGGTCCTCGCCGAACTCATTCCGGCTGCCCGTGGCTGACGGAAGCGCCCACGTCCGGCCCGGCGGCTTCGGTCAGGGGACCTGGCGAACCCTGGCGTAGTGGCGGGCGGCCCGGGCCCGGTTGCCGCAACCGGCCGAGCAGTACTCCCGCCGGGGCACGCCGTGGACGAAGTAGAGAACGCAGCCAGGCCCGTGGCAGGCTCGCACGTCGGCGCCGGCGGGCCCACCGAACAGGCCGACCGCGTCGTCGGCCAGCGTGGTGAGCGCGAGTGCGACGGGTCGCCCCGTGGAGCTCACCACCACCCGCGGTTCCGGGTCGACGCGCAGCTCGCGCCACGACGGGGTTCGTCGGGCGAGCCGGTTGAGGGCAGCCACCGCGTCCGGATCCGGCTCGCGGCCGTCGGTCGCCGCGCCGGCGAGCGCCCGGATGGTGTCGCGCAGCTCGCGGGCCGTCCACAGGTCCTCCTCGCCGACGTCGCGCAGGTCGTCGTCGGTCAGTGCGACCGTGAGCCGCGGGCGCATCGCGCGCAGCCAGTCGGCCAGGTCCGGCACCGTCCGCAGGGCGTCCCTCGGGCGGCCCCGCATGGCGTAGGTCGTGTTGCCCAGCTCGATCGCCGGCGGTTCGCCGAGCATCGGAGCGCCGCTGCGCTCAGGGCTGGCGTGTTCCATCAATCTAACGCTACCTCCGGGTTGACACCGTTAGAAGGATCGGCCATCTTCTAACGGTAGGAGAACGGTGATGCCGTGAGAACGTCTGATCCACGAGTCGGAGGTACACATGGGCAACCCTGGGCCGCGCACCGGTCATGTCGGTCTGAACGTGACCGACCTGGCCCGCTCTACCGCCTTCTACCAGCGGGTTCTCGGACTCGACAAGATGGGTGGGCAGGCTGACGGAGACCGGAGGTTCGCCTTCCTCGGTCAGGACGGCGCGCCTGTCCTCACGCTCTGGGAACAGAGCGCCGGCGCGTTCCCCACGGCGCTGCCCGGGCTGCACCACCTGTCGTTCCAGGTCGCCGACCTCGAGGCGGTCCGCCGGGCGGAGGCGGTGCTGCGCGAGATCGGCGTCGAGCCGCTGTACGACGGTGTCGTCGCGCATGGCGAGGGCGCGTCCTCCGGGGGTGTGTTCTTCGCCGACCCGGATGGCATCCGGCTGGAGATCTTCGCGCCGACCGGTGCCGAGGCCGCTCCCGTGCCCACCCAGGGCGCCCCGACCTGCGGCTTCTTCTAACAGCTGACGGAAGGAACGGAAGGAGCCGGTCATGCTCCACCCCGGTGAACGCGCGGTGCAGGCACGCGCCGGCCTGCCCCCCGAGCCGCGCGGATCGGCCGCCGTCGGCGCCACCATTCCACCCGCGGCCGCGGAGTTCCTCCGACAGCAACGAATGCTCCTGCTCGGAGCCGCCGACGAGGCCGGCGCGGTCTGGRCCAGCCTGCTGACCGGCGCGGCCGGCTTCGTCACGGCGGCGGACGAGGAGACCATCGTCGTCCAGACCCTGCCCGGAGCCGGGGATCCGCTGGAAGACGCCTTCGCCGCCGAACGCGACGTCGGCCTGCTCGCCCTCGACCCAGCCAGCCGCCGACGGATGCGGGCCAACGGGAAGGCCCGCCGTGACGGCGGTCGGCTGGTCGTCCACACCGAGCAGGTCTACGCGAACTGTCCGAAGTACATCCAGCTCCGCCATCTCGCGGGCGACGACGCCGAGGCGACGCGCGGACCCGTCTCGGTGACCACCGCGCTCACCGCCGGCCAGCGCCGCTGGATCGCCGAGGCCGACACCTTCTTCGTCGCGACCCAGGCCGCCGGCCTTGGCGCGGACATCTCGCACCGGGGCGGCAACCCGGGCTTCGTCGCGGTCGCCGCCGACCAGCGGCTGACCTGGCCCGACTACCGCGGCAACTCGATGTACATGACGCTCGGCAACCTTGACCTCGACCCGCGCTGCGGCCTGCTCTTCCTCGACTGGGACCACGGCCATACCCTGCACCTCACCGGCCGCGCCCGGGTCGACTGGAGCCCCACGCGGGCCGAGACGCTGCCCGGGGCGCAGCGTCTCGTCGACTTCGAGGTGGAACGAGTCGTGCAGATCGTGGCGGCCAGCCCGCAGCGCTGGTCGTTCGACGGCTACTTCCGGCTCAACCCGGCCTGATGCCCATCCCGGCCGAGCGCGGCACCATCCTCCGTGCGAGCACAGAGGCTCGAAATCGAGCCGACGATCGAGCCGACGTCATCGTCCGCCGAGCATTCGGACGACCCGGGGCAGGACGACGGCATTCCAACCCATCATGTCGATGGACATCTTTGGCTTCTTGTCGGTGACGCCGTTCGTGGCGGTCCACACCCGGGCCTGGCCTTCCCGCAGGTCGGCTCCCACGATCTGGCTCCACGGGACCGTCTTCGCGAACGGCTGACGCGGCCGAAGACCCTGGGCGTCCGCGGTGATCCGGGCCGCCGGGCTGCTGCCGAAGGCGACCGGGTGGCCGGCGGTGACGGCGTGCGCGGCCCGCTGCGCGATGGCCGGGCACGCCGTGGCCTCCAGCAGCTGGACGACCTGCTCGAACAGGCGTCGGCTGTCCTCGAGCTCCGTGCCCCGCTTGTAGGCGTCGAACGTGAAGATGGCTGTCACGTCGCCGTGGGCCAGGCCGATCCGGTAGCTGGCCTGGTTTATCCGGGCGGCGGCCCGATAGATCACGCGGTCGACCGTCGACAGGTCGAAATACTGCTCACCGATCGTGATCGCCTGAGCGGTGGCGACGAGGTCCTGCTTCTTTCGGTGAATCCGGACCTCGCCAGGCGAACTGGAGTTCGCCGCATCGACGGGGAAGGTGCCCATGATGTCTCCGCGTTCGGCCGCTGGGGAGCCCTGCTAACTCCGGCAAGGCTGGCGAACGGCTGACGATTGCGGTGCGAGGAGTCTTTCAGCCGACACCTCGCCGGCAGGGCCGAGCCGCGGCGGCGGTCGTGGGGACGAGGGCAAGCAGCAGGCAATGCGGACGAGGCGGGCACGGCGTCGACGAGTGCCGTTCCGACTCGCGGTCCTCAACCTTCCGTCCCGGCCTCCGAGCAAACACGACGCGCGTCATAGGGCGACGCCGGGTGCGCCGCGTAGCCGGGCCGCGGCCGGTCCGGCTCGCCGTCGTCGCCGGCTGGCTCGCCGATCGCGGCGGCACGGCCGGCCGTCAGGACCCGGGTGAGCGCCTCGACGTCGTCGGGACCCGAGCGGCTGGCCACCCAGGTGACACCGGCGATCACGTAGGTGTCGGGGGTGAAGAAGGCGTGCCCGCCGCGGGCAAGCTCGCCGACGCGGCGRCTTACCCGTTTGTCGTGGGTGTACGCGCCGAAGGCGATCGGTCTGGCCATCCAGTCCGAGACGCGGTAGCCGGCCGCCCGGGCGTGGTCGAGCAGGCCGACCGGGTCGGAGATGGAGGAGATGAGCAGCAGGACCGTCTCGAAGCCCTCGGACAGGACCCGCCGGGAGATCTCGGCGCCGGTGTCGCCGCCCCACAGCTCTGGCGCGTCGCCGGGAGCCGGCAGGTAGGGCGGGTTGCCGACCGCGCACCGCTCGTTCCCCTCACGGGCGCCGGCGAAGAAGTCCCCCTGGATGATCTGGTAATTAGCCAGCCCCGCCTTCTCGACGATGCGCGCCGCCACGCGGCTGGAGCGCACGTCCTGCTCGAAGCCGCGCACCGGCACCGTCGACTCCTGACGCCGCAGCGCCTCGACCATCGGGATGCCGGTGCCCGCGCCCAGCTCCACCAAGCCGTCCGCCAGGATTGGCCCGAGCCTGGTGTCCGCCAACAGGTTCTCCAGGCACGACGCGTAGAACCCCGACTCGATCGGATCAAAGAACGGCATATCTGGCTCCTGACCTTCTGCGGCGGAATGACGCACAGCACCCGGGGTGCCGCGGAGTCGACCCGCCAGATACCCGCCCACGTGCCCACCCATCCCGCCGCCGGGACGCGGGCGCGCGGCCGCGCCTCACCAACGGTTCCTCCGCGTGTCAGGCGTCCCTCCGCGCGTCACGCACATCCGATATGGGGGTTGAGCCGTCGCCCGCCGGGCATCTCCCGCCCCGTGTACACGGGGATTCACGGCCATGGCCGTTGAGCTGTCGACGGCCGCCGGACCGGCCACCGGCAGGCAGACGGCGGTGCCGGCGGCCCGGTACGGCACCGTGCTCGGGCCACGGGAACTGGCACCGAGCGCCCTGCCGCCCGCCCGCGGGACGCTGAGCGAGTACCTGCTGCGCCAACTGGCCGGCCCCGCGCGGCCGCTGTCCGGATGGCCGGTTCCCGACGACGACCCGCTGTTCGGCGAGGACGGCGCCCTCGCGCTCTACTGCCTGTACGAGCTGCACTACCGGGGCTTCGCCGGGGTCGACGACCGCTGGGAGTGGGAGCCGATGCTGCTCGCGCTGCGGGCGGAACTGGAGGACGACCTGGAGGCGCGGCTGCGGAAGCTGGCCGCCGGGGTCGATGCTCCCACGGCCGACGCGACCCCCGCGGGCGAGGCACGGGACGGCCGCGATGGGGCGGGCCCGGCTGTGCCTGACAGGACCGGGCCGGCTGACGCCCTCGCCCCGGAGGTCCCCGCGGCCCTCCGGGAGATCATCGGCTGCTCGACGGGCCCGTCGCTGTCGGCCTACCTCGCCGAGGAGGGCTCGCTGACGCAGTTCCGCGAGTTCGCCGTCCACCGCTCGCTGCTGCAGCTCAAGGAGGCCGACCCGCACTCCTGGGCGATCCCCCGGCTGTCCGGCCCGGCCAAGGCCGCGCTGATGGAGATCCAGGCCGACGAGTACGGCAGCGGCCGGGCGCGCGACGCCCACCAGAACCTCTTCGGCCTGACGATGCTGGCGCTCGGCCTCGACCCCGGCTATGGCCGCTACCTCGACCAGGTTCCGGGCGCGACGCTCGCGACGGTGAACCTCCCGACGTTCCTCGGCCTGCACCGCCGTCTGCGTGGGGCGCTCGTCGGCCACCTCGCCGTCTTCGAGATGACCTCGGTGGAGCCGATGGGCGCCTATGCCGCCGCGCTACGCCGCCACGGCCTTGGCGCGGGCGCCCGGCACTTCTTCGAGGTGCACGTCGTCGCCGACGCCCACCACCAGAACGTGGCCGCCGATCAGCTGGCCGGGGGCCTGGCCCTCGCCGAGCCGGCCCTCGCCGACGACATCCTGTTCGGCGCGCGGGCCGTCATGGCCGTGGAGGGCCGGTGTTCGTCGGCGATCCTCGCCGCCTGGCGCGCCGGCCGCTCCTCGCTGCGCGGCGGCTGAGGTGGGGCACCGGGCAGCCGCGCCCGCCGTCTCAGGCGTGCTGGTGGGGCCGGCGCCCGTCGCCGCCGACGGCGTCGTGGCCGGCATCGGGACGAGCGCCGCTACCGGCCCGCTCAGGTGATCCGGGCGCGGTCACGCCAGAGGGCGAGAACGGAGTCGTCGCCGACGACCTCGATCCCGCCGGCGTCCCGGCGGTTCCACAGGAACAGGTAGAGGTCGGAGGCGGTGCCGCGGATCGTGCAGTCGGCGTCGGCGTCGGCGTCGGCGTCGGTGGCGATGGTGGTGGTGGCGACGGTCTGTCGGCTCACCTCGCGCGCGTCGGGCCCGATCCGGATCGTCCAACCGGCTTCGGTGTCGGCGCAGCGCACCACCAGCGCGACGGGCTCGGGCGAGACCAGTCCCCGGTGCCGCCGCGCGTAGAACCCGGTCAGCAGCTCGTCGATCCCGTCCGCCCCGAAGCCCGGCCGCACCGACGGCGGCCGACCCACCGGCGCGGTGCCCTCGGCGCCCGCTGCGCCTGCCCGCCGGGAAGCCGCGAGCGCCAGCTCGGCGTCGACCCGGTGCACGGCCGTCTCATGGGCCTGTCGGCGCGCCCAGAAAGCCAGCGGTGACGGCGCGCCCGACCACAGCGTCCAGCAGGACACGCCGGGGTCGGCGCCGTCGAGAGCGTCCACGAGCGCCGCGTGGCCGTGGCGGAACCAGCCCAGCAGGGCGTCGTCCGGCACCGCCGGCAACCCGTCACCCTCGATGTCGACGGGTGACGGGTTGCCGGTGCGCACGTAGGACGCCGCCCAGCGGTGCACGCGGCCGGTGTGGGTCACCAGGTCACGCACCCGCCAGCCGGGTGCCGACGGCACCTCGGCGTCGAGCCCGGCGGCCGTCGCAGTGGCGGCCATCCGCTCGCCTTCATGACTCAGCGCCGCGACATGTTCGTTGATCAGCAACACGTGCTCACTTTCGCCGCCCTTCGAGGCGAGCCGCCGGAGTGACCGCGCCGCGTCGGCACGGGTGGGTCAGCCGCTGATCGTGGGGATCATCGTGGGGATCTCGGCGCGCCGGCTGGCCTGCCGCGCCGCGGCCCGCGACACGGCCGCGGTGGCGAAGGCGCGGATCACCGGGTGGACGCGGGAGGTGTCGGCGGCCAGCTCCGGCTGGAACAGGGTCGCGAGGAAGAACGGGTGGTCGGCGAGCTCCAGGACGCGCACCTGGCCGTCGTCGTCGACGCCGGTGAAGCGCAGGCCGCCGGCGCGCAGCCGGTCGAGGTACTCGTCCGCGACGCCGTAGGAGCAGTAGTAGCGCTCCATGCTGCGCTCCACGCCGAGCACCCATTCGGCCAGCGAACCGCGCTCGATCCGGACGCTGCCCTCGTGGCCGCGCAGCGAGCAGGTCAACGGCACGATGACCAGGTCGGTGGCGTTCGGCGTCACCTCGGCGTGGGCGACCTGGCCGAGGCCGCAGACGTTGCGGGCGAACTCCAGCACCGTGTGCTGGAAGCCGCCGCAGGTGCCGAGGAACGGCACACGCCCCTCGCGGGCGACCCGGACCGCCTCGACGGCGCCCTGTTCGCTCGCGTACGGGCTGCCCGGCACCAGCCAGATCGCGTCGAAACCGTCGAGGGTGCCGGGCAGGCACGCGTCGGTGGTGGGAACCCAGTAGGCGTCGAGTGCGAGCCCGTCGCGGGCACGCAGCTGGCGGATGATCGTCGGGATGCGGCCGTGCGCGGCGACGTCGGCGGAGCGGTCGCCGACGAGGGCGACGCGGGCCGAGGCGGCGATGACGCCCGAGGCGACGCCCGAGGCGACGGCCGAGGCGAGGGGCGGGGCGGCTGAGGTCATGTACCGATCGTGGCCAGCCGCCTGATTCAGGTCCAACGATAATTGTTGGTATCTGGATAAGGAATCCTGATACTGACGGCGTAGGGCGTAGGGCGTAGCCGACTGGCGTAGTTGGCTGGCGCGGACGGGCGGGTGTGGATGGACGGCATGGACCTGACACTGCTGCGGACGTTCACCGCGGTGGCCCGCGCCGGCTCGTTCTCCGCGGCGGCGCGCGAGCTCGGCTACACGCAGAGCGCGATCTCCCAGCAGATATCCACACTCGAGGCGTCGCTCGGGGGCGTGCCGCTGCTGACTCGCCGGCCCGTGGCCCCGACCGCCGCGGGCGCGCGCCTGCTCGAGCACGCCGAGCCGCTGCTGCTGCGGGCGTCCGCCGCCCGCGCGGACGTCCTGCGGGCCGCGGGCGGGCCACCGGACCATCTGCGGCTCGTGGCCTGCCCGCTGGCCATGCCGCGACTCGCGGCCGCGTTCGGTGAGATCACCGCGACGATGCCGCGCCTCGACGTCACGATCTCGGTCGCCGACCGCGACGGCGTCGCGACCGAGGTCGCCCGCGGGACCTGCGAGCTCGGCCTCGCGGTAGGCCTCGCCGTCCCCGGCGACCCGCTGCGGCTGCCCGACGTCGGCCCGCTGCGGGCGGCGCTGACCGGTACAGACCCGGTCAGCGTC
The DNA here is from genome assembly GCF_001854645.1 of Pseudofrankia sp. EUN1h. NCBI lineage: Bacteria > Bacillati > Actinomycetota > Actinomycetes > Frankiales > Frankiaceae > Pseudofrankia > Pseudofrankia sp. EUN1h. The sequence continues at coordinate 135,750 of NZ_MBLN01000074.1, read as the reverse complement.
GTCCTGCCCGCCGACCATCCGCTCGCGAGCCGACCCGGCCTGCGCCTGGCGGACCTGGCCGACGCCCGCTGGCTGGACGCCCCCGCGGCGGCCGCGCCGGCCGCCGACGTGCGCCGCGCCGCCGGCGCCGAGGGCCTGCTGCACTGCGCTCGTTACACCGGCACCGACCTGGCCGGCCTGGCCGCGCTGGTCGCGGCCGGCGCCGGCCTCGCGCTCCTGCCGGCCTGGGCCGTCTCCGGTCACCCGGGCCTCGCGGCTGTCCCGGTCACCGCGCCCCAGCTGGTCTACCGCACCGAGCTCCTGTCCGGCGTCACCGCCGACAACGGCCCCGCGGGCCGTGCCCTGGCCGGCCTCCTCGGCGGCTGACACCCCGCGCCGCTCCTTCGGCCGGTCCCGATCGGGCCTGGTCGGCGGGCACCAACGTGCCTACCGACGAGCCGGCACCCGGCGCGCCGCCCGGCTGTTCGTAGGATCGGGATCCCCGGCGGGGCAACGATGACCGCGGCGACGACAGCAGAGAGGTCCACGGATGTTCGACAACCTCAAGGATCTGGCGGGCAAGGCCGGCGACCTCAAGGAGAAGGCCGAGGACGTCGCCGACAAGCACGGAGACCAGATCGACGACGGGCTGGAGAAGGCCGGGGACTTCATCGACGACAAGACCGGCGGCAAGCACGGCGACAAGATCGACACGGCCGTCGACAAGGCGCAGGACCTCGTCGACAAGCTCGGCGGCCAGGACTGATCTCCCGTCTGGTGACCGCCGCCACGGTCGCCAGGCGGGTTTGGCCGAACGGCTGGCGAACGGCGGGCGGTTCCCTGAACCGCCCGCCGTTCGCCGTCCCCACGGCCCCCCGCGGCGCGTCCACCGGGCCCGACCCGGTGTGGTCCGGGAGCCCGCCGTCGGTTTCCGAACTGTGGTCGATGACGGTGTCCGGGCAGTCGACCATCGGCCACGATCCGGCGGCGGATGGTGATCTGTGGTCGATCGTGGTGTCCCGGAGGTCGACGATCGGCCACAGTTTGGCTTGGGGCGGGTTGCGGCGCTGGGGCGGGCCCAGCCGGTCACCTCGGCGGGCGATGTTCGGGCCTTCAGGGCCCGCTCAGCCGTGTGCGACGGAGCACTCTTCGTGGTGGAGCTCCGAGGAGGTCGCCCGGGTGAAGGTGGTTCGTTAGTCGAACTAATTTGATAGCGTCGGGCGCATGGAGACGCCCACCGACGCCGCGGCGCCGGACGCTGCCGTCGAGCCGGCCGATGTCCGGCGCGCCGACGTTCGGGTACCTGTCGAGGCCATCCGCGCGCTCGTGAGCGTGGCCAGGGTGCTCGAGCGGGCGTCGGACGAGCTGAGCCTGGCGCAGTACCGGGTCCTGGCCGCCGTCGCCGCGGGCGACGAGCGGGCGTCGCGGATCGCCACCCGGCTCGCGCTCGGCAAGCCGGCCATCAGCGCGACCGTCGAGTCGCTGCGCCAGCGCGGCCTGCTCACCCGCGGGACGGTCGATGACGACCAGCGCGCCGCCGCCCTGCGGCTGACCGACCAGGGCCGGGCCGCGCTCGACCTGGCCGAGGGGGCCATGCTCGACCGGCTCGACCGGATCGCCGCCCGTGCCCCCGACCCCGCCGCGATGGCGCGGGCGCTCGCCGAGCTCGACGGGGCGGTCAACGACTACCTCGCCGATCACCTCGCCGCCTACCTCGCCAACCGGGCAGCCGCGAAGGAACGCCGATGACCATGCCCCCGCCTGCCCCGGCGCCATCCCCGGATGACCAGTCTCCGGATGACCGTTCCCCGGACGGCGTGCTCCCGGACGGGCAGGTACCGGACGGGCAGTCGCCAGGTGGGCGGGGCTGGATCCGGCGGCTGGCGGGGTGGCTGCTGCGGCACAAGGGCGCGGTCGTGCTGGCGCTGCTCGGCTCGCTGCTCGGCAGCGCGTCGCAGGCTGTCGTCCCGCTGATCGGGCGTCAGATCGTCGACGGCGTCATCATTCGGCGTGACGCGGCGCTGTGGCCGTGGCTGCTGCTCCTGCTGCTGGCGGCGGTGGCGAGCTTCGGCTTCGCCCACCTGCGCCGCTACCACGGCGGCAGGGCGGCGCTGCTGGTCCAGTACGACCTGCGCAACGCCATGCACGACCACCTGCTGACGATGGACCAGGACAACCTGAGCCGGATGCCGACCGGCCAGCTGGTGGCCAGGGCGAACTCGGACTCGGCGCTGGTGCAGGGGCTGCTGATGTTCCTGCCGCTGCTCACCGGCAACCTGCTGATGATGGTCGCCGCGCTGGTCGTCATGTTCGTGCTGGCCCCGAGCCTGGCGGTCGTCGGCCTGGTGGTCGCGCCGGCGCTGGTCGCCGTCTCCTACCGGCTGCGCGTCCGGGTGTTCCCGGCGAGCTGGGACGCCCAGCAGCGCGAGGGCGACGTGGCGCAGATCGTCGACGAGGATGTCAACGGCGTCCGGGTCGTCAAGGCGTTCGGTCAGGAGGAGCGGGAGCTGCGCCGGCTCGCGGACGCGACCGGCACGCTCTACGGCACGAAGATGCGCGCGGTGCGGCTGCGCTCCCGGTACGGCCCGCTGTTGGAGGCGGTCCCGGCCCTCGCCCAGGTCGCGATCCTCGCCCTGGGCGGCTGGCTGGCCGTCCGCGGCTCGATCACGATCGGCACGTTCCTCGCGTTCTCCACCTACGTCGCCCAGTTCACCGCCCCCGCCCGCCAGCTCGCCGGCGTGCTCACCATGGGCCAGCAGGCCCGCGCCGGCTGCGAGCGGATCTTCCAGCTCCTCGACCTGCCGCCCGCGATCGCCGACAAGCCCGGCGCCGTCGACCTGTCCGCGGACGGCGGCCTGCGCGGCGAGATCGCCTTCGAGGACGTCGACTTCTCCTACCCGGGCGGCGCGCCGGTGCTGCGCGGCTTCGACCTGCGCATCGCCGCCGGCGAGCGGGTGGCGATCATCGGCCCGAGCGGCAGCGGCAAGTCGACGGCGGCGGCCCTGCTCGGCCGCTTCCACGACCCGAGCTCCGGGCGGGTGACCATCGACGGCCACGACCTGCGCGACGTGCGGCTCGCGTCCCTGCGCCGCCAGGTCGGGTTCGCCTTCGAGGAGAGCTTCCTGTTCTCCGACACCGTCCGCGCCAACATCGCCTACGGCCGGGCCGGCCTCGACGCCGGGATGGAGGTCTCCCAGGAGGAGATCGAGGAGGCGGCGCGGGCCGCCGGCGCGCACGAGTTCATTGTCGGCCTTCCGCTCGGCTACGACACCGTCGTCGGCGAGCGCGGGCTTTCGCTGTCCGGGGGGCAGCGCCAGCGGGTCGCGCTCGCCCGCGCGATCCTCGCCGACCCGCGCGTCCTCGTCCTCGACGACGCGACCAGCGCCGTCGACGCCCGCACCGAGGAGGCGATCCACGACGCGCTGCGCGACGTCCTGGCCGGCCGGACGACGCTGCTGGTCGCCCACCGGATGTCCACGCTGCACCTGGCGGATCGGATCGTCGTCCTGGACGAGGGCCGGGTCGTCGAGTCGGGCACCCACGAGGAGCTGACGGAGCGCAGCGCCACCTACCGCGCGTTGCTCTCCGGTCTTGACCCGGCGCTCGCCGCCCAGCTCGGCGACAGCGCCGAGGCCTTCGCCGAGATCGCCGAAGCGGCGGGCGGGCAGCCCGCCACGACGGCCGAGGCGTGGGACGCGGCCAGGGCGAGGCAGGCGGCGGAACGCGCCGGTGGCGGCCAGGCTCAGGGAGTGGGCGTGGCCACCCTCGGCGCTGGGCTCGGCGGTGGGGCCGCGCGTGGCGGCGGGGTCGGCGGTGGCACCTGGCGGCTGAACCTGGCGCCCACCCCTGAGCTGCTGGCGCGGGTCGCCGCGCTACCGCCGGTCCGCGACAAGGCGGACATCGACCTTGCCGTCGAGAGCCGGCCCGAGCCGCGGTTCAGCCTGCCGGGGCTCCTGCGCCGCTTCCGCCGGCCGCTGTCCTTCGGCCTGCTGCTGGTCGTCATCGACGCGGCCGTGGGGCTGGCCGGCCCGACGCTGGTGAAGACCGGCATCGACCGGGGCGTCACCGACGGGACGACCGCGGTGGTGTGGGTGGCGTCCCTGGTGTTCCTGGCGCTGACGCTCGTCGACTGGGTCAACCAGGTGGGCGAGACGTTCGTGACCGGGAGGGTCGCCGAGCGCATCATGCTCTCGCTGCGGATCCGGATCTTCGCGCAGCTGCAGCGGCTCTCGCTCGACTACTACGAACGCGAGATGTCCGGCCGGATCATGACCAGGATGACGACCGACGTCGACCAGTTCGAGTCGCTCATCGAGAACGGCCTGCTCTCGGCACTGGTCGCGTTCGTGACCTTCGTCGGCGTCGGCGTCGCGCTGCTGCTGATAAACCTCGAGCTCGGCCTGCTGACGCTGACGGTGGTGGTCCCGCTGGTGGTGGCGACCGTGCCGTTCCGCAGCCGGGCGGCGAAGCTGTACGAGCTGTCCCGGGAACGGATCGCGATCGTCAACGCGGACTTCCAGGAGAGCATCTCCGGGGTGCGCGAGGCGCAGGCGTTCGTCCACGAGGCCCGCACCGCCCGGCACTTCCACGACCTCGGCCGGGCGTACCTGGACTCCCGGGTCGCCGCGCAGCGGGTGGTCGCGACCTACTTCCCGTTCGTGCAGTTCCTGTCGGCGGTCGCGGACGCGATCGTGCTCGGCGCGGGCTCGGCGCTGATCGCGCACGGCCAGCTGACCGCCGGCGCGCTTATCGCGTTCCTCCTCTACATCGACATGTTCTTCTCGCCGATCCAGCAGCTGTCCCAGGTGTTCGACGCCTGGCAGCAGACCAGGGTGTCGGTCGGGCGGATCGCCGAGCTGATGCGGCTGGAGACGCTGACCCCGCCGTCGGCCGAGCCGCTCGCCGCCGGCCGGCTGCGCGGCGAGCTGGTGCTCGACGACGTCCGGTTCGCCTACCCCACCGGCCCGGTGTCCGCCGCGTCGGCGTCGGTCGCGGCCGGGCTCGCCGCCTCCCGCGGTCGCGGCAGTGACCGTGGCTGGGCCGAGGCCCGGATCACCGTCGCGGGGAAGGATCCGCGGACGATGGCGGCCGCGGCGGCGGCGCGGGCGGCGAAGCCGCCGGAGGCGTTGCGCGGGGTCGACCTGCGGGTGCGCGCCGGGGAGACGGTCGCGCTCGTCGGGGAGACCGGCGCCGGCAAGTCGACGGTGATGAAGCTGCTGGCCCGGTTCTACGACCCGGACGCCGGCGCGGTCCGTGTCGACGGCCAGGACCTGCGTGCCTTCGACCTGACGGGGTTCCGCCAGCAGCTCGGCTACGTGCCGCAGGAGGCGTTCCTGTTCACCGGCACCATCCGGGACAACATCGCCTACGGCCGTCCCGGCGCGACGGACGCCGAGGTGGAGGCGGCGGCGCGGGCCGTCGGCGCGCACGACTTCGTCGCCGCCCTGCCCGGCGGCTACCTGCACGAGGTGGCCGAACGCGGCCGGTCGCTGTCCGCCGGACAGCGTCAGCTCATCGCCCTGGCCCGCGCCGAGCTGGTCGACCCGGCCGTCCTCCTGCTCGACGAGGCGACGTCCAACCTCGACCTGGCGACGGAGGCCCGGGTGGCGGCGGCGATGCAGCGAATCTCCCGGGCGCGCACGACGATCCTCATCGCCCACCGCCTGCAGACGGCCCGCGGCGCCGACCGCATCGTCGTCCTCGACCGCGGCCGGATCGCCGAGACCGGCACCCACGACGAGCTCCTCGCCGCCGGCGGCCGCTACGCCGCCATGTGGCGCACCTTCGAGCTGGTCACCACGCCGGCCACCGCCACCTCGACGGCGGCGGCGGCCGACTGAGCGGTGAGCTCTGCCTTTCAACCGCGGTCGGTGGTGCCGCGGTTCAGATATCGGCGCAGACCGCCTGCGCGATGACCGACCAGGCAGGTCCGACCCCGGCCGAACCTCTGAGGTTGCTCGCGCCGAACTCGGAAACCCGCTGGTTGGCCAGCGGCGCGACCTTGGTCAACAAGACCCGACGGTCGCCGCCGACGATCGAGCCAAAGGAACCGAGTACCTGCTTGCCCGGCGAGCAGCCCACGGCGTTGGTGGCGGAGGCGTTGGCGGACCCGGCGGGGACCTCGAGCGGCGCCGCCGTGCGCAGCTCGAGGCCAGGGGGCGCGTCGGCGCACAGGGCGTACGCGGAGAGGTGCCACTGGAGGTTATATCCCAGCGGGCCCGAGCTCGCGTGCGCCGTCACACTGGTGAGGCCTGGGTCCGGCGTGATCTGATCGATGATCACCACTGACCAGCTGATGTCGATCGAGGCACCGCCGCCGACGACCCTCTGCCCGGGCGGACACGTCGCGGTGACGGACTTGTCTTCGAAGTGGCTGTCATTGACATTCTCGACCAGGTGGAGGTTCGGCAGCGGGTCCGCGCAGATCGCGTACGCGGTCACCGACCACTGGGCGGTCTTGCTGCCGTCCCTGGGCGTCGCGCTGGTGGTTGCACCCAAGCCCGAGGGCAGGGGTTTGATCTCCTCGAGGAGGACCTGCCCGGGCGCGCCCTTGGCCTCTGCCCCCGCGCCGAGCACCTGCTTGCCCGGAGGGCAGTTCGCGGTCGCGTGAATGTCCCTGTGTTCACGGTTGGCATCGGCGAGGGTGTCGACCGCGGTGACGTGGACCAGGCCGGGAACGGCCGAGGCGGAGTCGGCGAGTATCCCGGCGAGCATTGCGGGTATGGCCAGCACCACGATCGCCCTGGCCAGAATTCCCTTGCGCGGCCTGCGCGGCCTGCGCGGCTCTGCGGTAGCCGTCGGATTTGGTTCCATGTCGGGTCTCCTCGGTGGACGAATACCTGGATGCGGACCGCCGGCGCGCGGCGTGTCGCCGGTCGGTTTCATCTGCCTCACCGGCGGTCCGTCGACGTCCATGCTGTGGACCGGCCGTCGAATGCCGCTGAGTAGCGACTACTCAGATCCGTCTGACGGCTGCCTGACCAGCCGTGTTCGGTCGCACCGGGTCGGAGGCCGCTACGGTGGACGGGTCGACGCCGCGCCGGTGAAGGGACCGCCATGACCCCCGAGCAGGTCACGCTGGTCGAGGAGTCCTGGACGTTCGTCGCACCCGGGCTGGACGGCGTCGCCGCGGGGTTCTACCGGCGCCTGTTCGCCGCGGACCCGACCCTCGTCGGAATGTTCGGCACCGATCTGGCGGCACAGCGGGCCAGGTTCGTCACGGAGCTCGAGCAGATCATCTTCTCGATCCGGCGGCACGACGTCTTTCTGGGGCGCGCTCGACCGCTCGGTGTGCGGCACAAAGGGTACGGGGTGCGCCCGGTGCACTATCGCATCGCCGGGACGGCGCTGTTGGGCACGCTCGCCGAGGCGCTGGGAGAGCGGTGGAACAGTGAGCTCGAAAAGGCCTGGCGGCTGGCCTACGACGTCACCGCGGAGGCGCTGTTGATGGGCGCCGCCGACGCGGTGCGGACGCAGTGACCGGCGGACCGGCAACGAAGCCTGCCGCGGAACCGGCTATGGAACCGGCCGACGAAATCACCGCCGGCGGCTGACCGTCGTCCGCACCGGGGTTTCCCGCCGTTCGGCCCAGCTCCGCCGCGAGTTCGCGTCGGCCGGCAATTCCGAGTTTGCCGTAGACGTTCCGCAGATGATTGTCGACGGTGCGCGTGGAAACGAACAGGTGGCCGGCGATCTGACGGCTGCTCTGTCCGCGCGAGGCGAGCATGGCGATCTCCCGCTCCCGTGGCGTCAGCGGTTCGACCGCCAGCGTGGCCACCAGACCCGGGGTACGAGCGCCTTCGCACCTGCCAGCGAGCAGGGCCGCGCGGGCGCGGTTCGCGACGGCGGCACGTGGCTCGCCGAGGCGCAGGTAGGCATGAGAGGCGGCGGTAGCGGCCTCGGCGGCGTAAAGGAGCGCGCCGATCGCCTCGAACCGGTCGGCCGCCTCGGTCAGCAGTGCCGGGTCGTGGGTCGCGGCGCCGCGGGCGTGGACGGCGTAGGCGGGGCCGAACGCCCCCTCGCCGCCGTCGGCCAGTTCCCGCAGCCGGCCGTGCACCCGGGCCGCGTCCCCGAGCCGGGCCGCGTCGTGCAGCAGCCAGGCCTCGGAGGTGTGGTGACCAGTGCCGGCCGCCCGGTCCGCCGCGGCCAGCAGCACCCGGCGCGCCTGCGCGAGGTCGCCGCGGGCCACCGCGGCCCACGCGCGGCCGATCTCCTGGTCCACAGCCAGGTGGCCGGCGAACTCCAGGGCATCGAGGTCGTCGACGGCAGCCCGGGCGGCCGGTTCGTCGCCGAGCCAGGCCGCCGCGACCGCCGCTCCGGCCAGCACCAGCCGGCGTGGGCCGACGAACGGATGGTCGCAGCACAGCGCGTCGGCCTCGGCGAACCACCGCCAGGCGGTCGCGGYGCCCCCCGCGAGCAGGGCGCACCGGCCCCGGTTCAGGGCGAACCAGATCCGGCCGATCGGCGATCGGTCCCGGGTGGCCAGCTCGTAGCCGGTGCGGGCCACCTCGGTCGCCTCGGCGAGCCGGCCCGATTCCGCCAACGCGTACACCTGGCAGACCAGGTGCGTTCCCGGATGCGGAATGGCGACGTCGTCGCCGAGCTCGGCGTGGTCGGCGAAGCCGCGCCCGGCGACGGCGACGGCCTGCTCGCACCGACCCGTCATGGCCAGTGCCGGTGCCTCGGCGAGTGCCCGCAGGACCCGGGTGCGCGGCTCGGCGTCGCCCGCGAGCAGCTCCACCACGCGCAACGCCTCGCCGGGTCGACCGGCCGTCACCAGGGCTCGGGCCTCACCGGCGAGCAGCTCGGCGCGTCCGGCGGCGTCGCGCAGGCCGCACCTGGCGGCCCGGTTGACCTCGATCGCCACGGCTGGTCGCAGCAGGCCCGTGAGCAGGTTCTGGGTCCTTGCCGCGACGACGCGCACCACGTCCCGTTCAGCCACCACGCCCGACTGGGCGGCGGCCAGCACCGTTTCCGCCTCGGCCGCGGATCCCAGCTCACTCAGCGCCTCGCCGAGCAACAGATACGCCTGCGCCTGCGCCTCGATCGGTCCGACCCGTTCGCCGTGCTCGAGCAGTGCCGCCCGGGCGAGACGTTCCGCCTGCCGGAAGTCATGACCGAAACGGGCCAGCCTCGCCCCCGCGACGAGCAGCTCCGGATCCGCGGTGCCGTCGGCGTCGAGCCGCCAGGACGCGATCCGGAGCGGATCCTGCCCGCGGCGTGCGCCGTACCGCTCCACCCGTTCCGCGTGGCGGCGCAGCAGGCGCCGCCGGGTCAGCCGAGGCATGCGGTCGCGCAGCACCTCGCCGTACAGCGGATGAGCGAGCACGGCCTCGTGCCGTCGGCCGTCGACCCGCACCACCAGCAGCCCGGTCCGCTCCAGCGCCTCCACGTCCGCCGCCCCGGCCTCCTCCTCGAGATCGCTCACCCCGACCGGTTCCGCCAACGCGAGCAGTTCCAACGCCGTCACCGCGGATCCGGCCACCCCGTCCAGCCGGCTCCCGATCAGCTCCGCCAGCCGCGTCGTGCTCGTCAGCGGCCCGGTCAACCGCCACACCCCACCGTGCTGTACCAGGGTTCCCGACGCCTGCGCGCCGAGCACCAGCTCGCGGGAGAACAGCATGTTCCCGAGCGCCACCGACCAGATGTCGGCGGCGGTGCTCGCATCCACCGGCCCGCCGAGAACCATGTGCAGCAGGGTGTCCATGGCGTCCCGAGAAAAGTCGGTGAGGTCGACGCGCAGCACCTGCTCGCTGCTCCACAGCCCCGCGAGCACGTCGGCCAGCGGTCTGTCCGACCGCACCGTCCCGATCAGGAACACCGCATTGGCTTCGACGAGCTGTGCGAGCAGGATCGCGGACGCGGCATCCAGGAAATGCAGGTCGTCAACCAACAACACCGGCCGCTCGTCATTGCCGCGGGAGCGGAAGGCTTCCACCGCCGAGGCCCAGCCGGCGGGCGGGTCGAGCTGGCGTCGGCCGTCGGCCACCCCTGTCGGAAGCAGATGCGCCAGAGCGCCGAGTGGCACGGCGCTGGCGGTCGCGCTGCCTTTCGCCCGGATCGTCACCCGTCCTGCCGCCTCGGCGGCCGCCGTGCACTCGTCGGCCAACCGGGTCTTGCCCACACCCGCCGGGCCACAGACGAGCATTCCGCGCCAGCCGGCCCCGGTGAGCGCGGCGGTGAAGAGTTCACGTTCGTCATGACGGCCCACGAACGGCCAACGATCGGCGGCCCGATCGGTCCTGTCTTCCGTACCGGGAAATGACCGACCGCCGATGCTTCCGATCACCTGGCTCACGGTAGTGAGCAGCCGTAGGCGGAGCAATGACAAGCCCCCGACAGGTCCGGCCGACGAAACTCATCCAACCCGGCATCCGGACGATCGGATTCGCGTCGAACAACCGCGAAGATTGTCGCCTCGTCGCACCGGGGAAATTCCCGGCGGGCGGTTGGCCGATTGGTTGTTCGGAGGGCTCAGCGGGCCCAGAGGCGGGAGAGGAACTGGCGGGTGCGGGGCTCGGTCGGGTCGTCGAGGACCTGGGCGGGGGTGCCGCGTTCGGCGACGGCGCCGGCGTCCAGGAAGAGGACCTCGTCGGCGATCTCGCGGGCGAAGGCCATCTCGTGGGTGGCGATCACCATCGGGACACCGTCGCGTTTCAGCTCGCCGACGAGGCCGAGGACCTCGCCGACCAGCTCGGGGTCGAGCGCGGAGGTGATCTCGTCGAGCAGCAGCAGCGTGGGGTCGGTGGCCAGCGCGCGGACGATCGCGAGGCGCTGCTGCTGGCCGCCGGAGAGCCGGTCCGGGTAGACGTCGAGCTTGTCGGCCAGCCCGATGCGGGTGAGCAGCTCGCGGGCGCGTTCGCGCGCCTGCGCCCGAGGCCGGCGGTGGACCTGGACCGGGGCGAGGGTGACGTTGTCCAGCACGGTCATGTGCGGGAACAGGTTGTACGCCTGGAAGACGACGCCGATCCGGCGGCGCACTCGGTCGACGTTGGCCCGCGGGTCCGTGATCTCCTCGCCGGTCAGGTGGATGTCGCCGTCGTCGACGGTCTCCAGCAGGTTCAGGCAGCGCAGCAGCGTGGACTTGCCCGAGCCGCTGCCGCCGATCAGCACGACCGCCTGGCCGGGGAACAGGTCGAAGCTGATGTCGCGCAGCACGACCGTCGCGCCGTAGGCCTTGCGCAGCCCGCGTACGGACAGCACCGGTGTGTCAGGGGCCGCGCCGGGGCTCGGCTTCTCGGGCGGCTTCGTGGTCGGTCCGGCCGTCGGCTCAGCCACGGTGGTCGGCTCCTCGGCGGCGGGCGGAGCGGGCCGCCAGGTGGTCGGTGACGCGGGTCAGCGGAATCGTGACCGCGAGGAACAGCAGGCCGGCGAGGACATAGGGCGAGTAGTTGAAATGGGTGGAGGTGGCGATCTGCGCCGCCCGCACCGCGTCCACCACGCCGAGGACGGACACCAGGCCGGAGTCCTTCTGCAGGCTGATCGCGTCGTTGAGCAGCGGCGGCACGACCCGGCGCAGCGCCTGCGGCAGCACGACGAACCGCATCGTCTTCGCGTAGGTCAGCCCGAGCGACCGGCCGGCGGCGACCTGGCTGGGATGCACCGACTCGATGCCCGCCCGGATCACCTCGGCGACATACGCGGAGTAGGTGAGCACCAGCGCTATCCCGCCGAGCACCACCGGGTCGCGGGGCATTCCCTTCAGCCGCAGCGCGGGCAGGCCGAAGCCGACCAGATACAGCACGAGGATCACCGGCAGCCCGCGGAAGAGGTCGGTGTAGGCGGCGACGAGAAACCGTACGGGAAAGAACACCGGACCGGAAAGGGTGCGCAGCAGCGCCAGCAACAGTCCGCACACTCCGGCGGCCGCCGCGCACAGCACGAACAGCTTCAGGTTGACGAGCAGGCCGTGGGCGACCGCCGGCCAGGCGTCGGCCATCTCCGAGGCGGAGAAGAACCGCTGCCGGACCAGCGGCCAGCCCGAGCTGCCGCCGACGGCGACGACGGCCACCGCCGCCACCGCGAGCGTGCTGACCGCGGCGACCAGCACGGACCTGCGCCGCGCCCGCCGCCGGTACCGCTCGCGGGCCAGCTGTCGGTCACTCACGACCCAGCCGCCCGCCGCCGGCGAGGCGGACCTCGACAGGTTGCCGCGCCCGCGTCGCCCGGCCCCGGGCCCCCGGCGTGGGGGCTCCGGGTCCGGGCCGGGGCGTGATTCGACGACGCTCACCGAAAAACAGCTATCCGATCGCCGTTACTCGTCGTCGTTACTTCAGGACCGGCGCGCCGGCCGCGGCCAGGTACTGGTCGGCGAGCTTGGCCAGCTCGCCGCCGGAGGACAGCTTCGCCAGCGCCGCGTTGACGTCCTTGACCAGCGGGTTGCCCTTCTCGAACAGCAGGCCGAACTGCTCGGGCGCACCAGTCGACGGGAACTGGCCGACGATGACCGAGTTCTCGATCTCCGCCGCGGTCAGGTAGAAGCCGGTCGGCAGGTCGACGACGATGCCGTCGATCTGGCCGTTCTCCAATGCGCTCTTCGCGTCGTTGACGGTGTTGAAGACGGCCGCCGGCGACGACGGCTTCACGAGCTGGTTGATGGCGTCGAGGCTCGTCGTACCGACGGGGGCGCCGAGCTTGGCGTCCTTGAGGTCGGCGAGGGACTTCGCTCCGGCGATCTTGCTGGACTTCAGCGAGACGATCGCCTGCGCGACGGTGTAGTAGCCGTCGCTGAAGTCGACGGCCTGCTTGCGCTCGTCGGTGATGGAGATCTGGTTGATGTCGAAGTCGAAGTCCTTCGCGCCGGGCGCGAACGACTTGTCGAACGGCTCGGTGACCCACTTCACCTGATCCTTGGTGAAGCCCAGCTGCCCGGCGACCGCGTAGGCGACCGCGCTCTCGAAGCCCAGGCCGTTCTTCGGGTCGTTGTTCGAGAACCAGGGGTCGTAGGCGGGGGAGTCGGTGCCGATCGTCAGCTGCCCGGGCGTCACGAGGTGCAGCGCGGCGATGCCGGTCGCGCCCGGCGACGGCGAGGCCGCCGCGTCCGAGCTGTCATCGGACGCGCAGGCGGACAGCGTGAGCGCGGCGGCAGCCGTGGCCGCGACGGCGAGCGTGGCGAGCCGGCGAGGGCGCGTCATCCAAGGGCGGTGCATGCAACTGCCTTCCGAGCGGAGAACGGAATCGAGACATCGCGCGAGACGACCGAGAGATCGCGCGAGACGACGCTGTCCCGCCTTGGCGTCACGGATGGGGGAATGGGCGGTCCGCCGGCACGGCGGACGGCCTACTCGGGTGGTCGGGCGCGCTCTAACAGAGACAGGACGCGGTCAGCGCGACATCCACGTGCCACCGCCGCGTCAGCGCCCACCCCGCCACCATGCCGCCAGACTAGCGCCACCTCGGACAGAACATGCCCAGTCGTCGCAACCACGACCGGCAGACTGTTCGGCTGATCGGGCCGCCGAGGCGGCGACGCGAGCCAGGGCATCCCGCCGAGTCGGCCGCGCCGCCTGGACACGCGCCGCCGGAATGTCCCGTTGGCCCTTTCTCGATCAGTCCGGTACTGTCGGGTCAGTCACTGACTGACCCGACAGGGATGAGCGAGCTATGCCGAGTGGTGAGCACGAATCGGCGGTGGCGGCCTTCGCCGCCTTTCCGGACGCGACGGCGGCGTTGCTGGACCGAACGTTCCACATCGGCCTGCCGAGGCACGATGACGCCCACCGGGGCCCCGCGACGTTCCAGAAGCTCGCACCGACCAGCTACCACGCTGACAACACCCTGGTGTTCACCCGCGCCGGCAAGCGGGTGTACGCCCTCGTCATCGAGGTGCAGCGCCGATGGGTGCCGGGCAAATGGCGGGCGTGGAAGTACTACGCGACCTCCCTCGAGCAGGAGCTGGACGTCGGCGTGCTCCTCGCGGTCTTCTGCCCGGAGGCCGGAGACGCCGAGAGATACCGCGGCATGGCCGGTACGGACAGGTTCAGCGTGCGGCTGTGGCCCTGTCTCCTGAGCCTGGACGACCTGCCTTTGGTGGAGGACTCGGCGCAGGCCAGGGCGAATCTCTCGCTGGCCGCGCTGTCGTTGATCTGCCACGGCGGCGACGACCCGGCGACGCTCGTACCCGCGTTCGCCGCGCTGTACGACGGGATGCACCACGCTGACCAGGAGGTCTCCCGCAAGATCTGTGACATGTTGCTGGTCGCGCTGTCGAAGGCAGCGCGGGACCTATGGGAGGAACATATGACCGTGGTCGACTCCGAGTACCGCAGCGAGCTCTTCCGCGAGCTCGAGGCGAGGGGCAAGACCGAGGGCAAGGCCGAGGGCAAGGCCGACTCCGTGCTGAGGGTCCTGAGCCGGCGCGGTGTCCCCGTTCCGGCCGCGGTGGAGGAGCAGATCCGCGCCTGCGCCGATCTCGACCTGCTGGACACCTGGCTGGACCGGGCTCTGACCGCTATCAGCGCCGAAGACGTCGTCGGCGAGCCGAGCCCCGAGGTGGGGCGTGTTGAGCTCTAGCGACGGGCGGTCCGGGCTCGACGACAATTCCCTTCAGGAAACCTACTTCGACGGCTTCGCGCGGGGATGGAGCCGCGGCTGGCTCACGGGCCGGGCCGGGCCGGGCAGAAGACAGAAAGGAGGGGCAGCTTGACCTTCTGTCCGCGGCGGTTCTGGATGCGCTCGCGGTTCGGGAATTTCCGGTGCCGGCGGCTGACCTCGACCGGATTAGTGAATGTGGCGATCTCTATGAGCTTGCCGCGTGGCTGCGTCGGGCATTGAACGCGACCAGCATCGAAGACGTCATGAGCTATTCAACGTGGTCCCGTGGGGAGGGCAGCCGGGGTGCTGGGGTCTTCCTTGACGAGGACGCCTGAGGTACCTGTGGCGCGCATCGCCGTGGCCAGGGCGAGGATCCGGGTGACGGCCTGAGGAATGCCGACGCCGCGGGTGTGGATGTTGGAGATCAGGTTGCGGTCGGCGTCGGTGTGGCTCGCGCGCGGGCGCCAGGCCAGGTAGGCGCTCAGGCTCTCGGCGGTGACCAGGCCGGGGCGTTCGCCGATGAGGAGCACGACCACGGCCGGGTCCAGAAGCTCGCCGATCTCGTTGAGCAGGCCGACGCGGGCGTTGCGGACGGCGAAGACCTGACCCACGCTCCATTCGGCCTCGCGGGCAGCGTCGAGCAGGGCCGGTAGCAGGGCGGGGACCTGGGCGTCCACGGCCGCGACGGACAGGCCGTCGCCGATGACGACCTGCAGGTCGGCGCCGGGCGGGCACCGGCGGGCGACCTGGGCGCGGCCCTCGGGGGACAGCCGCCGGCCGAGGTCGGGCCGGCGCAGGTAGGTCGCCCGGTCGGGCGCGGCCGAGCCGACGGCGAACAGGCCGAACCGGCCGACCAGCGAGGCGAGCGGGCCGGTCTCCAGGTCGAGCGCGGCGTGGACGGCGTCCTGGGCGGCGGCGTGGTCGGCGCGCAGCGCGAGCTGGTCGGCGGTACGCAGCGACGTGCCCGAACGGCCGAGGAACAGCCTGGCCGGGGTCACCGCCCGCACCCGGCTCTCGAAGGCGGCCGGGCCGGGGTTCGGGCGGCCGGTGACCGTGGGCGGGATGGGTGGTTCCGCGGAACCACCGCCGGCGGAGGCGGAGGCGGAAGCCGAGGTCGTCGGGCCGGCTCCGGCCGTGGGCTCGGGCATGGCCGTGGGCTCGGGTACGGCCATGGGTTCGGGTACGGCTATCGGTTCGGGCATCGTGGTCACCGGCCGCTGGTCAGCGCGCGGGTGGGGGCGGGGACGTCGAGGACGGCCTTGTCGAGGCCGGCGAGCAGCGCGGCGGCGACGTCCGGGTCGGGATCGGCGAGGCGGCCACCCCGAACCAGGCCGCGGTCGTGCAGCCAGGCGGTGTACTCCGGCGTCGCGGACAGGCCGAAAAGGTCACGCATGCCGGCCGCGTCGTGGTAGCTCGTCGACTGGTAGGAGAGCATCACGTCGTCCGCGCCCGGAACGCCCATCACGAAGTTGCAGCCGGCGGCGACCAGCAGGACGAGCAGGTCGTCGTTGGTGTTCTGGTCGGCGTCGACGTGGTTGGTGTAGCAGACGTCGATGCCCATCGGCAGGCCGAGCAGCTTTCCGATGAAATGGTCCTCCAGGCCGGCGCGAGTGATCTGGCGGGCGTCGGCGAGGTACTCCGGCCCGATGAACCCGACGACGGAGTTCACCAGGAAAGGCTGGTAGGCGCGGGCGACGCCGTGCGCCCGGGCCTCCACGGTGAGCTGGTCGAGGCCGCCGTGCGCGTCGGCGGAAAGGGCGCTGCCCTGTCCGGTCTCGAAGTACATGACGTTGTCGCCGACGAACTCGCCGGACCGGTCGCGGTGGTGCGCGAGCACCGCCTCCCGGCCCTCGGCGAGCATCTCCAGGCTGATCCCGAACGAGCGGTTCGCCGCCTCCGTCCCGGCGATCGACTGGAACAGCAGGTCGACGGGCGCGCCGGTGGCGAGCRCCGCGAGCTGGGTGGTGATGTGGGCGAGCACGCAGGTCTGCGTGGGCAGCGAGAGCCGGCGGATCAGGCTCTGCAGGCCGTGCAGCACCGCGCCGACACTGGCGACGGACTCGTTCACCGGATTGACGCCGAGGACGGCGTCGCCGCAGCCGTAGAGAATGCCGTCGAGCGCGGAAAGAAGAATGCCCTCGACGTCGTCGGTCGGATGGTTCGGCTGGACGCGCACGCCCAGCACGCCCGCCTCGCCCATGGTGTTGCGGCAGCGGGTGACGGTGCGCAGCGGCTTCGCGCCGACGATGAGGTCCTTGTCGCTCATGAGTTTCGCGACGGCCGCCGCCATCTCCGGGGTGATGGCGCTCGCGAACCCGCCGGCCGACCACGCGTCGGCGAAGCCGGGGGAGAGGACCAGCTCGCGGAACTCCCCGACGGTGCGGCTCGCGAGCCCCGCGTCGGCGAACGCCGCGACATCGTGCTCGCGCAGGATGAGCTCGGTGACGGCGTCGTCGAGCAGCGGGGTGGCGAGAATGTCGCCCAGGCGCACGTCGGCGAGCGCGAGCTTCGCCGCGACCCGCTCGGTGGCGGAGCCAGCGGCGATCCCGGCGAGCTGGTCGCCGGACTTCTCCTCGTTCGCGCTCGCGAGCAGCGCCGCGAGGTCGGGGAAGACGTAGCTGGTGCCCCGTACCGTCGCCCGGAACGTCATCGGCCGCCCACCTTTCTTGCCGCCACGCCCTGCCGTCGCGGCACTGTCTCGCCTCGTCGTTCCGCTTCGTCCTGGGAGCGGGATGTCGGCAGTAGTCCGACGCGGCCCGGCTCGGCTGGCGCCCCCAACGAGATCGTGGCGGGCGCCGGCCGAGCCGGAACCGCGTGTCGGGACCCTGCGCCCGGGATGGACCTGGCTAGACGGCTGCCTCGCCGGCGGGCTGGGCGGGGATGGCGCCGGCCGGTGGCAGGGCGCCCTCGGGCTCCCGCTCGTGGCTTTCCTCCATGACCATCCGCCCGATCGTCGCGTACTTCTCCGGGTTCCGGAACCGGATCCCGAGCGCCACCGCGAGACCGATCACGAACACGCCGAGCGCGATATACGGCGATGCCTTGAACACCGGGCTGTCGGAGGCGGCGCCGGCGGCGAAGTCGAGGTTCTGGAACAGCAGGATGATGACGTAGATCTGCAGGGCGGCGCCGAGGATCGGCGCGACCAGCGTCCGCCACCAGGAGGCCGTCTCCGGGTGCATCTTGCGGACGTGGAAGTAGCCGATGACGGCGATCGACGAGATGGACTGCACGAACAGCAGCGCCATCGTGCCGAGAATCGCCATCAGGCCGTACAGGTACACGTACGGGACGTCCGAGACCGTGTCGGTCGGCTTCTGCAGGAAGTAGAACAGCAGCACGATGACGAGGGTGATCGCGGTCTGGACGACCGAGGAGACGTGCGGCGAGCCGTGCTTCTTGTGGGACGCGCCGAGCGACTTCGTCAGCCCGCTCGACAGGCCCTCCCGGCCGATCGCGTACAGGTAGCGCGAGGCGGCGTTGTGGAACGCCAGCGCGCAGGCGAACGAGCCGGTCACCGTCATGACCTTGTAGAGGTCGACGAAGAACGAACCGAGCAGGTCGCCGGTGGGCGTGTAGAACAGCGAGAACGCGTCCGTGCGGGAGACGTCGACGGCGCCGGTCTTGCCGGAGTACGCGACCGCCATCCAGGAGACGAACGTGTAGAAGACGCCGAGGCCGATGACGGCGATCATCGTCGCCCGGGGGACGATCTTCTTCGGGTCCCTCGACTCCTCGCCGTAGACCGCGGTCGTCTCGAAGCCGACCCAGGACCACAGGGCGAAGAAGATGCCGAGGCCGGCGACGCCGACGATGGCGCCGTCGGAGCTGGCGGGCACCGACTTGAACGCGCCGACCGGGTTGATGGCGTCGGGGAGCAGGCCGTCGGGGCCGCCACCGGTGAAGAGCACGCCGAACGACATGACCAGCAGCAGGATGACCTCGGTGACGAGGAAGACGCCCAGGATCTTGCCGGAGATCGCGATGTTGAAGTAGCCGAGCACCGCGATGACCGCGATGCTGACCAGTGCGTACCAGACCCAGGAGACCGACGGCGCGCTGAACACCGTCTCCATCGTCGTCTTCGCGAACGACGAGAGGATGCCGATCAGCGAGCCCTCGAAGACGATGTAGCACATCGTCGCGAGGAAGCCGGAGGCCATGCCGGCGGCCTGGCCGAGGCCCTGGGAGATGAAGCCGTAGAACGCGCCCGTCGCGGTGATGTGTTTCGTCATCGCGACGTACCCGACGGAGAAGATCGTCAGAATGATGGTGGCGACCAGGAACGCCGCCGGGCCGTGGATGCCGTCGCCGTAACCGACGGCGATCGGCAGGTTGCCGGTCATCGCGGTGATCGGTGCGGCGTTGGCCGTCACCATGAACAGGACCCCGAAGAGACCGACCGTGCCCGGCCTGAGCCGCTGCACGCCGCTGGTGCCGGCGGCGGCTACTGGAGCCGCGGCCTCACTCTGCACGCTCACCTTGTGGCTACCTCCCGCTGTGCGCGGCCGCTGCGGCGGCTGGCGCGTATCGGGGCGATCGTGGCCCCTGAACAGGGGGCGCCACAAGGCGGGGCCAGACCTTTTCACACGCCGAAACAGGCCACAACGTGGCGGAAACGTAAACGGTACGTACCTTTACCAGACCACTGGCCCGGGGCCACGCTACGGTCGACCCGTGGGCAACCGTGACAGCGCCGCGGGCACCGCCGCGGACCCCAGTGATCCCGCCAGCAACCCCCTCGGCGGTCCCGTCAGCGGGGCCGCCGCGACCGCCCCTGGCGCGGCCCGTGACGATCTCGTCGACCGGCTGCTGGCCACCCCGAAGGTGGATGTGCTCGCCGCGAGCGAGCGCTACTGGAACCCGAGCAAGACGAGGTTCTGGACCGACGCCGGCACCCCGCTCGTGATCGGCGAGCGCGCGGRCTACCTGCTGCACGACCTCGACGGCAACACCCTCGTCGACGTCCACCTCAACGGCGGCACCTACAACCTCGGCCATCGCAACCCCGAGGTCGTCGCGACGCTCGTCGCCGCGCTCGCGCACCTCGACATCGGCAACCACCACTTCGCCGCGCTCGGCCGTGCGGCGCTGTCCGAGGCGCTGGTCACCTCCGGGCCGATCCCGGACGGCAAGGTCACGTTCGGCAGCGGCGGCGGCGAGGCGGTCGACATCGCGCTGAAGTCCGCCCGCTACGCGACCGGCCGCCGCAAGATCGTGTCCGCGATCGGCGCGTTCCACGGCCACACCGGCCTCGCCGTCGCCACCGGCGACGACCGCTACGCCGAGCGCTTCCTCGCCGGCCGCCCCGATGAGGTCATCCGGGTCCCGTTCAACGATCTCGACGCGATGGCGGCCGCGCTGGCCGGGGGCGACGTCGCCGCGGTGCTGCTGGAGACGATTCCGGCTACCTCCGGTTTCGTCATGCCCGAGCCCGGCTACCTCGCCGCCGTCGCCAAGCTGTGCGCCGACGCCGGCACGCTCTACGTCGCGGACGAGGTGCAGACGGGCCTCGGCCGCACCGGCGAGCTGTGGGGCATCACCAAGCACGGCGTCACGCCCGACATCCTGGTGACCGGCAAGGGCCTCTCAGGCGGGATCTACCCGGTGGCGGCGACGATCCTCGGCCCGGCCGCCGCCGGCTGGCTGGAGGAGGACGGCTTCGCGCACATCTCCACGTTCGGCGGCTCGGACCTGGGCTGCGTGGTCGCCCTGCGCACCCTGGAGATCACCCAGCGGCCGGCGACGCGGGACCGGGTCGACACGCTGATCAAGACGTTCACCGAGGGCCTCACCGGCATCGCCGCGGACAACCCGGACTGGCTGGTCGAGATCCGCCAGGACGGCCTGGTCATCGGTCTGCGCTTCGACCACCCGCAGGGTGCCCGGTTCGTCTCCCGCCGTCTCTACGAGCACGGCGTCTGGGCGATATTCTCCGCCCTCGACCCGCGGGTGCTGCAGTTCAAGCCGGGCCTGCTGCTGTCCGACGAGCTGGCGGCCGACCTGCTCGAACGCACGGCCACGGCGGTCCGGCTGGCGCACCAGGACGCGCTGTCCGGAGTGGACCTGGCACCCGACCAGGCCACCGTGAGCAGGTGACCGAGTAGATGACGATGACCGATCCGGCGGCCGCCGGGGACACCGCGGCGGACGTCTCCGTCACCGGCGAGCTGGAGGCGCTGGAGGCGCTGCTGCCGGAGGTGCTGGCCGCCTACGACCTCGGCGCGCGCCCGGAGGTGTCGCTGCTGAACCTGTCGGAGAACGCCACCTACCGGGTCGACGACCCGGCGAGCGGGCGGCGGTTCGCGCTTCGGCTGCACCGCCCCGGCTACCACGGGCCGGCCGAGATCCACGGCGAGCTGGCCTGGGTCGCGGCGCTGCGTGCCGACGGCGTCGTGCGGACCCCGCCGGTGATCCCGAACCGGGCCGGCGAGGTGCTCACCACGGTGCGCCCGCCGGGCGTCGGTGACCGGCAGGCGGTGCTGTTCGCCTGGGTCGACGGCCGGCCGCCGGAGCCGGACGACACCGCCGAACTGGTCGCTTCCTTCGCCACCCTGGGCGACATCGCAGGCCGGATGCAGCTGCATGCCCGCGGCTGGGGCCGGCCGCCGGGCTTCGCCCGGTTCGAGTGGAGCCTGCCGACGACCATCGGCCCGGACGGCCGCTGGGGCGACTGGCGCAGCGGCCTGGCCTGGGCGCTCGCCGGCGGTGGCGACGCCCGGCCGTCCCGGGCCGGCGCGCCCGCGGCCGAGCGTGAGCTGATGACCCGAGCCGCCGTGACCGTCGAGGGACTGGTCGACCAGTTCGGCGCCGGCCCGGACAGGTACGGCCTGATCCATGCCGACATGCGGCTGGCGAACCTCATGGTCACCGCCGACGACGCGATCACCGTCATCGACTTCGACGACTGCGGATTCAGCTGGTACCTGTTTGACCTCGCCGCGGCGCTGTCGTTCATCGAGCACCATCCGGCGATGCCCGACCTGGTCGCCGCGTGGCTCGCGGCCTACCGCCGCCACGTCCCGCTGACGGCCGACGACGTGGCCATGGTGTCGACGTTCGTCCTGCTGCGCCGGCTGCAGCTGACCGCGTGGCTGGGCACCCACCCGCACGCCGACGCCGTCGACGACGTCACGGCGTTCGCCCACGCGAGCCTCGACCTCGCCGACCGCTACCTCACCGGAACTCTGCTGCCCAAGGGGATCGCCTAGATGTTCACGCCCGTCGAGGGACGCACGGTCGTCGTCACCGGTGGCACCCGGGGAATCGGGAAGGGCATCGCCCGGGTGTTCGCCGGGGCCGGCGCGAACGTCGTCATCACCGGCCGGGACGCCACCGTCGCCGAGGCGGCGGCGGCCGAGCTCGCCAAGACGGCCAGCGGCACGGTCTCGTTCGTCGCCGCGGACGTGGCGTCGGCCGCCGACACCGCGCGGCTGGCCGCCGAGGTGCTGGAGCGCCACGGCAGCGTCGACGTCGTCTGCGCCAATGCCGGCATCTTCCCGAGCGCCCCGCTGGCGACGATGACCGAGGGCGACATCGACGAGATGCTCGGCACGAACGTCAAGGGAGCGATCCTCACCGTCCAGGCGTTCCTGCCGGCGCTGAAGGCGTCCGGMCACGGCCGGGTGCTCCTCACGTCGTCGATCACCGGCCCGCACACCGGGTATCCCGGCTGGTCGCACTACGGCGCGTCGAAGGCAGCCATGCTCGGCTTCATGCGGACGGCCGCGATCGAGCTCGCCCCGCACAAGATCACCGTCAACGCGATCCTCCCCGGCAACATCGTCACGGAGGGCCTGGCCGACCTCGGCGAGGACTACCTGCGCTCGATGGAGGCAGCCATCCCGATGCGGCGCCTCGGCGAGGTCGACGAGATCGGCCACGCGGCCCTGTTCCTCGCCACCGACGAGGCCGCGTACATCACCGGTCAGTCCCTCGTGGTCGACGGCGGCCAGATCCTTCCCGAGTCGCCCGCCGCCCTGGAAGAGATCTGAGCCCATCCTCGGGCGACGCGGCCCCTGTCGGCCAGACTGGAGCGGTGGCACTCCAGCTCGACCAGTCCGGTTCGCTCGGTCCGACCGCGGCCGACGTACGGCGCCGGCTGCGCCAGCTGGTCGTCGACGGGACCCGCGGCCCCGGGGAGCGCATCGGTGGCGAACGCGACCTCGCCGCCGCGCTCGGCGTCAGCCGCGCGACCCTGCGCCAGGCGCTGACGGCGCTGGAGCGGGAGGGCGTCATCCTGCGGGTCCGCGGCCGGGGCGGCGGCACCTTCGTCGCGCCCCGCAAGGTCGAACGGGACCTGTCCCGCATCGTCGGCGTCCCCGAGCTGTTGCGTACCCAGGGCTTCACCGCCGGCTCGCAGGTGGTGAGCGCGGCCCTGGAGCCCGCCGACGAGGCCGTCGCGGCGGCGCTGGCGCTCACCCCCGGCGACCCGGTCGCGCGGATCGTGCGGATCCGCCTCGCCGACGGCGGGCCGATCTCCCTGGAGAACGCCTGCTTCCCCGCCCGCCGCTTCCCGGGGTTGTTCAACCGGCCGCTGTCCGGCTCCCTCTACGAGCTGTTCGCCGACGAGTACGGCGTCCGCCCGGGCGAGGCGGTCGAACAGATCGAGGTGGTCGTCGCGGGCGACGAGGAGGCCGCGTTGCTGCGCACCACCGTCGGGGCCGCGCTGCTCGCCCTGCAACGCACGACCTACGACCCGGCGGGCGAGCCGTTCGAGCACTCGCACGACCTCTTCCGCGCCGACCGCATCCGCATTGTCGTAAGGTCCGCCGGCGCCACGGTCGCCACCACCCGCTGACCGGTGACGACGCGACTGCCCCGCCCGCCGGATGATCCTCCGTTATTGCTGTGGCGACACGGCGGCCAGGGTTTCGCTGTCGAGTGTGGCTTCGAGATCGGACTCCTGGTGCGGGACGGAATTGGAGCGGATTCGGGTCAGCCGCACCGACGAGATGCGCCATTTGCCGTCCGGGCAGCGAACGTAGCGCTCGTGATAGTGTCCGTAGCCCTGCGACGCGAAACCGCGTCCCGGGTCGTCGACCCAGTCGAACATGGCCCAGATTCCGGTCGCGTTGTTCTCGTCGAGGAACTCGATGTCGGGCATGTGTCCGTGGTGGACCGTGACCTTGCGTGGGTCCGAGGCCGCCAGGTAGGCCACGAGCGTGTCGGCGCCTTTAATCGTCGGCTCGGTGGCCTGCGGCGTCGTCGTGTGCTCGATATAGAGCTCGAGGTCGTCGGTGAAGACATCGCGAAACTCGTCCCAAATCCGTAGGTCCATGAATCGGAAGTACCGCGCCTTCAGCCGCTGGATCTCGTAGAGGTCCGAGAGTTGCTGTGGGTCCACGTGGGCTCCAAGGTGTTCGGGTCGGTGGTGGCTGTCAGAGCGTGGCCATGACCGTGTGCATCGCTTCGAGTTGCTCCAGATAGTGGTCGAGCGAGTGGTGGACGAACCGGAGCGAGATCGTGGTGGCGCCGGCGTCGAGCAGCGCGTGCACGGCGCCGCTCGCCTCGTCCGGCTTTCCCAGGGGGTCGATCGGGCGCGGCGGGCCGAGGATCACGTCGAGGGGTCGCTCGCGTCGCCGCCAGTCATCCGTCTTGGCCGCTGTGGCCAGCCACTCCGCCGCTGTCCGGGGTGAGACGGCGAAGGGATACCAGCCGTCGCCCAGCGCCACGGCGCGGCGCAGCGAGCGCGGCGTGCGTCCGCCGATCCACATCGGGATGTCGGTCTGCACGCCGAAAGGATCGACAATCATCTCGTCGAACTGATAGCAGGGACCGGCATAGGACGGGTGACGCCGGCCGAAGGAGGCCCGCAGCGCTCGGATCGCGTCGTCGGCGCGGGCGCCGCGGCCTTCGAACGGCAGACCCAACAGGCGGAACTCGGGTTCCAGATAGCCGACGCCGAGACCGAGGTTGAGCCGCCMACCGCAGATGCGATCGAGGGTCCCGTACCGCTTCGCGATGTCAAGCGGGTGATGGTAGCCGAGCACCAGCACCGAGGTCGTGAACCGAATGCGCGTGGTGTGGGCGGCCAGGTAGCCGAACGTGGCGAGCGGGTCCCAGTAGCGGGGCCCGGGCATACTCGCCCCCTCCGCGGGAATGGCGACGTGCTCGCTGCAGGTGAGGTAGTCGTAGCCGAGGCTGTCCGCCGCCTCGGCGATCCTGCGCACGTCATCGATCCCGCCGTCCCGCTCCCAGTCGGCATGCGCTCCCGGCACAAGAGACAGAACGGGGGTGAGAAGACCGAACTTCGTCATGGAGACGAAACCTAACGCGGCCCAGCCTTGAAGTAAATGAGTGCGCACTTACCTGCCGGCGTGCGCGCGGACCCGATCGCATCCAGCCAGACCCATCGATCTTGGCCGCGAGGTTTCCCGCGATCGAGCCTTCCCGTCGCCGGACTGACCCCGTCGGGGGCCCCGTCCGGCGTCCGCGAGGTCTCCGCGCCGGACGATCTGCCGTCAAGATCGCCGGGCTTCGCCGGATGCAACCGTGCGCGTGGGGCTACGCCGCGGGGCTGGYGGACTCGGGCGTCGCCGCGGCTGGGGCCTGGGCCAAGCGGGCGTCGGGCGCGGCGCCCGTCGGCGGGACCTGCTGGGGGACGGCGGCGAAGTCCTTGCCGCGGATGAGGACGAGGGCGAGCGCGCCGCCGACGAGCCCGAGGATGCCGGCGGTGACGAACAGGTCGTTCAGCGCGCCGGCGAAGCTGGCGTGGATCGCCTCGGTGAGGGTGCCCCGGACCGCGGCCGGCGCGGCGCCGATCGCCTGGCCCGCGGCACCGCCGTGCACCGCGTCGGCGATCTGGCTCTCGCGCCCGGCCAGCTCCGGGGTGCCGGCGAGGCGGTCGCCCAGGCCGTGCGCGAGCCGGGCCGTGAAGATCGAGCCGTAGGCGGCGGTGCCGACCGCGATGCCGACCTGGCGGAACGTGGTGTTGACGCCCGAGGCCATGCCGGAGCGGAACGGGTGCACGACGCCGACCGCGGTGGAGGCCAGCGGCGGGTTCACCAGCCCGGACCCGGCGCCGGCGACGACGAAGCCGGGGATCAGGTGGGTCCAGCTGGAGTCGGCGGTGAGGCCCGCCATCAGCAGCAGCCCGACGCCGACGAGGGCGAGGCCGGGGCCGATGAGCCAGCGGACCGGCACGAACGTCGAGAGCCGGCCGGCGATGGTGGAGACGACCATCGCGGTGGCGGACAGGATCAGTAGGCGCACGCCGGCCTGCAGCGCGGAGTAGCCCAGGTCGTTCTGCAGGTAGACCGTCAGGTAGAGCAGCATCGCGTACAGCGATCCGTTCATCGCGAACGCGGCGACGGAGCCGCCGAGGAACGTCGGGATCCGCAGCAGCGACAGGTCGAACATCGGGTGCGCCACCCGTGTCTCTGCGACGACGAACGCGACGAGGAGCAGCGCCGCCAGGACGAAGCAGAMGATCACCCCGCCGTCGCCCCAGCCGTCCTCGCTGGCCCGGATCAGCCCGTAGACGAGCGCGACCAGCCCGGATGTGAGCGTCGCGAACCCGGCCCAGTCCGGCCGGTGGGACTGCGGGGCGCGTGACTCGGCCACCTTCCGCAGGGTGATCGCGATGGCGGCCACCCCGATCGGCAGGTTCACCCAGAAGATGCCGCGCCAGCTGACCCCGCTGGTGATCAKGCCGCCGAGGATGGGGCCGAGCGCCGTCGAGACGCCGGCGACCGCGCCCCACGCGCCGAACGCGACGCCGCGCTCCCGGCCGTGGAAGTTCATGGCGAGCAGCGCGAGCGAGGTGGCGAACATGATCGCCCCGCCGACGCCCTGCAGCGCGCGGGAGATGATGAGCATCATCGGCGTCTGCGCGGCCGCGCACAACGCGGAGCCGGCGGTGAAGATCCCCAGCCCGATGAGGAACAGCCGCCGGCGGCCGTACCGGTCGGCCAGCGAGCCGGACGTCAGCAGCAGCGCCGCGAGGGTGAGGGCGTAGGCGTCGACCACCCACTGCACGTCGCTGAAGCTGGTGTGCAGCTCCCGCTGGATGTCGGGCAGCGCCACCACGACGATCGTGATGTCGAGCAGCAGCATGAACGTCGCCGCCAGCACCGCGACCAGCGTCCACCATCTACGTTCCATCGACCCTCACCCATCTCCGACCGGGCGCGCCTCGCAACCTGGGCGACCTCGACGGCGGGACGTCCCGCGCCGCCGGTGCCCCACTCTGCCGAAGGTCGTCGAACGGAGGCCCCGCTGCTGGGGCGCGGTGTAGATTTCCATCCGTGATGGCGACGGCACTGCGGGAATCCGACACCTCGCGGGCCCGGAACGTGGTGACCGATCCGGACGACCTGCGGATCATCCGCGCCCTGCAGCTGGCGCCGCGGGCCCACTTCGCGCGGATCGCCGCGGTGCTCGGCCTGCCCGAACGCACGGTCGCCCGGCGCTATGGGACGCTGCGCCGGGACGGCGTCCTGCGGATCTTCGGCGTCGTCAACCCGGCCACGGCCGGCGAGCATCCGTGGAACATCCGGGTGCACTGCCGGCCCGACGGCGCCGAGGCGCTGGCCGCGGCCCTCGCGCGGCGCGACGACATCGTGTGGGTGGTCCTGGCGTCGGCGGGATCCGAGGTGGCGTTCTGCATGCGGTCCCTGTCGGCCGAGCCGCGCGACACCCTGCTGACCCGCCGGCTGCCGCGAGCGACCCACGTCCTGAACGTCGAGGCCTCCGTCGTGCTGCACACCTTCGTCGGCCAGCACTCCGACGACTGGGGCGGGCTCGCCGGTCACCTGAGCGCCGACGAGACCGCCGCGCTGCGCGCCGCCGCGACCCCGCTGGCGACCGTCGAGACGGGCGGGACCCGGCCGCTGGACCCGGTCGACGACGCGATCGCCGATGTGCTGGCCCGCGACGGCCGCGCCAGCTACGCCGAGCTGGCCGCCGCGGCGGGGATCAGCGAGGGCCGCGTGACCCGCCGGCTCGCCGCGCTCCTGCAGAGCGGCATGGTGATCATCGACATGGACCTGGCCATGCCTGCCCTGGGCCACGGCGTGAAGGCCCACCTGTACATGCGGGTCAGCCCGGCGCGGCTGCACAAGACGGGGCAGGCGCTCGCCGAGCTGCCGGAGGTCGCGTTCGCCGCAGCCCTGTCCGGCCCGCACAACCTCGTGGCCGCGGTCGTCTGCCGTGACCTGGCCGACCTTTACGCCTTCACCACCCACCGCGTCGGCCCGCTCGACGGCGTGCAGACCCTGGAGACCTCGCCGGTGTTCCGCACGGTCAAGCAGGCCGGGGCCTGGAACGACGACGGCCGCCTCCTCGATCCCCCGGCGGCCACCGGCCGATCCCGTTCCGCCGGCGCCTAGACATCCCTCGTCGCACCACCCGGGCCGCGCGGTGCGAGACCCGGGCGGGAGGGCGACTTCCTGACGTCGCGGGCGGACGGTTCGCGCTCGGTCAGCGGATCACCCGCGCTGGCCGTGAACGTTTTCAGCCACCACGCAGGCGTCCAGGGCGCACTCTTCTAACCCATGACGAGGGCCCTGGAGCCGATGCCGGCCGCGGTCGCCGAACAGGGGCGCTCGACGCGCGACACGCGCCTATCCGAGACCTGGTAGACGGCGTCCATCCGGTCGAGGCCGGCGGACCGATGGGTGATGACCACGACCGTGCGGTCGGCGGGCAGGGTGAACAGAAGGTCGACGATCTGCCGTTCGGTGGCGGCGTCCAGATGGGCCGTCGGCTCGTCGATCACCAGGATCCGGGCGTCGGTGAGCAGGACGCGGGCGAGCAGGAGACGCTGGCGCTGGCCGCCGGAGATACAGGCCCCATCGGGGCCGACACGGGTGTCCAGTCCACGGGGCAGGGCCGCCAGCCAGTCGGCGAGTCCGACCCGGCCAAGCATGGCCATCAGCTCCGCGTCGCTCGCCTCCGGCCGCGCGAGCCGGAGGTTCTCCCGGATCGTGGCATCGAAGACATGCGCGTCCTGGGTGAGCGCGACGACGGCGCCGCGCAGGCGCTCCTCGGGCACGTCTCGCAGGTCGACCCACCGGCCGACGCCGCCGAGCTCGACGTGGCCCGCCGCGGGCTCGGCCAGGCCGGTGAGCAGAGACGCGACCGTGCTCTTGCCGGCGCCGCTGGCGCCGGTGAGCGCGATCCGCGCAC
Organism: Pseudofrankia sp. EUN1h; assembly: GCF_001854645.1. Classification (NCBI taxonomy): domain Bacteria; kingdom Bacillati; phylum Actinomycetota; class Actinomycetes; order Frankiales; family Frankiaceae; genus Pseudofrankia; species Pseudofrankia sp. EUN1h. Next base: position 107,109 of record NZ_MBLN01000074.1, on the reverse strand, counting down.
CCGCCGGGACCTCCAGGTCCACGCCGTCCAGCACGCACGCCGCCGGCGTTCCCGGGTAGCCGGCGCGCACCCCGATCAGCCGCACGGCGAGCGGCCCGTGAGGAACCCCGGAGACCGGCCCTCCACCCGCGCCCGTGTCCATGGACGCGCCCCTGTCAACCTCCACGGGCAGAACGTCGGCCAGGCGGGTGGCGGCGTCGCGGGCGTCGCCGGCCGCGGCCAGGGCGTCGCCGAGGCCGGCGACCGGCTCGAAGACGGCTGGGGTGAGCAGCACCAGCACGGCGAACAGCTCCCAGCCCAGCGCGCGGTGGTGGACGGCGGCGGCGCCGACGGCCGCGATCGCGGCGGTGCACAGGCCGGCGACCAGCGCCTGAGCCGGGCCCGCCCACGCGGCCGAGCGGCGGCGGGCCGTGATCAGCCGGACCAGGTCGGCGTCGCGCCGGCGCAGAGCCTCGAGACGCGCCGCCGCGACGCCGAAGGCCACGGCCTCGTCGAGCCGCTCCGCGAGCGCCACCACGGCAGCGTCGCGGCAGGCTCGCTCCCGGCTGGCCGCGTGCCGTCCCGCGCGTGCCGCCGCCGTACCCGCGGCCGCGGCGGCGGCCGTGAGGAGCAGGCCGGCGGCGACCAGCGGACCGGCCGACGGCGTCATGACCGTGAACGCGGTCGTCGCCGCGACCGCGGTGAGTGCGGCGACCGCGAGGGGCGTGAACGCGCGGGGGAGGGCCTCGGCTAGTCCGTCGACGTCCGCGGTGAAGCCGCGCAGCAGATCGCCGCGGCGTCGGCCGGCGAGCGCCGCGGGGGAGAGGCCCGCGAGGCGGCGGAACGCCTCGGCGCGCAGCCCCGCCAGGCCTCGCAACGCCGCGTCGTGGGTGAGCAGCCGCTCGGCGTAGCGCAGCACCGGCCGCCCGAGGCCGAACGCCCGGACGGCGACCGCCGCGACCATCAGCGTCAGCACCGGCGGATGCGCCGACGCCCGGCTGATCAGCCAGGCCGCCGTCCCGGTCAGCCCGAACCCGGCCAGCACGGCCCCGGTCCCGGCCGCGACGCCGAGGCCCAGCCGGGCCCACCCCCGCGGGGAGAGACTCCCGGCCAGCGCGACACGCAGCACGTGCCTGTCTGGGACGAAGCGTGGCGGGCTGGCGAGTCCATAGGCACGTTCATCTGCCACAGTTCGCGCGGCGACGGCGAAGCGTGGCAGATGGTTGGGCCCATGGACTCGCCGATCCGCCACAGAGCCGCGCTGGTGGGGGCGGGGGGAGGACGCAGTGGCGGGACCTGGCGGCGTGTGGCGGCCGACGAGGCGGGACTCGTCGGCGACGACCCGGCCCGCGTCCAGAGTGATCACCCGGTCGGCGGCCTGGACGAGGGCGGACGAGTGGGCGACGACGAGCACCGTCGCGTGGCCGCGTAGAGCTGCGACCGCCGCGGCGACGTGCGCCTCGGTCAGGGAGTCGACGCTCTCGCTCGGCTCGTCGAGCAGTATCAGCGGCGCCCGCCTGGCCAACGTCCGAGCGAGCGCCACCCGCCGCAGCTCGCCGGCCGACAGCGCGCGGCCGTCCTCGCCCAGTGGCTTGTCCGCGTCCGGCGCGCCCGCCGCGGCGACCGCCGCCGTCACCGCGGCGTCCATCCCGGCCGCGGCCGGCGCCGGGCGGCCCGCCCACCGTGGCAGGCCCAGCGCGACCTCGTCGGCCACCGTGGCCGTGCGGCCGTCCGCGAGCAGATCAGGCGCACCCGCGGCGAGCGCGTGCGGACGCTGGGGGAGCCAGGCGACCCGGTCGCGCCACGCGGCCGGCGCCAGGGTCGCGACGTCGACGCCGTCGACGAGCACCTGTCCGGCGGACGGCCGCACGCCGCCGCGCAGGATGTCGACCAGGCTGCTCTTGCCCGCCCCGCTCGGCCCGACGAGCGCGGTGATCTCCCCGGGCCGCAGCGTCAGCGTGACCCCTTGCAGGGTCGGCTCGGGCAGACCCGGCCTGCGCAGCTCGACGTCGGCCAGCCGCACCTCCACCGGGCTGGCCGCGTCCTCTCCTGAGGGCTGGCCGGCGCCGAGGGCGGGCTCGGGCACCGGCGGCGCGGCGTCGACCAGGTCCAGCGCCGCGCACGCCGCGGTCAGACCGGTCATGGTGGCGTGGAACTGGGCGCCGACCTGGCGCAGCGGCGCGTGCACCTCGGGGGCGAGCACGAGGACGAGCAACGCCGCCGAGAAGCAAACGGAGCCGTCGACCAGCCGCAGCCCCACCGAGACGGCGACCAGCGCCACCGACAGCGTCGCCAGCAGCTCCATGACCAGCGACGACGCGAACGCCAGCCGCAGGGAGGCCATCGTCTGGACTCGGTAGGCCTCGCTGACCCGGCGGATCGTCTCGACCTGCGCGCGGGCCCGGCCAAACACCCGCAGCGTGGCCAGACCGCTGACGACGTCGAGGAAGTGGTGTGACAGCCGGGTGAGCACAGCCAGCCGCTGCTCGGTGCGCGCCCGGGTCGCGAGCCCCACCAGCACCATGAAGACCGGGACCAACGGCAGCGTCACGCCGAGTATCACCGCGCTCGTCAGGTCCGTGTGGGCGAGCACCGCCAGGACGACCGGTGGGATCACGATCACGGTGACCAGCGCTGGCAGGAAGCGGGTCAGGTAGGTCTCCAGGCCGTCCAGGCCGGCGCCGGTGACGAGCGCGATCCGCCCGGCGCTCGGCGCGGCCGCCCCGGACTCGGCGCTCGCGACCGCGGCCCCCAGCGCCCGCGCCCGCAGGTCGGCGATCACGCGTGGCGCCGTCCGCTCGCCGTCGCGGGCGACGAGCCAGCCGACACCGGCCCGCGCGGCGACCACGCAGACGAACGCGCCGAGCGTCCCGGCCAGCTCGCCGGGCCCGACGCGGCCCGAACAGCCACGCACGACGACGTCGACGAGGAGCGTGGCCTGGACGACCAGCAGACCGGCCGAGGCCGTGGTGAGCAGGGCGAGCCGGCCGAGGTACCCGCGCAGGCGCGGCACGGCGCGCGCCAGGCGCGGGTCGACCGGCTTCATGACGACGTGGTCGTGGTCGTGGGCTCCTGGTCGGGCGCGGCGGGCTGGGATTCCCGCGCGTGGCCGGTCGGGCCGTCCGCGCCGAACAGACGGCGGCGGAACACCCAGTACGACCAGGCCTGGTAGGCCAGCACCACCGGAGTGGCGACCAGCGCGACCACCGTCATCAGCTTCAGCGTGTACGGCGAGGACGCGGCCTCGTGGATCGTCAGCCCTGGCCCGCCGCCGAGCTTCGGCAGCACCTCCGGCGCGATCGCCACGAACCAGGTGGCGACCAGGCCCGCGAGCGTCGCGGCCGTGGCGGCGAACGCCCACCCGTCCCGCCCGGCCCGGTGGGCCCCGACCGCGGACAGCAGGGCGGCGAAGGCCGCCGCGGCGACGACGTCGACCGCGACATCGCCGCGCAGCGCGACCGTCCAGGTGAGGTAGGCGAACAGCGCGGCGGCGGTCGGCGCGAACAGGGCGCTCGCGGCGGCGCGGGCCCGTTCGCGCACGTCACCCGCCGTCTTCAGCGTCACGAACACGGCGCCGTGCAGCAGGCACAGCAGCAGCACCGTGACGCCGCCGAGCAGGCCGTACGGGTTGAGCAGGTCCAGCAGGTTCGACGTCACCTCGTGGTCGGGCGTCATCTTCACCCCGCGCACGATGTTGGCGAACGCGACCCCAAACAGCAGCGGTGGCAGCAGCCCGCCGAGCACGATGCCGCGGTCGCACCAGGCCCGGCCGGCGTCCGTCGCCGCCTTGCCGCGGTACTCCAGCGCCACCCCGCGCACGATCAGCGCCGCGAGCACCAGGAACAGCGCCAGGTAGAACCCGCTGAACACGCTCGCGTACCACTCGGGGAACGCGGCGAACATCGCGCCGCCCGCGGTGAGCAGCCAGACCTCGTTGCCGTCCCAGACGGGCCCGATGGTGCCGAGCACGGCGCGGCGGTCTCGTTCCGCCGGCGCGGTCGCGGCCGGGGAGTGCCCCCGGTCCGAGTCCGCGTCCGCCGCGCGCGCCGGATCAGGTGCGGGCCGGTTGCGGCCGAGAAACGGCAGCAGCGCGGCAACTCCGAAGTCGAAGCCCTCGAGGACGAAGAAGCCCGTCCACAGCACCGCGACGAGCGCGAACCAGAAGTCGGGAAGCACCGGACGTCTCCTTTGTCAGTCGTCGACGGGGCTCAGTAGGCGAGCGCGGGAAGCCGGTCGAGGTCGTCGTCCGCGTCGCCGCGATCGACGCCGTCCGAGCCGGAGCCGGAGCCGGTGTCGGTGCCGTCGGCCGGCCCGCCTCGTCTCGGCAGCTCGGGGATGTCCGCCCGCCCGTGCCGCAGGAACAGCCGCAGCGCCACGACCGCGAGCGCGCCGTACAGGGCGGTGAACCCGATCACCGTGACCAGCGCCATCGCGGTCGACACCCCGGGCGAGACCCCGTCGGCGGTGCGCAGCAGGCCGAAGACCAGCCAGGGCTGCCGGCCCATCTCGGTGAAGATCCAGCCGGCGGAGTTGGCGAGGTAGGGCAGGGCCGTGCCCCAGACGACCCCCAGGAGCAGCAGCCGCGACCACCGCGAGGGCTCCTCGCCGGCCGGCGGCCTGGCCGGGGGCGACGCGGTCTCGGCGGTCTCGGTGGCCTCGGCCGTCGCGGCCGTCGCGGCCGTGACCGCGGTCGGTGCGGCGGCGGGCCTCCTGGTGCGGCGCAACCAGTAGCCGAAGGCGGCGGCCAGCAGCAGCGAAAGCCCACCGAAGCCCATCATCAGCCGGAAGGTCCAGTAGGTGACGCCCATGACGGGCGTGTAGTCACCAGGGCCGTACTTGTCCTGCTCCTGGGCGGCGACGTCCGTGACGCCGCGCACCTCGCCGTTCGGCGAGTTCGTCGCCAGGAACGACAGCAGGCCAGGGACCTTGATGTCGATCTTGTTCTGGCCGTCGTTCACGTCGCCGTAGGCGAACAGGGAGAACGGCGCGTTCGTCTCGGTGGTCCACAGCGCCTCGGCCGAGGCCATCTTCATCGGCTGCTGCTTGGTCATCACCTGCGCCTGCAGATGGCCGAAGCCCATGGTCGCCAGCGACGCGACGATCGTGACGCCGACCGCGAGCCTCGCGACCTTGCGGTGCAGCTCGACCTGGTGGCCGCGGCGCAGGTGCCAGGCCGACAGCCCCATCAGCACCGCCCCGGCCGTCACCAGCGAGGCGGCCAGCACATGCGGGAAGGTGACCAGCTGCGTGGAGTTCGTCAGCACCTTCCAGATGGAGGTCAGCTCCGCGCGGCCGGTGTCCGGGTTGATCCGGTAGCCGACCGGGTGCTGCATCCACGAGTTCGCGGCCAGGATGAAGTAGGCGCTGATGACCGTGCCGCCGGCGGCCAGCCAGATCGTCGCCAGGTGCACCCGGCGAGGAAGCCGGTCCCAACCGAAGATCCACAGCCCGAGGAACGTGGATTCCAGGAAGAACGCGACCAGCGCCTCCATCGCCAGCGGCGCGCCGAACACGTCGCCGACGAAACGTGAGTAGTCCGACCAGTTCATCCCGAACTGGAACTCCTGCACGATGCCGGTGACGACGCCCATCGCGAAGTTGATGAGCATCAGCTTTCCCCAGAACCTGGTCAGCCGGAGCCAGTCCGGGTTCCGGGTACGCACCCAGACCGTCTGCATCGACGCGACTGTCAGGGAAAGCCCGATCGTCAGCGGCACGAACAAGAAGTGGTAGACGGTCGTGATGCCGAACTGCCAGCGCGCGATCGTCTCGCCGCTCATCCGCCACCTCCGGGGCCCGGCCGCCCCGGTGAGCCGCCGAGCGCCAGACTGCCGGCACCCGCGCGCCGTGCGGCCGGTCCGTTCGGCCCTATCCGACGCCCCGAAGGTCGCGCACGCGCTACCCGGCCGGTACCGGTCCGCGCTGTCTACCAGCGGAAACGCCCGGCGGCGACCGCCGGGCACGCGGCCGTGACGTCGGCCACGCCGGCGGCGGCCGGGCAGACCTCGGCACAGGCGGCGGGGCCGGGGTGGTGTCGAGACCTTGGCGAGCGCCGGGAGGCGGCTATGAGGCGGTGGCGGCCTCGGCGGCGACGAGGTCCCAGGCCTTGGCGAGGGCCTTCTCGAAGGTCTCGCGGGGCTGGGCGCCGCTGACGGCGTACCTGGACTGGACGAGGAAGTAGGGCACGCCGCCGATGCCGAGCCGGCGGGCGTGTGCCTCGTCGGCGCGGACCTCGTCGGCGAACTCGCCGCCCGCGGCTACCGCGCGGACGCGGGCGCGGTCGAGGCCGAGGACGGCGACCGTGTCGGCGAGCATGTCGGGGTCGGCCAGGTTCGCGCCCCGGGTGAAGTAGGCGGCGAACAGCTCCTCGGCGGCGGCGGCCTGCAGGTCCTCCGTCGCGGCGTACCGCAGGACGCGGTGCGCCGCGAAGGTGTTGGTGGGCTTGAGGGCGGCGAAGTCGAAGGTCAGGCCGACGGCCGCGCCCATCGCCGAGACGCGCTCGTTCATCGCCACCGCCTGCTCGACGGAGACGCCGTACTTGGCGGAGAGGAGCTCGTTGATGCTGCCGGGCGGGGTGGTGGGCGCGTCCGGGTCGAGCTCGAAGCTGTGCCAGCGGACCTCGACCTCGTCGGCGTGCTCGAAGGTGGCCAGCGCCGCCTCGAAGGACCGCTTGCCGATGTAGCAGAACGGGCACGCGACGTCCGACCAGATGTCGATCTCCAGCATGGCCTCTCCCTGTCCTCACCCGAAGCCCGAGGCCGGCCAGGCCTCGCGACGCCCGACGTTACTGGCGGCTAGTGGAAGCGGGGCGGCTGGCCGGTGGCCTCCAGCACGGACATCCACAGGTCGCCGGACGGGTCGACCTGGTTGCGGTGACCGATCGCCAGCGGGATCGGGATGTGGATGAACCGGCGCCGCCAGCGGCCGACCACCATCTCGGTGCGGCCCGCCATCGCGGCGTGTACGGCGGCGTGCGCCAGCCGGATGCAGTACACGCTGTCGTACGGGTTCGCGGGCACGCTGCGGATCACGTAGCTCGGATCGATGTATTTCAGGTTGATCTCGACGCCGGCGGACGCGAAGTAGTCGGTGATCCGGTGGTTGAGGAACTGGCCGATGTCGTGCAGCTTCCTGTTGCCCGACGCGTCGGTGCCGGTGAGGTGGCCGCCGTTGTCCGCGGCGGACAGGTCCTGGCCGGCGCCCTCGGCGGCCACGACGACCGCGTGGCCGGTGTCCTCCATCCGCCGGCGCAGGTAGCTCAGCAGCCCACCCTCGCCGTCGAGGGCGAAGGGGACCTCGGGAATGAGCACCACGTCGGCGTCGGACTTCGCCAGTGACGCGTAGCAGGCGATGAACCCGGAATGGCGGCCCATCATTCGGACCAGCCCGATCCCGCCTGGCGCGCTGGTCGCCTCCGCGTGGGCCGCGGCGATCGACTCGGACGCCTTCGCGAACGCGGTCTGGAAACCGAAGCTCTGGTCGATGAACGGTATGTCGTTGTCGATGGTCTTCGGGATGCCGACGACGGCGATCTTCTCACCGCGCTCGGCCGCCACCCGGGCGATCTCGCCGGCACCGCGCAGCGTCCCGTCACCGCCGATGACGAACAGGATGTTGATGTTCATGCGGGAAAGGCAGTCGACGATCTCCTCCGGGTCCTGCTGGCCGCGGGAGGTGCCGAGAATCGTGCCGCCGTCCTCGCCGATGGTCGCGACCTTCTCCGGGGTGAGGTCGAGGACGTCGTGCCCGTACCTGGCGATGAATCCCTGGTAACCGTTGCGGAAACCGAAGATGCGGGTCACGCCGTAATGCGTCGTGAGCTCGGTCACCACGCCGCGGATGACGTTGTTGAGACCCGGGCACAGGCCGCCGCACGTGACGATGCCCACGCGTGTCTTCGCGGGGTCGAAGTAAATCTTCCGGCGCGGCCCGGCGGCTTCGAAGCTGGGTAGTTCCCCGATCGGCACTTTTCGTGCCGACACCATGGCCAATGTGTCGTCGAAGAGGACCTTGTCCGCCTCGTCGATGTAGTGCTCCGTCGTCGGCCGTTCACCAAGCAATGGGAGCAACGGGGAGGTCACCCGGCACGGCCCGAGCGTTCGGACCGCCAGCGCCTCGTGATCGACGGTCAGTGGATCGCCCAGCGTAGCCACCGTGCCCCGGACCTCTCCTCGCCTGCTCCGCCCGGTGCGTCCGGGCCAACTCCTGGCCGATCTGATGACCGTGATCCCGCTAATCGTCATCCTGGCGGTCGTGGACCTGGCTGTTCGGAGATCCTCGGCTGTTCCAGGACTTTCTCCGAGCCTACCGCCTCACCGCACCGCCAACCGGCCCCTGCCGGAGCGCACCGGGAACCCCGCGTGAACGGCCACACAGCGTCACCGTCTGGCGTCGTCCGACTGCGCCGAGAACACGACGGCCGGGGCGCCGACCGTTAGGGAAAGTGATGCGCGAGATCGGCTGGACATGGCGCGGTAACGAATGGCGGTATTCGCGACCTCCGGTTGCCGGAGTGGGTGGCGGTKGGAATGGGGCAATGGGAGCCGTGACGACGGTGAAGGTTCTCCGGGGTCACCTTCACGGGGTGGTGGTGTCCGGCGAGCATGCTTCCCGTGATGGTTTAGATGCATGCTGTGATGGTGTTGGCCGTAGAGCGCGGAGCGGTTCTGGTCCATGGAGGCATTGGTGACCACGTCGGGTGACGATCGTCGGCCCACCCCGGCGGCGCGGGCCAGGCCGGCCGCGGGGGAGCGCCCGGTAGGGGCGTGGCCAGGGCTACGAGCGATGCCGGCGACGTCCGGGCGCGACGTCGGCCTGCTCCTGCTCCGCGTCACCATCGGCGTGATCATGTTCGGTCACGGCACCCAGAAGCTGTTCGGGTGGTTCGGGGGTGGCGGCCTGGACGCCACCGCGGCGTCGTTCGGCAGGCTCGGCTACCCGGCGGCCCGGGTGTGCGCGGTCGTCGCCGGGCTGACCGAGGCCCTGGGTGGGGCGGGCCTCGCGCTGGGGTTCCTCACCCCGCTCGCCGGCGCCGCCATCCTCGGCACCATGATCAATGCGATGGCGGCCGTCTGGCACGGCAGCCTGTACGGATCGGACGGCATCGAGTACGAGGTCCTTCTCGCCATGACCGGCGCGTCCCTCGCGCTGACCGGCCCCGGCCGCTACTCGATCGACGACTACCTCGGCGGGCTGCGCGAGCCCCGCTGGCCCGTCGGCGCCGCCGCGATCGTTCTCGGTCTCGTCCTCGCCGCCGTCGTCCTGATCATCCGCGGCTGACGGCGCCCGGTTCGTCTCGAAACCGGGCGAAACGCCCCAGGGCCGTCCTGGAACGTTTCCGACGACCGGGCGATGGCATTGTCGCCGCGTCGTGTCCGAGGTCCGACAACAAACCGCCGTACCGCCGGCCGAATCGCTCCGTAGCATCGACCCGGAAACAACGATGTCTTCGACGGAGAAGGCGGCCGAATCATTCCCGTCCGCCGTCCGGCCAGCGGGAGGAAGAATGAGCGCGACCGCCTCGTCCATTGTCAGTCTGTCCAAGGACAGTGTCATCGTCGCGACGCCTACCGGTCAGGTGGCGCTGTTTCCCGGCTGGCGTGGCCCGGCGGCGGTGTGGGTGAAGGGCCGCGGCAACGCCTACGAGTGGGGCGTCTTCGCGGTCTCGGCGACCGACGTCGCGTTCGCGTCCCCGCGCGGCGAGCTGTTCCGCGCGCCCCGGCAGGGCACCGCCGTCAGCTGGCCGTGGTGGTCCGGCCGGATGATCGCCCACCTGCGGCTCCCGGGCGGCCAGAAGCACGCCGTCGCCTTCAGTCGCCCGTTCCCCGAGATGGCCGGGCCGGACCCGGCCGCCACCCGCCTCGCCATCGAGGTGCTGGGCGCCAATGGCGTCCTTCCGGCCGGCGGCCCGCACGCGCTGGAGGGCACCCGCATGTACTCCGAGATCGGCGAGGCCATCCGCGGCCTCGTGGACCTCGTGGCGGGATCCCGTCGTTCGAAGGCCGTCCGCGCGCTTCTCGCGTCCGCCTGACGCCGCCGACGGCCGCCGGGGTGGGCAGGTGCTCGGCGCCCTGCCCACCCCGGCCTCAGCGCAGGCCCGAGCGGACGAAGGCGTCGATGACCTGGCGCTGCAGCACCACGTAGAGGGCGAAGATCGGCAGGCAGGCGAGGCCCGAGGCGGCCATGATGGCGCCCCAGTCGTTGCCCTCCTGGGTCAGGTAGCCGCGGATCCCGAGCTGGATCACCGAGTTCGCCCGCTGCAGCACCAGCGCCGGCCAGAAGTACTCGTTCCAGGCGCTGATGAACAGCAGGATCCCCAGCGACGCGAGCACCGGGCGCATGTTGGGGACGACGACCGTCCACAAGGTCGTCCAGGATCCCCGCCCGTCGATGCGGGAGGCGTCGAGCAGCTCGCGCGGGAAAGCCTGCATGTGCTGGCGCAGCATCAGCACAGCCAGGGCCGAGCACAGGCTCGGCACGATGACGCCCGCCAGGGTGTTCAACAGGCCCAGCTTGTTGAGCACCAGGTAGTTGGAGATCATCGTCACCTGGAACGGGACCAGCCAGGTGGCGACGAACAGCAGGAAGAGAACGTTCCTGCCACGGAAGTCCCAGGCCGCGAACGCGTAGGCGGCCAGCAGGCAGACGAGTAGCTGGCCGACGGTCGACCCGACCGCGATGACCAGCGTGTTGGCCAGCAGCACCGGGACGTCGAGCGTGTCCAGTACGTAGGTGTAGTTGCGCGCCGACAACGGCCACGGCAGCGGGTTCTGGCTGAGGATGTCGCCGGGCCGACGGACCGACCCGGCGTACATCCAGTAGATCGGGACGATGCTGACCAGGCTCAGCGCGACCATCACCGCGTGCCGGCCGGCCGTCGCCGCCCAGGCCCACCGTGGCCTGGGCGGCGCGCCGGCGGGCGGCCCACCCCACGTCGCGGTGCCGGTGTCGCCAGCCTCGGCCGAGATGAGGCTCATCGTCGCGCGCTCCTCGCAGTCGTCGATCATCGGTCGGTCGTCGTCGGTCGTCGTCGTCGGTCGGTCGTCAGTTGTCGTGGAAGCTGAAACGGTCGGCGAGCGCCACCAGCCCGGCGGCGATGAGGCCGAAGACGACGAAGAACACGATCCCGGCGGCCGACGCGAGGCCGGAGTCGAAGTTGCGGAAGCCCAGCTCCCAGAGCAGGTAGTAGACGTTCGTCGAGCTTTCCGCCGGGCCGCCCTGGGTGAGGGAGTCCAGCAGCGGGAACGTCCACTGCCCGGAGAGCAGCACGGTCATCAGCACCAGGAACAACAGCGTCGAACGCAGCAGCGGCAGCGTGACCCAGCGCAGGATCTGCCAGCCGGTCGCCCCGTCGATCGCGGCGGCCTCGGCGTAGTCGGCGCTGATCCCGGTCAGGCCCGCCGAGACGACGAGCACGGCGAAGCCGCACATCGACCACGCGGTGATCGCGAGGATGGCCGGCAGCGCGGTCGACTCCTCGCGCAGCCAGTTGTGCGGCGCCATGCCGAACCAGCCGAGCGCCTGGTTGGACAGGCCGGTCGGGTCGAGCAGCCAGCGCCACACCGCCGCCGCCGCGACGGGCGCGACCAGCATCGGCGTGAACACGAGTGCCCGGTAAGCGTCGCGCGAGCGCCCGCCGAGCCGGCGCGTGACCAGTGCGACGGCGGTCGGCAGCACCACCGAGAACGGCAGCAGGCAGACGATGTAGATCACGGTGTTGACGGCGGCGTGCCGCAGGCCCGCCTGCGTGAACACCTGGCGGTACTTGTCGAGGCCGACGTAGGTCATCGGCGACGTCGGCAGCAGGTTCCAGTCGTAGAAGGACAGCTGCACGGCCTCGACGAGTGGCTTGTACGTCCAGAGCACCAGGCAGGCGAGCGCGGGCAGCAGGTACAGGTAGGGCGGGGTGGCCGCGAGCAGGCGCCGGGCCAGCGCCGGCCGGGCCGCCTGGACGGCGGCCCGGCCCTCGCCGGCGAGCGTCGCGGGGGCGGCGAGCTCGACGAACATCGGCGCCTATACCTCGGTGAGCTTCTCGAGGTCACGCGCCGCGGTGTCCGCCTCGGCGTTGAACTCGTCGGCGAAGCGGGCCAGCGTCTCCGGCGTCAGCTCGTAGATCTTGTCGCCGACCGTCACCGGGATGACCGTGGCGACGGCCTGGCCGGGGTAGACGTCGACCCGGGTGAACAGGCCGCCGGTCACGCCGGCGTAGCCGCCGGCCGGGCCGAGCGCGCGCGCCGAGTAGGAGACGGCGCCCGCGACCAGGACGGGCACGCCGCCGAGCACCCCGGCCGTGGCATGGTGCGCATGCCCGCACAGGACGATCCGCACGTCGGTGCCCGCGATGACCTTGGCGAGCCGCTCCGGCTCGGCCAGCACCATCGAGTTCAGCATCGCGATCGGCGACGGCACCGGCGGGTGGTGCAGCGCGAGGATCGTGCCGGCCGGCGCCGGGGTGGCGAGTTCGGCGGCGAGCCAGTCCAGCTGGGCGTCGGTGAGCTCGCCGAGGGCCTCGCCCGGCTCGGTCGAGTCGAGCGCGATGATGCGCAGGTCGCCGGCCCAGTGGACGTGGTCGTACGGCTCGGTCGTCGGCTCGGCGTCGAGCAGGCCCTCGCGGAACGGCCCGCGGTTGTCGTGGTTGCCCATCAGGTAGAGCACGGGCAGGCCGAGCCTGCCCGCGCGCTTCTCGACGTAGGCGCGCAGCCGCCGGTAGGAGGCCAGGTCGCCGGCGTCGGCCAGGTCGCCGGTCAGCAGCAGCGCCGCGACGTCGAGGCCGGACTCCTCGATCTGGTCGAAGGCGGCGGCGACGTTGGGCAGGGTGTCGAACATCCCGTGGTAGAGCTCGCCCTCCGGGACGATGTGGGTGTCCGAGAACTGGATGACGGTGTGGGTCGGGGACGGGGCGTCGGTGATGAGGCGCATGGTGGGCTCCGCGTTTCTGTTGCTAGGAGACATAGGCCGCCGGGTGCGCGAAGGAAGAGCATTTTCGCGCCCCCTTTGGCCCTCTAGGAAAGGTCGTCGGCGACGAGCAGGGCCTCGGTTAGCGCGTCGAGCCGCTCGGCCGTCGCGCCATGGGCGAGCAGGTAGCCGCGGGCACCGCCGTGGGCCGCCCGGACACGCTCCAGCGCCGCGCGGATCAGCTCGGGCGGGGCCGCCATCAGGCCCGCCGGCAGCCGGCGTGCGTCCCCGCCGCCGCTGGTGACCGCGGTGAGCCGGCGCAGCGCGGCGATCGCCTCGTCGTGCAGCAGCTCGGCGGTGAGCGCGTAGTCGCGGACGATCACCTCGTCGGGGACGCCGAGCAGGTCCAGCACCAGCATGATCGTCAGACCGGTCCGGTCCTTGCCGGCGCTGCAGTGCACGATCGCCGGCAGCGCGCCCGGCTCGGCCAGTGCCAGCACGACCGCGGTGAGCCGGTCGCCCTTGTTGTCGAGGATGAAGTCGTAGATAGCGGCGAGGTCCATCTCCAGGCCGGCCGCCTGCGCGGCCCGCACCCCCTCGGCCGCCGCCGCGCCCGTGCCCGGCGCGTTCTCGCCCGCCTCGCCCGTCGCCRCATCCGTGGCGGTGTCGGTCGTCGCCACGGACGGCAGCGGCGAGCCGCTGGAGTACAGCGGCATCCGGATCGTGGTGATCGGCAGCCGGCCGAGGGCGTTCGGCTCGTGCGCGACCTCCGTGTCCTCGCGCAGGTCGACGACCGTGCGTACCGGGATCTGGGCGAGCACCGCGCGGGCCTCGTCGCCGAGGCCGTGCATCGCGGCCGAGCGCAGCAGCGTGCGGCGCCGGACCCGGCGCCCGCCCGCGGCCGGGTAGCCGCCCACGTCGCGCAGGTTCAGCGCCCCGGGCAATCCGAGCACCCGGTCGGCGTCCGCCGGGTTGCCGAGATCGGGGGTCACGTCAAGTTCGAGATTCATGGTCCTCAGCGTTCCAGAGGCTCGCGCTGGCGAGCGGTCGCTGTTTCGTAGAAGTCAGCCGCCGGCGCCGGCCACCCGAGGGGCGGGTGGCCGGCCGGTGGTGGGTGGCTGGGCAGGTGGAGGCAGGTCAGGTCTTCGGCAGCAGGTCGGTCGCCTGCTTCTGCGCGGCGGTCATCGCCGTCCGCGGGTCCTTGCCCTGGTAGATCGCGCTCTCGGCGGCGGACATCATCAGGTCGGTGATCTGCTGGTATCCGTTGCCCGGGAACGACACCCATGGCTGCAGCCTGGTCAGCTGGTCGAGGTTCGGCCTGATCAGCGGGTGCTGGTCGGCCCACGGCTTCAGGAAGGCCGCGTCGTCGACCAGGCTCGTCCGCAGCGGCAGATAGCCGATCTTCGAGGAGATCTCGGTGTAGGCGTGGTCGCTGGTCAGGTACTTGATCAGCTCCCAGCCGGCGCGCTGCTTGGCCGGGTCGTTCGAGAAGATCGACAGGCCGGAGCCGGAGTTCGTCGGGACGGCCGGCTTCGCGCCGAAGCCTGGCTCGGCGGCGGCGGAGAGCTCCCAGCCACCGGACTGCGCGCCGGCTATGAAGGCACCCTGCAGGGCGGACGTCTCCAGCATCATGCCGAGATTGCCCTTGGTGAAGGCGTCCATGGCCTGGGCCTGGGAGAAGTTCGGGGAGGCGCCGGACTTGTACAGGTCCGCGGCCATCGACACCGCGCCGACGGCGGGCTCGTCCGCGAAGGTCAGCGACTTGCGGTCGGTCGAGACGACCTGGCCGCCGTTGGAGCGGACCAGGCTCTGGAAGCACCAGTCACCCGACCCCTTGGTGGTGCAGTCGAGATAGACGCCGTCCTTGCCGGCCTTCTGCTTGATGGCCAGCGCCGCCGCCTTGACCTCGTCCCAGGTCTTCGGCGGGTTCGCCGGGTCGAGACCGGCCGCCTTGAACAGCGTCGAGTTGATCCACAACACCGGCGTGGAGAACACGTACGGCAGTGCGTAGGTGTGGCCGCCCAGGTCGCCGAGCGTCGTGGCGGCCGGGGCGAACGGGTGCGTCCCGGCGAAGTTGGCCGTCACGGCGTCCTTGCCGACGAGGGCGTCGAGCGGCTTGGCCGACAGCGCCGTCGCGGCGAAGTCGAGCGCGTTGAAGGTGATCTGGGCGACGTCCGGCGGGCTGCCGGCCAGCGCCTGGGTCTTGATGGAGCCGACGAAGTCGCCCGCGGTCGTGCTCTGCGGTGGCTGCGCCTTGACCGTGATGTTCGGGTGCTCCTTCGCGAAGTCCGCGAGAAGCCCCTCGATGACGGGCTTCCAGGTGCCGGTGTTCGCGAGGTTGTAGCTCTCGAAGGTGATCGTCACCTTCTGGTCGGGCTTCAGCTCGGGGATCGTCGCCGCGGCGGCCGACGAGGCGCCGGCGGGCGCCGGGGAGCTCGATCCGCCGGTGGCGCATGCCGCCACCAGCGTCGAGAGCAGCGCGAGGCCGACGGCCGCGCGCCCGAGGCGTGGACGTGCCACGTCAGGGCTCCTAACTTGAGCGTTGCGCGCGTGCCCGGTGGACCGCGGGCACGCCTGGGAGCCGCGCGGCCCAGGGGCGGGCCGCCGGTGTGTGTGGGATGCGGGACGGGAGCCGGCGGGCGTCAGGCTCCGGAGACGGTGTCGGGTGTCGGGTGTCTGAGTCGGCGTCAGGCGCCGCTGGTGGTCAGCTCGACCGGTCGGGCCGGGCGCGGCACCTTCGCGTCCGGCTGCCAGGCGAGCCGGCGGCCGGAGTCCCGGCTGAACAGGTGGAGGTGCTCGGGGGCGACGGTCAGGGTGACCCGGTCGCCGATCGTGAGGCCGAGCGGTCGCGGCCCGCGTACCGCGACCGCGGCGCTCGCCGTGCCGCCGCCGGTGCCGATGGCGAGCCAGCCGACCTCCTCGCTGCCGAGGTTCTCGACGCCGGTCACCGCTCCGGCCAGCCGCCCGCGGCCCGCGGGTGCCGGAGCGCCGGCCGGCAGTACCCGCAGATGCTCCGGCCGGATGCCGAGGGTGACCTCGGTCGGGTCGGCCCCGCCCGGCCACAGTGAGATGTCGATGCCATCCGCGGTGAGGACGACCTGGCCGTCGCGACCGGCCACCGTCGCCGGCAGCAGGTTCATCGGCGGCGCGCCGAGGAAGCCGGCGACGAACACCGACGCCGGCTGGTCGTAGACCTCGGTTGGCGTGCCGACCTGCTCGAGGCTGCCGCCGTCGAGCAGCGCGATCCTCGTCGCCATCGTCATCGCCTCGACCTGGTCGTGCGTGACGTAGATGAACGTCGAGCCGAGCCTGCGGTGCAGGGCGGTGAGCTCGGTGCGGGTGGCCGTGCGCAGCTTGGCGTCCAGGTTCGACAGCGGCTCGTCCATCAGGAACGCGCGCGGGTCGCGGACCAGCGCCCGGCCGAGCGCCACCCGCTGGCGCTGCCCGCCGGAGAGCTCGCGCGGGCGGCGGCCGAGCAGCCCGTCGAGCTCCAGCTGGGCGGCCACCTCGCGTACCCGGGCCGCGATCTCGGCCTTCGAGCGGCGGGCGGCGCGCAGCGGGAAACCGATGTTGCGCTCCACGCTCAGGTGCGGGTACAGGGCGTAGCTCTGGAACACCATCGCCACGTCACGTTCGCGCGGCGGCAGGTAGGTGATGTCGCGGTCCTCGACGAGGATCCGCCCGGTGCTCGGCTGGATCAGGCCGGCGATCATGCGCAGCAGGGTCGTCTTGCCGCAGCCGCTCGGGCCGAGCAGGACGAGGAAGTCACCGTCGGCGACGTCGAGGGAGACGTCGTCCACCGCGCGGGTGGCGCCGAACACCTTGCCCAGGCCCTCGATTCGGATCCTTGCCACAACCGTGCTCCCGTGTGACGTGGCACCCCTGCCGGATCCGTGCGAACGGCGCTGGGACGCGGCCCGTGCCCGTCGGCGGAACTGGCGGAGATCCCTGGCTATGTACGAACGTTCCATAGATCGGAAATTTATGGATCGCTGTTACAAGCTCAGGGTCCGAGATCCAGGTGAACGGTCCAGGTACTCGCAACGAAGCCGCGCGGACGGCTAGGGCAACGCTGTCCACGCCAACGGGGCGCGGGAATCCGCAGATGGCGCGTCTGTGAGCGCCGTCTCACGGCGCGGGCGCCGCCCGGTCCGCTCGGTCCGCCCGGTCCGGGCTGACGATCATGCTGTCGAGCAGGTCCCGTTGCTGCTCGAGCTGGCGCGCGAGCGACGTGCCCGCCGCGTCCTCGCCGCGCAGCATGACCGCCTGCTGCAGCGCGGTGATCAGCAGCAGCGACGGCACTCGGCTGCCGATCGTGTCGCTGCCCAGCGGCCAGTGCGGCGAGCCCACGACGAGGAGCGCGTCGGCGAGTGCAGGCAGCGGGCCGCCGGCGTAGCTGGTGATGGCGACGACCGACGCGCCGCGGCCGCGCGCGATCTCGGCCACCCGGATCGTCAGGTCGTTCACGCCGCTGCCGGTGACCAGCAGGCAGAGGTCACCGGCGGACAGCCCGTTCGCCGCCAGCTGCTGTACGAGCGCGTCCGCCGGTGCCTCGACCGGCCGGCCGGCCGCGAGGAACCGCAGCGCCGCGTCCTGGGCGACCGGCGACGATCCGCCGTTGCCGACGAGGAGCAGCCGGCGCGCGCCGACGAGCAGGTCGACCGCGGTGGCGAGCTGGGCCCGGTCGAGGCCGGCCAACGCGTCCGCGAGCACGGAGGCGGCCGCCTGGAAGACCGCGTCGACGATCAGCTCCGGCGGGTCGCCGGCGCGCGGCTCGCGCAGGCCGCGGCGCCCGCCGCCTGGCGCGCCAGCCCCCGTCGCGGCGCCGGCGCCCGCGGCCTCGGCGTCGCGGGCGAAGACACCGGCCTCCCTGGCGAACGCCACCCGCAGCTGTTGGAAGCCGCGGAAGCCCATCGACTGGCAGGCTCGCACCACGGTCGCCGCCGACACGTCGGCCGCCGCCGCCAGTTGCGCGGCCGACCACTCGACCACGTCTTCCGAGCGCAGCAGGCACACCTCGGCGACGCGCCGCTCGCTCGGGATGAGCGTCGGCAGTGCCGCCCGGATGCCGGCGAACAGGCTGCCGGTGCGCGGCGGCGATGGGCTGACCATGCGTCCGTTCTTACCCGACGCGCGCACCGTTCGGGCGAACTCGTAACAGGCATGCTGCGCACGGATGTCGGGAGACGTCCGGCGCCTGGTTGGTCGTCCTCCTGCACGGCTCGGGGCGGAACCGGGGACCAGGGCGGCGATCCGGCTCGGCTGGGCTACGCCGCTACCTTCGGCTTGAGCGTGTACCAGCAGACGGTGGACCAGCCCGGGGTGGTCGGCTCGCCGAGGTAGTACCAGCCGGCGGGCAGGAAGGTGCCCCAGGTGGGCGGCGTGACGTCCGTGTACTCGACGGGGGAGTCGTCGGGGATCAGGAACGCCAGGGCGTCGGTGTCGCAGCCGCCCTTGCCGACCCTGATCAGTGGTTGGCGTATGTCCGGCCCGACCTTGCAGACGGCGGCCGTCGTCGGCGGCCAGAACACGCCGGCCTGGGCGTAGTAGCCGCCGACGAGCTGCGTCGCAGAGACCGGGTAGTCGTGGTTGGACGGGATGTTGACCCGGGCGCCGGGTGGGCAGTCGCGGGTCGGGTCGCCGCCGGCGGCGGCGGGGGTGACCTGGCCGAGGACCGCGCCGCAGGACGCGGCGGCGGCCGTGGCCGTGGCGAGGGCGGCAATCCGGCGGCCAAGCCGCCGGTGCCGTGGATGAGGTGTCCGCTCTTTCACGGAAAGCAACGTAGTGACCGCGCGGGTGTATCCGCCGGCCGTTCGGCGGCATGTCGGGATCTTGGCGTGGTCCCGGTGTCCCGCACCGGCGCCGACCGCGGCAGGCGCCGAATGGACAGGGCCGGTGGGGTGGCCGAGGCTGAAGTCGTGTCGGTGGGGGCACCGTCAGTGACGGCGCCGCGCCGGTGCGGCGCGACCGCGCCACGACCGCGAGGAGGCGCCGGATGATCCGTCGGATGCTGCTCGCCACGTCCCGTAGCCCCAGAGCGCGGGACCTCGTGGTCGCCACCCGGCCGACGCGCCGCGTCGTCGACCGGTTCGTCGCCGGTGAGCGGCCCGCCGACGCCCTCGAGGTGGTCCGTGGGCTCGCCGCCGACGGGATCGCCGCCACCGTCGACCGGCTCGGGGAGAGCGGCGTCGACCTCGCCAGCGCGCGGGAGGCGACCGACGGGTACCTCGCGCTGCTCGACCTCGCCGAGGACGTGGGGCTCGCCGCCGGGCTGGACGTCTCGGTGAAGCTGTCCGCGCTGGGCCGGCTGGTGCCCTACGGCGGACTGAAGATCTGCTACGAGAACGCCGCGGAGATCTGCGCCCGCGCGGGAGCCGTCGGCGCCACGGTGACCGTCGACGCCGAGGACCACACCAGCGTGGACGCGGGCCTGGCGGTGCTCGCCGACCTGCGCCGCGACTTCCCGACCACCGGGGCGGTGCTGCAGGCCTACCTGCGCCGCGCCGAGGACGACTGCCGTCGGCTGGGCCGCGCCGGCGCGCGGGTGCGGCTGTGCAAGGGCGCCTACCGGGCGCCGGGCGACGTCGCCTTCACCCGCCGCGCCGACGTCGACGCGTCCTATGCCAGGTGCCTCGGCATCCTGATGGCCGGCGACGGCTACCCGATGGTCGCCACCCATGACCCGCGGCTGCTGGCGCTCGCCGGCCGGCTCGCCGAGACGCGCGGCCGCGACCGGGACGGCTTCGAGTACCAGCTGCTGCACGGCGTACGGCCGCACGAGCAGCTCAGGCTCGCGAGCCTCGGCGCCCGGGTGCGGGTCTACCTGCCCTACGGCCCCGACTGGTACCCGTATCTGCTTCGCCGGATGGCTGAACGCCCCGCCAACCTGGCCCTTTTCCTGCGTGCCCTGCGTACCCGCTCCTGACGCGGCCCGAGGTGTCGGCGCCGGGTTGGACGGTGAACGGCCGTGCCGTTCGGGCGGCGCTGAATTCTCCTACAGGTGAGGTTCACCTGCGCGAAGGTTAGGCTGACCTGAACAATACCAGCCTGGCGAGTGTAATCCCCCTCCCGTACCACCCGTCTCATTTCTGTGGTTTGCTGTTCGTGGGTGGAACTGGAGGCGGTCGCGCGTCGTCCTCGCTGGTCACGGATTGTGGTCGCGGAATTGCTCCGCCCTCGGATGACCCACCCGCCCGCGACGGCGAGGTAATGGCGGAAGGTGCATGACCATGCGCGGGGACGCGGAGATCATCGAGCTGTTGAACGCGGTGCTCACCGATGAGCTGACGGCGGTGAACCAATACTTCCTGCATTCGCGTATGCAGCGTAACTGGGGGTACAAGCGGCTTTCTGAGCATTCCTACCACGAGTCGATCGACGAGATGAAGCACGCCGACGAGCTCATCGAGCGGGTGCTTTACCTCGGCGGGCACCCCAACCTCCAGCGGCTGCACACGCTGGCCATCGGCGAGAACGTGCCCGAGCAGCTCAGTCTCGACCGCAAGCACGAGGAGCGGTCGGTCGACGTGCTGCGACCTGGCATCGCCCTGTGTCGAGAGCGTGGCGACATCGGCTCCGCGCTGCTGCTCGAGCGGATCCTGCACGACGAGGAGGAGCACATCGACTGGCTCGACGCGCAGCACGACCTGATCGACCAGATCGGAACCGAGAACTACCTGGCGCAGCAGATCCGCGACTGAGCGCCGAACGGCGGTCCTGCCCCGCCCGGCGCCGTCTCGCGCCGTTCGGGGGTGTCGTCGACCCGTCGCCTGTCTCACTATGTGGGACTCTAGTATCAAAATATGGGAACTAGGGGCGCGGGCTACCGCTGGGTGGTGCTGGCGGTCGGGACCGTGGCGCAGGCGACGACCAGCGCGTACTTCCAGGGGCTCGCCGGGATCGGGCCGGCGCTGCGGGCCGAGCACGGGCTGACGCTCGGGGGGCTGGGGCTGCTGCTGGCCTGCCCGACGGCCGGCATCCTGCTGACGCTGCTCGCCTGGGGGCCGCTGGTCGACCGGTACGGCGAGTGCCCTGCGATGACGGCCGGGCTCGCCGGAGCGGCGGTGTGCCTGTTCGGCGCCGGGCTCGGCCACGGCCTCGCCACCCGGGCGGTGCTGCTGGCGCTGGCCGGGGCGGCCGGCGCGAGCGTCACGACCGCGAGCGGCCGGGCCGTGCTGACCTGGTTCCCCGGCGCGCGCCGCGGTGTCGCGATGGGGATCCGCCAGTGCGCGGTGCCGGCCGGCTCGGGGCTCGCCGCCGCCGGGCTGCCGGCGGTGACCGACCGGTTCGGCGTCGCCGCCGCCTTCTACGCCCTCGCCGCCTGTTGCCTGGCGGCGGGCATCGCGGTGCTCGCGTTCATCCGTGAGCCACCGCCGGCTCTGCGCGCGGACGCCCCCCGACCTGTGGCGGCGGGGTTCTCGGGGCCCGCTCAGCCCGCGGCGCACGCGGAACCGGGCCTCGCGGGAGACCGGCCGGCCTCGACCCGGGACGTGCTGCGTGACCGGCGGCTATGGCGGCTGAGCGTCGCCGCGGGGCTGCTGGTCGTGCCGCAGTTCACGATGGTCGCGTTTCTGGTGGAGGTGCTGCACGACGGCCGTGGGATGAGCGCCCAGCGCGCGGCCGTCGTGCTGACCGTCGCGCAGGCGGCGGGCGCGCTCGCGCGCATCCTGGTCGGCGCCTGGAGCGACCGGGTGGGAGCCCGGCTGCGCCCGCTGCGGGTGCTCGCCGTCGCCGCCGCGGCCGGGATGGTCGCCGCCGCCGTGGCGACGGCCGCCGCGCCGGTGGGCCTGCTCGCGGTGGTCCTGGTGCTGGCCGCGGCCGTGACGGTCTGCTGGAACGGGCTGGCGTTCACCGCGGCCGGCGAGCTCGCGCCACCCGGCCGGGCGGCGACCGCGATGGCCGCGGAGAACACGATGAACTTCGTCGCCGCCGCGGCGACCCCGCCGCTCGTGGGCCTGCTCGTCACGGGGACCGGCTGGTCACGCGCGTTCCTGCTGGTCGCGATCGCCCCCGTCGCGGCCGCGTTCGCCCTGCGCCCCATCCTGGAGCGCCGGCCGCCCGCCGAGGCCGTGCGCCAGCTTCTCCTGCGCTGACTTGTGGGGGGGTTGTTATGAAACACGCCGGCTGACCTTCATGTTCGCGTCGTCGCGACTGACTAACGGACCGCCGGTTTGGCCGCTATGGTGAGGCCCATGCGAGGCGCGGACGGCGTGTTCACCGCCGCCGAGGCGTCCCGCCCACCGTGCTGATCGTCGTCGCGCTCAGCCTCCTCGCTGCGTTCCTGTGGGCTCTGTCGGCCGTCCTGCAGCAACGGGCCGCGATGCGGGCGAGCCGCCGGGGCTCGCTGGCGCTCGACCGGGTCGTCCCCGGGCACGGCCTGATGCTGGCCCTGATGCGTGACCCACTGTGGTTCGCCGGCTGGCTGGCCAACCTCGGCGGCTTCCTCGTCCAGGCAGGGGCGCTCTACCTGGGCTCGGTGGCGGTCGTGCAGCCGCTGATCGTGGCGCAGCTGCTGTTCGCGCTTCCGCTGTCCCGGGTCGGCTCGGGCCGTCCGCTGCCGCACGGGGCCTGGTGGGCCGCCGGCGCCGTGTCCGCGGGGCTCGGTGTCCTGCTGACGGTGCGCGGCAAGCCGCCCGAGGTCGTGCATGTCGACGACACGCGCCTCATCGCCGCCATCGCGGTCACGGTCGCGGTCGGGGTCGCGATCACGGTGGTGTCGATCGGCCGGCCCCCGGCGCTGCGGGCCCCGATGTTCGGCATCGCCGGTGGGTTCTTCTACGCGCTCAACGCGGTGCTCATCAAGCGCACCGTCGGTCTCCTCGTCGACCACGGCGTGCTCGCGCTGGCGGCCTCGTGGCACGTCTACGCACTGATCGCCGCGATGATCACGAGCATGACGCTCAGCCAGACGGCCTACGCCTCCGGGCCGTTCGCAGGCGCGGTGACCGGCATGAACATCACCAACCCGGTCGTGTCCTACCTGCTCGCCGTGCTCGTCTACGGCGTCCCCGCGCCGACCGCCCCCCACCAGGTGATCGGGCTGACGGCCGCGGCCGCGCTGGTCATCGTCGGCGTCACCGGCCTCGCGCGCATGCTCCTGCCGTCCCGCCCGGTGGGCACTTCGGTCGCGGTGCCGGTCCAGGAGGCCGTCCGGCGCCGCCGGGCGGCCGGCGCCGGACGCCGGGCCTAGGCCAAGGTGGTCCTGGAACCGCCGAGGTGGTCCCGAAACCGAGGAAGCCCCGGGCAGGCCAGCCCGGGGCTTCCTCGGTTCGAGCAGGTGGCTCAGGCGTCCCGGCGGACCATGGTGTAGGCGGCCGCGCCGAGGCCGACGACGATCCACGCGAGCAGGACGATCAGGCCGCCAAGCGGCGTCATCACGTCCGAGTCGCGGACGACGGTCACCAGCGCCTCGCCGCCGCCGTCCGGGACGAACTTGTGAATGCTGCCCCAGTCGCCGGGCAGCAGGCCGGTGATGATCGGCACCACGAAGATCAGGCCGAGCAGTGCGGCGATCGCGCCGCCGGTGCTGCGGATCAGGGTTCCGAGCACGAGCCCGAGCAGGCCGATGGTGGTGACGAAGAACGCCCCACCGAGCAGCACGCGCACCACGTGCGGGTCGCCGATCGAGACGCCGAGACCGATCTGGTGGAGGATCGCCTGGCCGCAGAAGAACGCGGCGAGGATCGAGAGCAGGGACAGCGCGAAGCTGGCCACGCCGAACACGGCGGCCTTCGCGAACAGCACCGGCAGCCGGTGCGGCACCGCGCCGAGCGACGTGCGGATCATCCCGGTCGAGTACTCACCGGTGATCAGCAGCACGCCGAGGACGCCGATGGCGATCTGGGAGAAGTAGCCGCCGACCAGGCTCGTCATCACCGGCTCGGTGAAGTTCTCGGCCTGCTCCTGCGGAGTCGAGTTGTGCCATTCCGAGACGGTGATCGCCGGAATGAGGCAGCCGAAGCCGATCGTCACGACGAACGCCGCGAGCATCGTCCACATCGTGGAGCGCAGCGACGTGAGCTTGGTCCACTCGGAGCGCAGGACCCGGGAGATCGTGACCTTGGCGGTCTTGTGGAACGCGGCCGGCTGCCGAACGGGTGCCGGCGCCGCTACCCGCGGCTGGAGGGTCTCGCCGGACCCGAGCGGTGTGGTGGTCATGCCTGCCCCCTCGCGTTGGTCGCGCCGGCCCCGACGGAGCCGTCGTCTACGAAGCCGCCGGCGGAGGTCGCGGCGGCCGGAACACGGGCCTGCTGCGGCTGGCCGTGGTTGTACTCGACGGCGTCCCGGGTGATGTCCATGAACGCGTCCTCCAGCGACACCTGCCGCGGGGTGAGCTCATGCAGCGGGACGCCGGCCTCGAACGCCAGGTCGCCGATCCGCTGGGCGGTCAGGCCGTTGACGGCCAGCGTGTCCAGCCCGGTGGGCGTGGTCTTCGCGTTCTCGCGGTCGAGCACCTCGGCGAGCCGGCTGGCCTGCGGGGAGCGCACGTGCACCAGGTCGCCGGAGGCGGACCGGATGAAGTCCTCGACCGACATGTTCGCGATCAGCTTGCCGCGCCCGACGACGATCAGGTGGGTGGCGGTCAGCGCCATCTCGCTCATCAGGTGCGACGAGACGAAGATGGTCCGGCCCTCGGCCGCGAGCGTCTGCAGCAGGGTTCGGATCCAGCGGATGCCCTCGGGGTCGAGCCCGTTGACCGGCTCGTCGAGGATGAGCACGTCCGGGTCGCCGAGCATCGCGGACGCGATCCCCAGGCGCTGTCCCATGCCGAGCGAGAAGCCGCCGACCCGCTTGCCCGCCACCTCGGACAGGCCCACCAGGCCCAGCACCTCGTCGACCCGGCGGCGCGGGATGCCCTGCGTCTGCGCCACGGCCAGCAGGTGCTTGTAGGCCGACCGGCCGGTGTGCACGGCCTTCGCCTCGAGCAGCACGCCGACCTCGCACAGCGGGGCGGCGAAGTCCCGGTAGGCCTTGCCGTTGACGGTGATCTTGCCCTTGGTCGGCCGGTCGAGACCGATGGCCATCCGCATCGTCGTGGACTTGCCAGCGCCGTTCGGGCCCAGGAACCCGGTGACCACGCCTGGCTGGACGCTGAAGGTGAGGTCGTCGACAGCCGTCTTGCTGCCGTACCGCTTTGTCAGGCCGCGCGCCTCTATCATCCGCCTACCTCAGGGGTCTATCGGCTGTCCGTCACGTCCACCTTAGGGGCACCCCGTAGGCGCTCCCGACCCCGGAGGTGGCGACATGCCGGCCTTGATGTGTACGTCGGGTGACGGCGACCGGGGCTGGAAACACGTGGCTGTACCGCCTGACTGCTCGGCGTCACCATTCGCGCAGGTCAACTGCGCGACCTCCGCGGGCGGGTCGCTCGGGCGCGGACGGCGCGCGCCACGCGGGCCGGATCCTGTCCGTTATCCGACACCCGCGCCCGTGGGTAGGGCGGTCGGCTCGGACAGGAATCGGGCACCTGCCCGATGCCGCCACCCCCGTCCGACGGTGATCGTGGATAGCGACACGAGAAGACGGCGGCACGCGCCGAGGGGCGCGAGAGGACGTGGCAGACGATGTTGTCCTGGCAGATCACGACGGCGGCGGCGGGCGAGCACGGCGACCAGCTGCGGCGGGACGCGGCGGCGGCCCGGTCGGCCCGGTCGGCGCGGGCGAGCGCCCCCGCCGAGGCTCCGAAGAGCGGGCGCCTGGCGCTCGATCCCGAGGAGGTCTACCCCGACGAGCCGGCCGAGGGCCGGGGCGCCGGGCGGCGGACCGCCAGTGGCCGGCGCCGCTGAAGCGGCGCCGGGAAGGCGAGAGTTACAGGCGGGTGACGGAAAACCGGGTGGAGTTGTCGCAGTCGTCCGCCAGACTAGGAGATATGACGCGACTCGCCAGCTCGGTGTTCGTCGGCCGCGCGGTCGAGCTCGCCCGGCTGGAGGGCGCGCTGCGACGCGCGGCCGACGGCGAGGGCGCGGGCGTCATCGTCGGCGGCGAGGCTGGCGTCGGCAAGACCCGGCTGGTGGAGGAGACGGCCGCCCGGGCCGCCGCGGCGGGGCACACCGTGCTCGCCGGGGGCTGCGTCGAGCTCGAGGGCGACGGACTGCCGCTCGCCCCGGTCGTCGAGGCGCTGCGCGGCCTGGCCCGCCGGATAGGCCCTGAGGCGCTGGCCCGGCTCGCGGGCGGGCGCCGCGACGAGCTGGCCCGGCTCCTGCCCGAGGTCGCCGGCCCCGCCACCAGCCCCGCGGCCGCGGGTGAGGACGTCCAGGGGCACGGCATCGGCCGGCTGTTCGACCTGGTGCTCGGCGTCGTCGAGGCGCTGGCGGCCGAGCAGCCGGTGCTGTTCGTCATCGAGGACCTGCACTGGGCGGACCATTCCACCCGCGCCCTGGCCGCGTTCCTGCTGCGCAACCTGCGTGGCTGCCGGGCGACGCTGGTGCTCACCTATCGGGCCGACGGCGTCGGGCCAGGCCACCCGCTGCGGACATTCCTCGCCGAGTCCGAGCGGCTGCGCTGGGTGGCGGGCTCGGAGCGACAGCGCTGGGTCGAGCGGATCGAGCTCGCCCGGTTCGGCCGGGCCGAGGTGACCGAGCTGGTCGAGGCCATCCTCGGCGAGGCGCCGGCGGACGACCTGGTCGACGCCGTCATGGACCGCTCGGACGGCAACGCGTTCTTCGTCGAGGAGTTGGTCTGCGCCGCCGGCGCAGGCGGGGTCGACACGATCAGCCCGACACTGCGCGAGGCCCTGCTCGCCCGGATCGAGGCGCTGCCGGCGGCGACGCGCCACCTGTTGCGGGTCGCGGCCGCGGGCGGCCAGCGGGTAGAGCACCGCCTCCTTGCCGCAGTCCTCGGCCTGCCGGAGGAGCAACTGTGGGACGCGCTGCGCGCGGCCGTCGCCACGGGTGTGCTGATGGTCGCCCCGGCCGACGACGCCTACTGCTTCCGCCACGCGCTGACCCGCGGCGCCCTGCGCCACGAGGCGCTGCCCGGAGAGCTGTCCCATCTGCACCGGCGCTACGCGCAGGCGCTGGAGGCCGATCCGGGCCTGGTCGGTGGCGGCTCGCGGGCCGCCGCGGCGGTCGCCTACCACTGGTACGCGGCCTGCGACCACCTCAGGGCGCTGCCGGCCCTGCTGACCGCCGCCCGCGCCGCCGCCGGCACCTTCGCGTTCGCCGAGGCGCTGCGGCACTATGAGCGGGCGCTCGCCAGCTGGGACGAGGTGCCCGACGCGGCCGAGCGGGCGGGTGTCGACCACCTCGGGGTCCTGGAGGCGGCGATCGCGGTGGCGAAGACGGCCGGCGAGCTGCGCCGTGGGCTGGACCTGACGACCCAGGCGCGTGCTGAGGCCGCCCGTCTGGGGGACCCGGTGCGCCAGGCCCTGGTGCTGACGGAGCAGAGCTTCCTGTTGCGCATGCTCGGCCATTCGGACGGGGTCGAGGAGGCGCGGGAGGCGGTCCGGCTGATGCCCGCCGAGCCGCCCACGCCGACGCGGGCAAAGGTGCTGGTCTCGCTGGGCAAGGCGCTGTCGATGATCCCGCGGCGCGCCGCGGCGCTGGAGGCGATCGAGGAGGCGCTGGCCGTCGCCCGCGCCACCGGCGCGCGCCGGGTCGAGGGAAAGGCCCTGATGAGCACCGCCTGCCTCGCCAGCGTCTGGACCTGGCCGGAGGATGCGCGCCTGGGCCGGGAGATCGCCCAGGAGCTGGGCGACGACGACCTGCTGCTGTCCAGCTACACCAACGAGTCCGACACCTGGCTCGGTGGCTGCCGTTTCGACGAGGCGATCGCCGCCGGACGCGAGGGGTTGCGGCTGGCCCGCAGGCTCGGCCAGGAACGCAACCACGGCCTGCTCATCGCGGGCAACGTCGTCGAGGCGCTGTTCGGGGCCGGCCGCTGGGACGAGGCCGAGAAACTGCTCGCCGAGACCACCGAGCTCGGCCCGGTGGGAATCCACGCGCTGTTCCTCGAGCAGCTGAGAGGCGACCTGGCGCTGGCCCGTGGCCGGCTCGATGAGGCCGCGACGGCGCTGGCCGCCGCCGAGGGCACACTCGCCTACCGTTACCTCGGCAGCCAGTACACGATGCCGCTCCTGCGGCTGCGCATCGAGGTCGACCTGCGCCGTGCCCAACCGGGCGCGCTGGCCGATGGCGTCGCCGCCGCCCTGGCGGCCGTGCGCGCCGTGGAGACGTTCGACTTCACCGACGTGGTCCGCTACGCCGCGCCGTTGCTCGCCGCCGCCATGGGCGCCACCGCCGAGGCCGCGGGCGTGGCCAGGGCCCTGCGCGCCCGGGACGACCTGCGCCGCGCCCTCGAGGCCGCCGACAGGGTCGCCGCGCTGGCCGCCGAGATGCCGTTCGACCGGGCGGTGTCCGGTGAGGCCTGCCGCGCGGTGATCGCCGGGGAGCAGGCCAGGGCCGAGAGCCGGCCGGACCCGCGGGCGTGGGCGAGTGCGGCGAAGGCCTGGGCCGCGCTCGGCGTGCCCTACCACTCGGCCAGGGCGCGCTACCGGCGGGCGGAGGCGCTGCTCGCCATCGGCGACCGGTCGGCGGCCGGTGACGAGCTGCGCGCCGCCGCGACCGCCGCGGACGCGCTCGGCGCGCACCTGCTGCGCCATGACCTGCGCCTGCTCGCCGCGCAGGGCCGCCTGGCGCTGCCGGGCTCCGCGGACGAGCTGACTGCGGCCGAGGGTGAGTGCGGGGTGGCCACCGCGGACGGCCCGCCGCTCGGCCTGACCGCGCGGGAGCTGGACGTGCT
The DNA here is from genome assembly GCF_001854645.1 of Pseudofrankia sp. EUN1h. Classification (NCBI taxonomy): domain Bacteria; kingdom Bacillati; phylum Actinomycetota; class Actinomycetes; order Frankiales; family Frankiaceae; genus Pseudofrankia; species Pseudofrankia sp. EUN1h. Next base: position 78,498 of record NZ_MBLN01000074.1, on the reverse strand, counting down.
GCGCCTCGTCGCCGCCGGCAGCACCAACCCGCAGATCGCCACGGCCCTGTTCATCAGCCGCAAGACCGCGAGCACGCACGTCTCGAACATCCTCGGCAAGCTGGGCGTCACCACTCGCGGCGAGGCCGCGGCCGTCGCCCACCGCCTGCGCCTGTTCGATGGCACCGACGTCGCTGATACCGCCGTCCCCGACCACCGTCCCGTGACGCGCCGCTAGTCGTCGAGTCCTTCACCGTCGGCGGGTCACCCAGGGGCAGGACGGTCAGCCGTTGGCGACTCCGGCGGTGGGGGAGAGGTCGCCGCGGTCCGGACTGCTCGGAGCGGTTGGTGCTGTTGGTCACCAAGTCCATCGCCCAACGACGCAAGGATGCCGACGACATCCTCGTGCTCACCGCCCGCCTCGGTCTGACCAACGCATCCGTGGGCCATCTTGAGACGCTGATCTACCGTCCGCCCACGGCGGAACGTGACCGGTCCGAGGCGAAATGTGGCCGGATGGTTAAATTGCGGTCACCGTGGCGCGGCGGCGGGGATTGGGCGGCGAGTTACTCGGGGGCGCTCGGTGATCGTTGACCGGCAGCGGGTGGAGAAGGCGCTGCCCGGCTACAGCGTTGCCGAGAGGTTGGGTTCGGGAGCATACGGGCTCGTCCTGGCCGGCGAGCATCTGCGGATGGGCCGTCCCGTCGCCATCAAGGTGATGGACGCCGAAGACTCCGACGAGTCGACAGACAGCTTTGCCGCCGAGGCTCGGGTGCTGGCGCGGTTGGACCACCCCCATGTGCTGCGCGCGCATGACTATGTCGAGGCCGAGGGCCTTTGCCTCGTGGTGATGGAACTGCTGGCGGGCAGCACGCTGACCGACCGGCAGGCGGATATCGGGCTGGAGCAGGCCTGCGCGGTGGGATTGGCGGTGGCGGGAGCGTTGGCGCATGCTCACGACCACGGGGTTTTGCACCGCGACATCAAGCCCAGCAACATCCTGTTCGCCGCCGACGGCACCCCCAAGGTCAGCGACTTCGGGCTCGCGAAGCTGCTGGACGAATCGGCGGTGACCGCAAGCCGGATGGTGGGGACGCCGCTGTACATGGCGCCGGAACAGATCCAGGGCGGCCGGCTGGGGCCGGCAACCGACCTGTACGCGCTGGGCATGGTGCTCTACCGACTGCTGGCCGGCCGGCCGCCGTTCGATCCGAAAATGCCGGCGCCGGCATTGTGGTACCAGCAGGTGACCCAACCGCCGCCGCCGATGACCGGTGTGGATCCCCGGATCGCCGCCGTGGTTCTCCGCGCGCTGGCGAAGTCCCCCGCGGACCGGCACCCGGATGCCACCGCGTTCGCGCTCGACCTCGCTCGGGCCGCCGTCCAGGCCCTCGGCCCCGGCTGGACCGCCCGTGCGGGGCTGCCGCTGCACCTCGACGACGCCGTCCGCCGTGCCGCCGACGATTCCCTGGACCGGTCAGCGAGCCAGCCCAGCACCCCCCCGTTCCTCGGAATCTCCCCGCCTGTCAACGAACAGGCAATCGAGCCCGCGTCGCTGGTGCCGTCGCAGCGGTCCTCCACAACGGTGCCGCCGGTGATCCTCCCCACCGGTGGGGCCGAGCCGCTCGCTGGACCGTCATCGGCACCGGTATCCCCGACATCCCCGGTAGCCCCGCCCGCGGGCGCGGGCATTGCCGTCGGTGGGTCGCGGCGCAGAGCGGCACGGCTGGCCATCGTCTGCGCCGTGCTGGTGGCTGCCTTGGCGGTAACGCTGGGACTGTTCGGCGCCGACATCCTGCCCGGAGGTGATCATTCGTCGGCGAAGGGCGGAGCCGGACCCCTGGCCGGCACGAAACCTCAGGGCGCCGGGGCCTTGTCCGTCCCGGCATCGACGGGTCCCTCCGTCACACCGACCATTCCCGCCACCGACACCTCCACGGCGGTCGGCACGTCGACCCCGGTGGTCTCGGTCAGCCCCCGGACCCCCGCCTCCTCGGTCGCCACCGCTGGGACCGTGCCGACCAGACCTGGCTCGCGGTCCACCCCGAGCCAGGCGAGGCCCGCAGGGCCGGAAGGCGACTCGAACTATCAGGCAGGCTCAGACATTGCCGTCCCAGGCTGCGCCGGCTGGATGGACTTCGCCGGGGTCCTCTACGGAACACTCTCCGCCGGACACGCCTCCTGCGCCGCCGAGGTCACCACCACCGACGAAGCCTACGGAGCTGAGCCCTCGCGCGTCAGCCTCACGGCGGTGGACAACACCCGGGCGGACTCCAAGCCGCCGTCGTACCTCTATTTCGGCTATTACAAGCTCTCCGTGCGGATCTGCATCTGGAATCAGAACGCCCCCGCCGACAGGAGATGTTCTCCTGTGTACGTCGACACCCAGGGAAGCGTCTCACGGGGCTGACCTGACGGCTGGCCAGCGATCCGGCACCGCGGCTTGGCGACCTGGCGCCGCGCCGTGATGATCTCGATCTACAGCCTGATGGTCCTTGCAGCGGGGGAGCGGGCCGGGGAGCGGTCCGAACGCCGGCTCGTCGGGACGGCCACCGGCGCCGTCCGCCGTGGCGCGGGCGCGAGGTCGACGACGTCGACGTCCACCGCGCCGAATCCGTGGGCGGTGCGAGCGCCGAGGCCGGCGAACGCGGCGAACCGGGCGAGCGCGGTGAACATGGTCGCGATGTAGTCGGACGTGGCCGCGAGCAGCCGCAGGTCGGCCTGCCCGACGAACCCCACCTGACGCAGCCCGTGCCCGAGCTCGACCTCGGCGCTCGCGCCCCAGACGCCGTCGAGGAAGACCGCGTCGACGAGGGCCCGCGCGTCGTCGGCGCTGATCCGCAGCGGCCCGGGCGCGTAGGCGTTCCAGCGGGCGAGCAGGCCGCCGATGGCCAGCGCCGGGTCGGGCAGCGGCAGGTCACGCCCGTCCAGGGCGAAGAACGTCGGGGTGTTCATCGTCAGCCGGACGCTGCGGGCCGGCCGGCCCTGCGCGAGCTCGGCGTAGGAGTACCGGTGCAGGTCGGCGCCGATGACCGGGACCACCTGGGAACCGAACCGGACCGTGTCCGGCGGCCACCCGGGCGGCGGGGCGCCGTCGTCGAGCCAGCCCAGCCGCCAGGTCGTCACGGCGCCACCATGGCCCGGCTGGCCGCCGGCGGACACGGAGGGCCCTCGTCCGCCGGCGAGGTGGGCGTCGCCGGGGGCGCGCGGCCCGCTGAGGTCGGGCCCGGCGCCGGGCACCAGCGCGCCGACGCTGAAGGGCCTGGCCTCGGCGGCATGAGTCCTGCCGCCGGGGTCGCAGATGGCGCTTGCCGCGGTGAGCAGCCAACGAGGGGGCACGTCCGGAATGGCTCCCGCCATTCGGACGAGAAGTATCGACGGCATCCGAGCCTCCGCCATCGTCCCGCGCGGCGGGTAACCGGCTGGGTACAGTCAGCCGCGCCGCGAGGGGAGCATAGCCGACGGCACCGTCGACATTGTGGCCGGGGTCACTCTAGCGCTACGCCTGAAACCGGTTTCTGCGAGAACGGCTGCTTCGTCCGCCGATGTGCCGCGGGTCGCGGTCGAGGGCCCCATCTGGAGCGTATCGCGGTAGATTTTCGGTTCGTTCAGGGATGACCGCTGTGAGACGTCTGTCGGGCGAAGACGCTGTTAATAGTGGATGACGGACTCGCGGCCGAGGAGATCTGCGTAGTCGACGGGCAACTGGCCGGCGACATCCTCGAACTCCGACGGCGAGATGCCGGCCTTGAGTGCCGCGACCACGGCGCGGGCGTGCCGGCGCGCCTTGGAGGCCGTGCAGGAGTCGCCCTCGAGCTGGGCGACCCGGAGATAGAACTCCTGGACGTCGAAGCGCTCGCCCGCGCCCCTGGGTGGCAGCACCTCGGCGAACGCCGCCGGGAGCTGGGCGGCGAGACTCCGCGTCTCGCCGCCGGATATCCGTTCGCCGAGCACGGTGAGGGTGGCACGCATCGCCATCTCCGCCTGCCGCGCGGACTCGAACCCACCGGTGACGCGGATCGCGGATACCAGCTGGTCCTGCTTCATCTCGCCTGCCCCCCGCTCGTGACCTGGCGCCTTCGTGTTCCGGTGCCTTGGCGACCTGGCGTCGCGCCGGACCCAACCGGTCCGTGGCCGACAACTTCTGCTCGTCCCCGGTGTGCCGCGGACAAAACGCCAGGTCACGGCCTCGCGGCCGGTACGGCCGTGAACGGTTCAGGCGGTCCGGACCGGTTCGGGCCGGTTCGGAAAGTCTCGAGCGATCCAGCGGACCCGGCCGGTCTCGGGCAGTCCTGGGCGGTTCAGGCCGGGAGGTAGCCGGTGCGGACGAGATAGGCGAGCAGTGCGTCCGCGGMCCGCGCGGCGTCCGTCGGGCCGACGATCGTGGGCGGCTCGTGGGCGACCAGAGCGCCGGTGAGCGCCAGCAGCCGGTCCCGCGCGGTGGCGCCCTCCGGCGGGGCGACGACCCTGGCCCGCGGCCGGTAGGCGCGGACGTCGGCGACCCGGACCGCCCCGGCCGCCGACGGCGCCGGCTCGACCACGGGGACCGGTGCGTCGCCGGCGGCCAGGAGCGCCGGCAGCGCCGCGCGCCGCGGCCGCAGGCCGGCGGCCTCGGCCGAGCAGACCGCGGGCGTCGGCACCCGCAGCCGCTCGCGCCGGCCGCCATCGAGCCGGCGCTCAGCGAGCAGCCAGCCACCGACGGCCGGGGTCAGACCCACCAGGCCGAGCGCCTGCGCGGCGCCGAGGGCGTGCGCGAGCTGCGCGGGCAGCGCGCCGGTCCCGCGATCGGGGGAATGGTCGCCGCAGAGCACCAGCGTCGGCTCGCCCACCGTCCGGATCGCCTCGACCAGCGCGTCGGCGAGCGCGCGGGTGTCGCCGGCGAGGTCCGCGAGGTAGGCGTCCGCCGGCCCGAACGGCTCGTCCCGCCGCCGCGCCCCCCGCCCCTGCGTGCCCCCGCGATCGGCGAGGGCCGGTCCGTGGCCCTCGCCGGCGGGCGGCCAGGCCACCCGCAGCACCTGGGCGCCCAGCGCCGCCGCGGCGCGCAGCGGCCCGTCGGCGATCGGCGGGCCGGCGGCGACCGCGAGCACACGCCCCTCCCAGGCCGCCGCGATCGTCAGCGCGCGCTCCAGCGCCGCCTCGTCCGCCGCCGACAGCCCGGCGCCGTGCGCCGAGCGCGTCACCGCCCCGGTCAGCGGGTCGACCTCGGGCCGAAGGTCGGCGACCCGCAGGCACACGGCGACCAGCGGGCCACCCGCGCCCGCCCCGTCGCCGGTCGTGTTCGTCATCGCCGTGCTCCTCATCGCCACCTCAGCCCTGTCCGCCTCAGCCCGCCCGCCTCAGCCCTGGCGGAAGACGACGCCCTGGCCGCCGTCGGGGTAGGTCCAGGTGAGCGCGCCCTCGCCGTTGCAGACCATGTAGCAGGTGCCGCACTCGAAGCACTGCTCGTAGTTGAACAGGATCCCGCCGTCCGCCGTGGGCGCGAACAGGTTCGCCGGGCAGGCGGTGACGCAGGCCCGGGTGGTGCAGGAGCGGCAGACGTCCGAGTCGACGACGATGTGCGCCCGCTCGCCGACCCGGAAGTCGACCGTCGCCATCCGGTCGTCGAACGCGATGTCGCCGAACCGCCCGCCGCCGGCGCCCGCAGCGGCTGCCCCAGCGGCAACCCCGGTGGTGGCCGGGCTGGTGGCCGCAGGGCCGGTGGTGGCGGGCTCGCCGGCGCCCGCGTCCGCGGACGTGCCGGCCGCGCGCGCCGACTTCCTGATCCCGAACCGGCTCACCGGAACACCTTTCCGATCTTGACTCCGTCGCTGGCCAGCTCGCGCAGGCTGACACCGTTGCGCTTCGCGGCCCGGCGCAGCAGTGCCAGCGCGCCCGGCTTGGGCTCCGGGTTCGTCACCGTGAAGAGGCTCTCGACCAGGTCGGCGACCAGCCCCGGGTAGCGGCGCTGGATCCGTTCCGACAGGATGATCTCGGGTGCGCCGCGCAGCCGCTTGTGGTCGGCGAGCACGAACTGCTTCTCCAGCTCGTCGCGGTAGCGGGCCAGCCTCTTCTTCGACGCGTCGCCAGCGGCGGCGGCCTCCGCGGCGATCCGGCCCGCGACCAGGCCGGAGCCGATCGCGAAGTTGACGCCCTCCAGCCAGATGCCGGCGGCGAGCGTCATCCCGGCGGCGTCGCCGGCGACCAGCATCCCGTCCATGGCGAGCGCCGGCATGTGGTCGTAGCCGCCCTCCGGGATGAGGTGCGCGGCGTACTCCTTCACCGTCGCCCCGCGCAGGTAGGGCGCGATCGCCGGGTGTGCCTTCAGGTCGGCGATGATCTCCTCCGGCCGGACCTTCGCCGCGGCCAGGCCGGGCAGCGCGAGCACCGCGCCGATGCTGACCGTGTCGCTGTTCGTGTAGAGGAAGCCGCCGCCGGGGATGCCGCGGGTGTTGCCGAGCATCTCGATGTCGAGGCCCTCCTGGCCGCGCAGCCCGAAGCGCTCGTCGATCACCTCGCGCGGCAGCGACAGCACCTCCTTGACGCCCAGGGTGTGGTGCTTCGGGTCGGCCTTCGGCAGCAGGCCGGACTCCTTGGCCAGGAACGAGTTGACGCCGTCGGCGGCGATCACGATCTTGGCGCGCAGCTCGCCGTCGGCCCGGTCGGTGCGCACGCCGACGACCCGGCCGGCCGCGTCGCGCAGCAGCCCGGTCGCGACCGTCGAGGTGACCAGCCGCGCGCCGGCGGCGGTCGCCTTGCCCGCGAGCCAGCTGTCGAAGTCGGCGCGGTAGGCCGTCATGCCGTTGTACGGCGGGCCGGCCCAGCTCTGGGTGCGGAAGTCGACGGTGAGCGCCTGCGTCTCGGTGAGCACCATCGTCGAGCGGCGGACCACCCAGCGCTCGACCGGCACCTCCTCCCACCAGTTCGGCACGACGGTGTCGAGGATCCGGCCGTAGATGACGCCGCCGTAGACGTTCTTCGAGCCGGGGAACGGTCCGCGTTCGAGCATGACGACGGACGCGCCGGCGCTGGCGGCGGCCAGCGCCGCCGCGGCGCCGGCGGGCCCGGCGCCGACGACGAGGACGTCGACATCCGCCGGCCGGTCGCCGCGGGGCGCGCCGGGGACGCTGGCCGGGCCTGCGTACAGGGCCTGGTCGTCAGCCATGGGTGGTCTCCCCGCGGGGGTCGGGAACGTCGGCGGCCGGGCTCGCCGGGGGACCGGCGGGGACCGGAGCGCCGGCGGGGACGTGCACGCCGAGGCGGCGGGCGAGCTCGACGAGCAGCTCACCCGCGTCGGTGACCAGGCCCAGGTCGGCCATCGCGGTCATCGGGCAGCTCGGGTCGGTGTTGACCGACACCAGATGGCGCGGCGCGCCGAGCCCGCCCGTGTGCTGGCTCGCGCCGGACACCCCGAACGCGATGTAGAGCTCGGGATCGAGGGTGATGCCGGTGGTGCCGATCTGGCGCTCGTAACCCATCCAGCCGGCGTCGGTGACGACCCGGGTCGCGCCGGCGGACGCGCCGAGCGCCGTGGCCACGCCGGCGAGCAGCGTGAACGCCGCGGCCGGCTCGACACCCGCCAGCCCGCCGTCGCGGGCGACGAGGCCGGCGCCGCCGCCGAGCACCCGGCGCGCCTCGCCGAGGTCCATCGTCGCGGGGTCCGGCTCCAGCACCTCGACGACCTCGACGTCGACGACGCCGTCCGGCGCGGCGGGCAACACCACCTCGACCGGCCCCCGGGTGCCCGCAGAGGTCTGCTGGGGAATGCGGGCCGGTTCCGCCGAGCCGCCGTACACCGAACGGGCACCCGGCAGCAGCGTCGCGACGGCGGGCACCGCGCAGGTCGCGGCGACCAGCAGCCGGCCGTCGACGCGGGCCAGTTCCGCCCGCACCTCCCCGTCGCCCGCGAGCCCCACCTGGACGGCGCCGGCGAGCAGCGGGACGGCGAGCTCGGCGGCCAGCCGCGGCGCGAGGTCCCGGCCGTCCGCCGACGCGGGCAGCACCACCAGGTCCGCGCCGGCAAGCAGCGGGGCGAGCGACGCGGCGAGGGCTCCCACCCGCAGGCCCGGGCCCGTGTCGGCCCACCAGACCTCGGCCGCCGGCCCGCCGCCGGTCGCGTGGTGCAGCGTCATGGCCGCCTCAGCCGCCCCGGAGCCGACGACCAGCACCCGCCCGCCGGCCTCCGCCACCGCCTCTGCGCCGCCCGGCGGCACCTGCCCGCCGCGCGCGACGACGACCGCCACCGTCCCGCCGACCGTCGGCCCGGACCCAGACCGGGATCCGGGCCGGGTCATCGGGCCGGGTGCCGGCGTCTCGGCCGGCGAGCCAGGCGCCGGCGAGCCCGGTGTCGTCGGCGGCATATCGGAGATCACGGCTTCGATCATCGCGCGCCGGTCCCGTCCGTCGGCGTGGGGCCGCCCGCGACGATCAGCAGAACTCGCGCCACAGACGATCACTCTCCATCACGATGTCGTCGAGGACGAGGTGGGCCTCGTCGAGGCTGTCCGCCTCGATCTCGGCGATGAACAGGGCGAGGAAGCCCGGCGCGACCTCCTCGCCGGTGGTCCACTCGATCTCGTAGATCACGCCGCGCCCCCGTCCGCCCGCCGCCCGTCCGCCCGCCGCCCGTCCGCCCGGGAGGGGCGGTGGCCGGCGGGGTGGTGGCCGGTGGCCATCAGAGCGCCACCGCCGCGCGCTGCCCCTCGACGACGGCGGCGTGGGCGCGGCGGGGTGACAGGCAGTCGCCGACACGGGTCACCATGAACGGCAGGTCGCCCACCGGCCGGCCCTCGGGGCTATGAGGGCCGGCCGGCAGTCCGGTCCGGGCCGCGCGCAGCGCCCGGTAGAGCGTGTCGTCGGCCCGCTGGTGCACGGCGCAGACGATCCAGTCGGCGGTCCTGGTCTGGTCGGTCCCGGTGGGGTGGTGCTGCAGGCTCAGCACCACGCCCTCGCCGTCGTCGGCGGGCGTCGTGCCCATGGGGACGAGGTCGGTGGCCTGGGTGATGCCGCGCACGGCGGCCTTCACGTTCCACTGCTCCATGTCGAGGGTGACGCCCAGGTCCTGGCCGACGACCATGCCGTTGGTGATGACCTCGACCTGGCAGCCGCGGTCGGCCAGCAGCTCCGCGACCGACGTCGCCTGGTGGAAGCCCAGCTCGTCGACGACGACCACCCTGCCGGCCGGGACCGCGCGTCCCTCCAGCACGTCACGGACGTCGACGACCCGCGGGTTTCCGCCCGCCCACCACGGGGCGTTCGGCGCGGCGCCGGTCGCGAGGATCACCGCGTCCGGCTTCTCCGCGAGCAGCAGGTCCGCGTCCACCTCGGTCGACAGCTTCACGTCGACGCCGACCCGCTGCGCGTGGGCGACCAGGTTGCGGGTGATGTCGAGGAACTCGGCCCGGCTCGGCACGCTCGCCGCGAGCAGCACCTGGCCGCCCAGCCGGTCGGAGCGCTCGAACAGGGTGACGTGGTGGCCGCGCTCGGCGGCGGTGACGGCGGCCTGCAGCCCGCCTGGCCCGCCGCCGACGACGAACACCCGCAGGCCGCGCCGGCGCGGCGCCGGCAGCGGCACCGCCTCGCGGCCGGTGCGCGGGTTCTCGATGCAGCCGAGCCAGCGGTTCAGGCCCATCCGCCCGACGCACTCCTGGTTGCACGACAGGCAGGTGCGGATCTCGGTGGCGTGCCCGGCCCGGGCCTTCGCGACGAAGTCGGCGTCGGCGATCTGGCCGCGCACGACGCCGATGAGGTCCRCATGGCCGGCGGCGAGCGCCCGGTCGGCCTGCAGCGGGTCCTTGAACCGGCCGACGCCGACGACGGGCAGCGAGACGGCGGCCCGGATCGCGCTCGGGATGAACATCGCGTAGCCCGGCGGCACCTGCATGCTCGCCTCGATCATGTAGAGCGTGGCGGTGGCGACGCCGATCGAGGTGTTGATGTAGTCGACCTTGCCCTGCGCCTCGACCAGCTGGGCGATGGCGACGGCGTCCTCGATCGTCGTCCCGCCCTCGATCAGCTCGTCGCCGCAGATCCGCACCCCGAGCGCCTTGCCCGGGCCGATCGCGGCGCGCACCGCGTCGACGATCTCCAACAGCAGCCGGGCCCGGTTCACGAGCGACCCGCCGTAGGCGTCGGTCCGCTTGTTGGTGGCGGGAGACAGGAAGCCGCGCACGATCGACGAGTGCGAGCACTGCAGCTCGATGCCGTCGAACCCGCCGGCCACGCAGTGCTCGGCGACCAGCCCGTAGCCCGCGACGACCTCGCGGATCTCGTGCGGCTCGAGCGCCTTGGGAACCTCGCGGAACAGCGGGTCCGGCACCGGGCTCGGCGCCCACACCGGCTGGCGGGAGAACATGCTCGACGCCTGGCCGCCGTTGTGGTTGATCTGCGCCAGGATCGGCGTGCCGTGGGCGTGCACGGCGTCGGTGATCCGCCGGTAGCCGGGGATGACGGCCGGGTTGAAGCCGTGGATCAGCTTCTCGTAGGGCCAGTCGGTCGGGTGGGTCGAGTGCTCCTCGGTGATGATGAGCCCCGCGCCGCCGGCCGCGCGGGCGGCGTAGTAGGCGGCGTGCTGCTCGGTCGGCAGCCCGTCGGCGGCGTAGTTCGTCAGGTGCGCCGAGAACACCACCCGGTTGCGCACCGTCAACGGCCCGATCCGCAGCGGGCTGAACAGGTACCGGTACCGGCCCGTCGCGCTCATCGGCCCGCCCCTTCGCTCACACTCGCGGCGCCGGCCGGCGCGCGCCGCTGCCTGGGGGGCGTGGTGGCGACCTCCAGGGCGCGGCGGCGGCCCTCCAGGACGGCTTCCAGCGCGCCGCGCGGCGCGACGCAGTCGCCGGCCCGCGGGGTGCCGGGGCGCTCGAGGTAAAGCGCCTCCATCGGCAGGCGGTGGCCGCAGTCGACGATGACCGCGCAGGGGATGTCGCGGCGGGCGCCGGTCCAGACGTCCTCCAGCACCGCCCGGCCTGCGGCGGCCTCGCGGACCAGCGCCCGCAGCTCGCGGCGGACGCCCGCCTGGGCGAGGCGGGTGTTGGCCGGAGCGAGGTCGCCCGTGAGCGACAGCAGGGTGCCGGCGACCTGGTCGGGGGCGACCAGCGCGACCTCGCGGCCGGCGCCGGCCAGCCACTCGGCGATCCCGACGGCCACCGGGCCGCCGACCGGGTCGTGGACGACCACCGGTCCGTCGGGCAGCACCCCGACGCCGCCGTCGAGCAGCGCCAGCGCCGAGAGGGCCGGGACCGGGACCGCTCCTGGCGGCGCCGGGTAGACCCGGCCCGCCGCGACCGAGCCGGTGGCGAGGATGACCGCCAGGCCGGCCGCCTCGGCGGCGTCCAGCTCGGCGGCGGTGACCGTCCTCTCGAACAGGAACCGCACCCCGAGGCGGGCGCACTCGGCGGCGAGCCAGTCGACCAGCAGCGCGAGCCGTTCGCGGCCCGGGCCGACGGCGGCGGTCCGCAGCGCGCCGCCGAGCCGCTCGCCCGCCTCGGCCAGCGTGACGCGGTGGCCGCGCGACGCCAACACCCGGGCGGCCTCCAGCCCGGCCGCGCCGCCACCGACGACCAGAACCTCGCGCGGCCGCGGGTCTTTCCCCTCGGGAGGGGCGTCCTCGGTCTCGTGGCCGCTGCGCGGCTCGCCGACGCAGCTCACGATCGGGTTGCGGTTGTCGCGGACCCGGCAGGCCTGGTTGCACAGCAGGCAGGGCCGCACCCGCTCCGCGTGCCCGGCGCGAGCCTTGGCGACGAGCTCCGGGTCGGCGATCTGCGCGCGGGTCATCTCGACGAGGTCGGCGACGCCGTCCGCGAGCGCGGCCTCGGCGGCGTCGACGTCGACGACGCTGCCCTGCAGCACGACCGGCACCCGGCCCGCCGCCGCCGTCCGCATCGCCGCGCACAGGTCGCGGTTGAACGTCGGCTCGGTGTGTGACGTCGGCCGGTAGGCGGTCGTCGAGTACGGGCCGCCGCGCACCACGACGAGCAGGTCGAGCAGGCCCAGGCCGGCCAGCGCGTCCACCTGCTCGGTGGCCTGCTCGGGGGTGACTCCGGCCCACGGCGCCAGCTCGTCGCAGCACAGCCGCAGCGCGAGGATCCTGTCCGGGCCGAGGGCCGCGCGCACCGCGGTGAGCACCTCGCGGGTCAGCCGCAGCCGGTCGGTGCCGTAGCCGTCGCCCCGGTGGTTCGTCAGCCCGGAGTGGAACTGGCGCAGCAGCGCGAGCGGGCCGGCGTCGATCTCGACCCCGGCGAGGCCAGCGGTGGCGGCGAGCTCGGCGGCGGCGGCGAAACCGGCGACGACCGCGTCGATCCCGTCCTGCTCCAGCTCGGCCGGGAGCTCCCTGCTGGCCGCGTCCGCGACCGGCGACGGCGCCCACAGCACCGACTGCGAGTACGCGCTCGAGCCCTGCCCGCCCGCGTGCCCCAGCCCGGCGAGCACCAAGGTGCCGTGCGGGCGGGCCGCCTCGCCGACCGCGGCCCAGCCGGGGCCGCAGTCGGCGGCGAACGGGGCGCGTTCGTAGGGCCAGTCGTCGGCCGTGACGGACGCCGTCTCGGTGACGATGACGCCGGCGCCGCCCGCGGCGCGGCGGGCGTAGTAGGCGACGTGGCGGTCGGAGATGTCCCGGCGGCGGGCGAGGTTCGTCTCGTGCGGGCCGAACAGGACACGCGACGGCGCGGTGTGCTCACGCAACGCGAACGGCTCGGCGAGCGCCAGGCTCACGGAGCGTGCCACCGCCGGTGTCGGCGCTGGCACCGAAAGTGGCGGCGCGGGCACCGCGTCGGTGTCGCCGTCGATCGAGTTCATGCTGTGGCCATACCGTGATGTCCGTCCACATCGCAATGGGTTGGGCACCTCCCGGAACGGGCGGCGCTCGCGGCCCGTCCGGTTGTGACACCCGATGTCACAACTTGCCGGGTGACAGGAAGCATATTGGCACCCGATGCCAAAGGAAAGGGATCGGTTGATGCGTTCCGCGAGCCCGGCTCCGCGCGAGCGGTCGCGCAGCGCGACACCGGCCGTGTCCGCGGGGACGGCCCGGTTCCTGGAGATGGCACGGTTCCTGGAGATGGCGCCAGCCGGGGGGATGGGTCCAGGGTGAACGGGGGACGGGCCGGGCGCCGGCCGGTGACGAGCGCCGCCGAGCTCGAGCGGCACGCTCTGCTGATCTTCGCGGAGCGCGGGTTCGACGCGACCACGGTCGACGACATCGCGGCCGCGGCGGGCATCGGGCGGCGCACGTTCTTCCGGTATTACGCGTCGAAGAACGACGTCGCCTGGGGGGAGTTCGACGCCCACCTCGAGACGATGCGCGCGGCGCTGGCCGCCACCCCGCCCGACGTGCCGGTGCTCCCGGCGCTGCGCCGCGCGATCCTGGACTTCAACAGCTACCCGGCCGCCGAGGCGGACTGGCACCGGCGACGGATGGCGCTCATCCTGCGCACCCCCGCCCTGCAGGCGCACTCCATGCTGCGCTACGCCCGGTGGCGGGCGGTGGTCGCCGAGTTCGTCGCCGAGCGGACCGGACGCGACGTTGGCGCGCTCGAGCCGCAAGCGGTGGCCTGGGCGTTTCTCGGCGTCGCGATCGCCGGCTACGAGGAGTGGCTCGCCCACGCCGGCGCCGATCTGATCCCCATCCTCGACCGGGCGCTCGGGCTGCTGGTGGACGGTCTCGACCGTCCGCTCTCGCCCCTCGAGCGTGGCGGGCGCCGTCCGTGAAGGACCCGACGGGCCCGGCTGGCTGACGGGCGATCGGCCGTCCCGCATGGTAGACACTTGGCTTCAACGCGGTTACTAAGCGTAGCCGACTGTCGCCGCTGCCTGGGCGGAAAGGGGAACAGCCATGCCGTCGAAGGCGCGAACGACGACCGTCAGCCCCGATGAGAACAGCCTGGCCCGGCCCACGCGGACCGCCGCGTCGCCCGCCACCCGTTCCACCGGCACCCGTTCGACGGCCACCCGTTCCACCGCCGCGCGTCCGGCGGCGACGTCGTCGGCGGCGACGCGGTCGTCCGCCGCCCGGCCGGCCGCGGCTCGCTCGGCCGCCCGAGGGACCTCGTCGCGCGTGGCCACCGCCGGTGCCACCGGTACCAGGAGCGCGACGACCCGGGGCGCGACGGCCCGGGGCGCGACGGCCCGGGGCGCGACGGCCCGGGGCACGACGGCCCGGGGCACGACGGCCCGGCGCGCCGCCGGCGCCAGCACGACCGGCGCGACGAAGCGGCCCGCCTCGTCGACCGGCCGGTCGACCACTCGGCACGGCCGCGACGTCGCGACGGCGACGAATGCCAGAGAGGCGAACGCCGTGAGCATGGGAGAGCACGCGACGGCGGCCGAGGACTGGTACCGCCGCGGTGTCCTGGACGCGGTCTCGCAGGAGCATGAGGCGGTCGCAGCCTCGTTCCGGCTGCCGTTCCTGCGGGTCAACCTGGAGCGTCCTCACCGTCGCCGTGCCCCGATGCTCGAGCCCTCCGCGACGCGGGGGGACGCGGAGCGGGCCGGCGCCGAGGGCTGGCGGGTCGGTCCTCTCGACCTGCCCTCGCCGCGCAAGACGGCCTACTACCTGGGGCTCGGCGCGCTGGCGGCGTTCGAGGTGGTCGAATGGCCGGTCGTGGCCGCGGTCGCGGCGGGCACCTGGGTGGCGCAGCACACCCGGCCGGAGGCGCCGGCGACCGGCGCCGCGCCCTGGGACTTCCTGCGCCACCGCGGGCACGGCGACGACGAGCACAGCCACAACGGACACGCCGGCACCGCCGCCGGTGCGGCGGCCGTGGCCGGCGCCAGCACGCACAACGGCCACGCGCGCCGCCGCACGTCCGCGGACAGCTGACGGGTGGTCGCCTTGCGCGCGCCCGGGCTCGGGCTGCCGGGGCGGGCCGGCCTCACGCGGGCGCTGACCGCCCCCGCGACCGTGGCGCGCGCGTTGCCGAGCCCCGGCCGGGTGGTACGCGCGTTGCCGAGCCCCGCTCAGGCCGTGCGCGCGCTGCCGAGCCCGAGCCGGGTGGCGCGTGCGCTGCCGGGCCCCGGTCAGGTGACGCGCGCGCTGCGCCACGAGCTGGCGCATCCGGACCGGCGGCCCCGGCGGGTGTGGCACCAGGACGGCGCCGCGCACATCGAGCTGATCGGCGCCGCCCGCACCGGCGGCGCGGCGGCGTGCTCGGCCGTCCGCACCGCGCTGCGCCAGCTCGACGGGGTCGACTGGGCGGAGGTCGACGAAGGCCTCGGCCAGGTGCTCGTCGGGTTCGACGGCGACCAGCTCGGGGTCTCGGACCTGGTCGACACCGTCACGGAGGTCGAGCACGCGCTGCACGGCGTCGGCGCCGGCGCCGGTGACGGCGTCGCCGGCGTCGCCCCGCGCCCGGCGCGGGGCACAGAGCGCCATCCCGCGGAGACCGACCCGCTGCTCGCGGAGACCGTCGCGCTCGCCACCGACACCGCCGCATTCGGCGCCGCGCTGGTAGGCCGCGTCGTCCGGCTGCCGGCGGTGCCCCGCGCCGCCAGCGCGGTCGTCGCGGTCGTGGACGGCCAACCTCGGGTGCGCGCCGCGCTCGCGGACCGGATCGGCCCGACGGCCACCGACCTCGCGCTCGGGTTCGCCAGCGCCTGGGCTGGCGCTCTCACCCAGCAGCCCGACGTGCTCGCGGTCGCGATGGTCCGCCGGCTCGCGCGGGTCGCCGAGCTGCGCGCCGGCGCGCGGGTGTTCGAGGCCAGGGCCCCTCAGCTGACCGCGGACACCGCTCGGCGCTCCGGGCTCGACGACTCGGCCGGCGTCCACGCTGGCCATCCCGGCGCCGGCGCCGGTGGCCGCGCGGGCGCCGCCTGGCGCGACCGGCCGGTGCCGCTGCCGGACGGGCCGGTCGAGCTGGCCAGCGCCCGGCTCGCCGCCGCTGGGCTGGCGCTCGGCGGCGCCGGGCTGCTTGTCGGCCGGTCGCCGCGGCTCGCCGGGGAGCTGGTGCTCGCGACGCTGCCGCGCGCCGCCAGGTCGGGCCGGGAGGTGTTCGCCTCGACAGCGGGGCGCAGGCTCGCCGCCCGCGGGATCGTCCCGCTGGACGCCGGGTGCCTGCGCCGCCTCGACCGGGTCGACACCGTGGTGGTGTGCGCGTCGGCGCTGCTGGGCGAGCGTGCCCGGGTGCTGTCCGCCACCGATGCCGCGACGTGGAACCGGGTGGAGACCATGCTCGGTCAGCTCGACCCGCGCCGCGCCTTCCGGCCGGGCGACGTGGTCGCCCACGCTGGCGGCGACCAGCTCGTCGCCGCGCACTACGCCGGCCGCCGCCGCGCCGCCGACCCCGCCGGGCTGCCGTTGCGGCTGTGGCACGGAAGGACCAGCACCGAGGCGCTCGCCGGGGCGACGCTGGACGGCCACGCGGAGGCCGTGCTGCGGGCCGCCCGTGCCTGCGGGCGGGTGGTCCTGACCGAGCACGCCAGCGTCGCCGACGTCGCGGGCCTCGCCGACGTGACCCTGGCGCCTCGGCCGCCCGGCCCGGTGTCCGCGTCCCGGGCGCCCAGGCCAGCGCCCGGCCTCGCCGAGGAGGTCCGCCGGCTCCAGGCCGCGGGAGCGGGGGTGTGCGTCGTCGCCGACGCTGAGGGCGACGAGGCGCTGCGTGTCGCCGACGTCGGCGTCGGGCTCGCCCGCGCCGGCCACCGGCCGCCCTGGTCCGCGGACCTGCTGTGTGGCCCGGAGCTCACCGACGTCTGGCGGGTGCTGCGGCTGCCGCCGTACGCCGCCGCGACGAGCCGACGGGCCGCCACCCTGTCGGTGTCCGGCTCGGCGCTCGCCGCGCTGACCACCGCCGTCGACGGCCCGGGCGCGCTACCGGCCGGCCGTCGGCTGGCGCTGACCAGCGGGCCGGTGAGCGCCGCGGCGGCGACGGCCATGGCCGCTGGGCTCGTCGCCGCCCTGCGCGCGGACCGGGGCGCACCGCCGTCGCCCGTCCTGCACACCGACTGGCACGCGCTGACCGCCGACGCGGCGCTGCGCCGCCTGCGCGGCGCCGCCGGTCCGGACGGCGGACCGACGGCGGCCGCGTGGGCGGCGCGGCGGCAGCCGGCACAGGCGTCGACCGCGTCATCCATCGCCGGCCCGTCCGCGGCCCGACGCGGACTGGACGCGGCCGGCGCCCGGCTCGGCGCGGGCCGCGCGCGGGCGCTGGCCGCGAACGGCCAGGTGACCGGCGCCGCCGCGCGGGCGGTCGGCGGCCGGGTCGTGGCGGCCGGCACGGGTGCCCGCCGCTACCTCACCGCGGTGGTCGCGGACCTCACCGATCCGCTCGTGCCGGTGCTGCTCGTCGGGGCGGCGGCGAGCGCCGTCCTCGGCTCGACCACGGACGCCCTGCTCGTCTCCAGCGTGTCGCTGGCGAACGCGGCGATGAGCGGCGCTCAGCGCGCGCACGCCGAGGGAGTGCTGGCCAGGCTGATCGACCGCAACGTGCTGATGGCCCGCGTCGTGACCGGCGGCGACGAGGCGGAGACCCGCCGGGCCGACACGCTGCGGCCCGGCGACGTCATCGAGCTGAGCGCGCAGGACGTGGTGCCGGCGGACGCCCGGCTGCTGAGGGCCGACGCGCTGGAGGTGGACGAGGCGACGCTGACCGGGGAGTCCCTGCCGGTGACCAAGGGCATCGAGCCCACCCCGGCCGCCGAGGTCGGCGACCGCGACTGCATGGTCTACGAGGGGACGACGGTGCTCGCCGGCACCGCCCGGGCCGTCGTCGTCGCGACGGGGGAGGCCACCCTCGCGGGCCGCGCCGGCGTCGTGGCCGAGGCCCACACGGCCGGGCCCGTCGGCGTGCAGGCCAGGCTCGGCGAGCTGACCCGGCTGGCGCTGCCGGCGACCGGGCTGTCCGGGCTCGCGGTGGCGGCGCTCGGCTCGGTGCGGGGCTCGTCGGCGCGCTCGGCGCTCAGCTCCGGTGTCGCCCTCGCCGTCGCCGCGGTGCCCGAGGGTCTGCCGCTGGTCGCGACGGTCGCGCAGGTGGCCGCGGCCCGTCGGCTCGCGAAGCTCGGCGTGCTGGTGCGTTCCTCGCGGGTGGTTGAGGCGCTGGGTCGGGCCGACGTCGTCTGCTTCGACAAGACCGGCACGCTGACCGAGGGCCGACTGCTGCTGCGCGCGGCCGCCCTGCCCGACGCGGCTGGCCGGTGGCGGACGGTGCCCGTGGCCGCCCCGGGAACGGGCGACGCGACGAGCGGACCGGCCGGAACAAGCGAATCGAACGCGACGGCCGCGACGGCCGGGTCGAACGGGCTGAACGGAGCAGCCGCCCGAATGCTGGCGGTGGCGGCCGCGGCCTGCCCGCCGCGGGAGGGCCGGGTGCCGCACGCGACCGACCGGGCGGTGCTCGAAGCGGTCGTCGGGCGGCCCGAGCTGGCCCGGGCGCTGGTGGGTGAGCGGGCGGACGAGAGCCCGTTCGAGACCGCTCGGGGTTATGCGTCCACCCTGCTGCGCACGGCCGACGGGCCGGTGCTCGCGCTCAAGGGCGCGCCGGAGGTGGTGCTCGGCCTCGTCGAACTGGACGCGGTGCGGCTCGCGTCCGCTCGGGCCGCTGCCGGCCGGCTCGCCCGTCAGGGGCTGCGGGTGCTGGCGGTGGCCGAGTCGATTCCGGGAAGCCGGCCGGCGTCGGCCGTCGACCTGAGCTCGCTTCGCCTGCTGGGCTTCGTCGGCATCGCCGACAGCCCGCGTCCGTCCGCCGCGCTGGGGGTGCGCCGCCTGTTGGACGCCGGGCTGCGGGTCGTCATGGTCACCGGCGACCATCCCGAGACCGCCTCGGCGATCGCGCGGGAGGTCGGCGTCCCCGGCGCGGACCGGGTGGTGACGGGCGCGCGGCTCGACCGGCTCACCGACGATGGCTATGCCGCCCAGGTCGGCGCCGCCGCGGTGTTCGCCCGCATCTCACCGGAGCAGAAGGTGCGGCTGGTCACGACCCTGCAGCGGCTGGGGAAGGTGGTGGTGATGACGGGCGACGGCACGAACGACGCCGCCGCCATCCGGGCCGCCGACATCGGCGTCGCCGTGCGCGGCCGGGGTACCGCCGCCGCGACGGGCGCCGCCGACCTGCTGCTCACCGACGCCGAGGTCACCCGCCTGGCCGACGCCGTGCTGGCGGGCCGCAGGATGTGGCGCTCGGTGACCGACGCGGTGTCGGTGCTCGTCGGCGGTAACGCCGGGGAGATCGCCTTCACGCTGCTCGGGACGGCGATCGCCGGCGAGGCGCCGCTGCGCCCGCGCCAGCTGCTGCTGGTCAACCTGCTCACCGACATGGCGCCGGCCATGGCGCTCGCCGTGCGTTCGGGGGAGGAGCACGGACGGGGCGACCACGACGCCTCCCGGCCGGTCGAGAGGCCGATGGCGGCCCGAGACGGCGACAGCACCCGGGGAACGGATGGCGGTGGGCCTGACAGCGGCGGGTCTGGCGGCCGCGGCGGCGGAGATGGGGGCGGCGGCGAGGACGGTGGTGGCCGGGACGGCGCCGGTGGGACGCGCCGATCCGGTCGCGCCGATCCGGTCGCTGCCCTGCGCCGCCTCGCTCGGGCCGCCTGGCTCGCCGGCGCGTCCCTGTCGAACGGCACCGACTTCGGGCGGGCCCCGGCGGCCGAGGCGGACGCGGTCGCCGAGCGGTGGCTGTCCGGGCCGCTGCGCCGCATGCTGCTGGTCAGGGGCGCGACGACGACCGCGGGCGCGACGGCGGCCTGGCTGGTCGGCCGGTACAGCGGCACTCCGCGGCGCGCGTCGACGATGGGGCTGCTCGCGCTGGTCACGACCCAGCTCGGCCAGACGCTGATGCTGGCCGGCTGGGATCCTTTGGTGATCACCACCGCGCTCGCGAGCCTGCTGGTTCTGGCGGTGCTGGTCCAGACGCCACTGCTGTCCCAGCTCTTCGGCTGCCGTCCGGTCGGTCCCGCGGGCTGGACGGTGGTGCTCGCGTCGGCGACCCTCGCGACATCCGCGGCCTGGCTCTACGAACGCCGCCGTCGCCGCTCGCTCGGCCCGGTCGGCTCCGTCAGCCGCGTCGGCTCTGTCAGCCGCGTCGGCTCTGTCAGCCCGGTCGGCTCTGTCAGCCCGGCTGGTCGCGACGAGCCGGTCGCGCGCCGTGGCACGCCCAGGCCCTGGCCGACGGTGGCGTCCCAGAACGGTCGGGCCACCGCGTCCCAGAACGGTCGGGTGCCCAGCCTTACGCTGGCGTTGCCCGTGTTCGGGCGCTCGCTACCCGCCGGTCGGCCGTCCGCGCCCCGGCCGGGGCTGGCGCGGCCCGCGGCGGTCGCCGCCGGTGGCGGACAGGCCGCCGGCCGTGGCGGCCCGGCGAAACCGGCTCAGCGGGTGACGGGGCCGATGTAGCTGGCGGGATAGGCGTCGCGGCGCTGGTCGGCGACGGGGCCGCCCGGCCAGTCGACGCGTATCGGGTCGCGGTCGTCGGGCGGGGTGACCAGCAGGTAGCGCGCGTCGAAGGCCGGCATCGCCGCGGCAGGCGAGCCGTCGCCCGCCGGTGGCGTGGCGGCCGCCGCGGGCACGGCGAGGTAGGTGAGGACCGCCGCGGCGCCGTCGCCCGGCGGGACGCGCAGCGACGCGGGCATGACGGTCGTGCGGCGAGCCAGGTCGTAGGTGTCGCCCTGGGCGGTGACGAGCGTCGCGCCCGGGAAGCCGTACATCGCGCAGGTTCGCGTCGTGTTGTTGACGAAGGTGATGATGAGCCCGAACTGGGTCAGCCCCGGCGCGAGCGCCGTGAGCTGGGTCGGGCTGCCGAGCCGGGGCGTAAGTCCCGCGCCGGTGCACCGCGGCGCGTCGCCCGCGGCGGTATCACCGCGGCCGGTCGGGTTGGTGAGGTCCGCTGGGTCGAGGGTGGCGAACGGCTCTCCGGTCGCCTGAGCCGCGGCCGGCGGTGTCCTGGCCCAGGCCGTCGCGGGGGGCGGTGTCGCGCCGTCGTCCGTGGCCGAGGTCGTCGGGGCCGAGCCGGCGGCCGCCAGTGGCGAGGGCGTCGGCGCGGGGGACGTCGGCGTCGGGGACGGGACGTCGAAGCCTGCGGACGGGTCCGGCTGTGAGCAGCCGGCCGTGGCGCCCAACGCCAC
Source organism: Pseudofrankia sp. EUN1h (assembly GCF_001854645.1). Taxonomy (NCBI): domain Bacteria; kingdom Bacillati; phylum Actinomycetota; class Actinomycetes; order Frankiales; family Frankiaceae; genus Pseudofrankia; species Pseudofrankia sp. EUN1h. The sequence goes on along the minus strand of NZ_MBLN01000074.1, from coordinate 57,501 downwards.
CGCGGCCACACACGCCGCCGTCGCGGCCCTCGCGACGTGGCGCCGCGCTCGAGCACTCCGCTGGTCCATCGCTGGCTCCCGGGCGTCCCGCGCGCCCCCCGGCGGGGCGCCTGGCCTGGGAGTATTCGGCACGACCGGGCGGCATTCCGGCGGGCGCGGCACCGAGGTCCGTGTGCGTGCGCGACCGGCCGCCAACACCCGCTCTCGGCATGTCCGGGCCAGTGCGTCCGCCGATGCGGCGTTCTGCCCGCGTGCCGGACACCGGCATCAGGTCCGGGTCCGGGTCGATGGTGTGACAAGGCGACCGCGGACGGCGTGGACCGGGGCATGAGGTGGGGGAGTGGGGTCAGCCAAGGATCCGGTCGAGGCCGGCCTCGAACTGGTCGGTGAGGTCGGCGTGCAGGTGGGGCGCGGCCGCCGCCAGCGCCGGGTAGCGGGAGCGCGGCGGGTTGACGGTCGGCATCGGCGCACCGACCCGGTCCGTCGCGATGTTCTCCGCCAGATGGCGCGCCTCCACCAGCGCGTGGCCGACGACGAAGAACAGCAGCGTCTGCCAGGTCACCGCCGCTTCCGCCTCCGTCCGGCCGATGGCGCGCAGCGTGCCGAAGGCATGCTCCATCCGGTCCCACCAGGAGCCGGTGCCCGGTGGCTGGCGCAGCACCGACGGCGCGAGCGTCGGGTAGCGCAGCAGCTGGCGGCGTAGCTGGCGCAGGTTGTCCCGCAGGTCCGCCGCCGGGTCGCCGGTCGCGGGTAGCGGCTCCTCGCCGCGGACCATCAGGTCGGCGAGCGCGTCGAGCAGCTCGTTCTTGTTCTGGAAGTGGCGGTAGATCGCGGTGGGGTCGACGCCGAGCCGGGCACCGAGGGCGCGCATCGACAGCGCGTTCACCCCGCCGATGTCGACGATCTCCAGGGCGCTGTCCAGCAGCACCCGCCGTGACAGCGTGCCGCGCGGCGTCCGCCGCCCTGCCGCGCTGACCGTCACCCGGCCGCTCGGCTCACCCGCGCCCGGGTCGCCGGTTCCCGGTTCGTCTGGCCCGGAGTCGTCCGGTTCGGAGTCGTCCGGTTCGAGCACGTCGTTCGACATCGCCATCCACCTCGGTTCCGTCGGTGCGCGCCGACGCGCCGCGATCACACGTCCGATCACACGTCCGATCACACGTCCGATCACACGTCCGATCACACGTCCGATCACACGTCCGATCACACGTCCGATCACACGTCCGATCACATGCACTGTAGACAACGCCGTTGACGACGTCCCGGCGGCGCGCGTGGAGGATTTTCACCAACCTCACGAAACGGGAGAAGGCGCCACGTCATCCGGCGCGGTTCGGCCGATTGACGTACATCCGGGCGACCGAGGAGGAAGCTGGAAGGTAGGCGGGGTGGAGTAGGAATGGATCCGCGCCGCCACCGTTGAAGCAGACGAGGCCGAAGAAACAAGCGGGGTCGGGCCAGGCGCGGCGGCCAGGCACGGCCCGGCGGCGAGTGACGCGGGCCGACCGGACGGCGCGGTGCGGGCGGCCGGGCCGGCTGGCCCAGACCATTCGCCTGGACCGCGGCGACGGCGCTGTGTCCGTGCCGCGGCACCCGCTCCCTCGGTTCGCCCGGTGATGTCGCGGTTCCGGCGGGCGGCGGCCTCGCGGCAAGGCAGGACCGGGCAAGGCAGGACTATGCCGGCAGGCACCACCCGCTGGCAAGCCCGCGACGCGACAATGCGGTGATGGCCGAGGCCGTCACCCTGGCAGGACCATGACCGAAGGAGGTGCGACCATGCGCAACTGTTACGGCTGGAGAGTGACCATGCAGCGAGTGGGCGCCCCCGGAGGCGGTCAACACACCAGTGGGGAGGTCTCGGCCCATGCTCGACCCGAGTGAGCTTTACGAGATCCACGGTGAACTGCCCGACCTGGGGCGGCCGGTGATGCTCGAGGCGATGACCGGGGTCGTCGACTCCGGGAACGCGATTCGGCTCGCGAGCGAGCACCTGCTGACGACGCTGCAGCACGAGGTCGTCGCGACGTTCGACATCGACCTGCTGCTGGACTATCGCTCGCGGCGCCCGGCGATGACGTTCGTCGAGGACCACTGGGAGCACTACGAGGATCCAACGCTGGCCCTCTACGTGCTACGCGACCGCGCCGACACGCCGTTCCTGCTGCTCGCGGGCCCTGAGCCGGACCTGATGTGGAAGCGGTTCTCCACCGCCGTGCGCGAACTGACCCGACGGATGAACCTGCACCTGTCCGTCGGCCTGAACGCCATCCCGATGGCGGTGCCGCACACCCGCCCGACCGGGCTGATCGCGCACGCCACCCGCAAGGACCTGATCGCCGGCTACGAACCGTGGGTGCGCCAGGTCCAGGTGCCGGGCAGCGCGGGTCACCTGCTGGAGTATGAGTTCGGCCGGGAGGGGCGCGACGCGATGGGCCTGGCGGCCCTCGTCCCGCACTACCTGAACCAGACGGACTTCCCACAGGCGACCGAGGTGCTGCTGACGTCGGTCTCCAAGGCCACCGGGCTCATGCTGCCTCTGGACGGCCTGCAGTCCGCCGCCGAGGCGGTGCGCGGCGAGGTCGACCAGGAGCTCGCCAAGGGTGGGGAGATGGCGTCGCTCGTCAGCGCGCTGGAGGAGCAGTACGACGCCTACAAGCGCGGCAAGGACACCGGTAGCCTGCCGACCGTCAGTTCCGAGGACCTGCCGACCGCCGACGAGCTCGGCGCCGAGCTGGAGCGCTTTCTCGCCGAACAGTCCGAGACCGACGGCCCGACCGCACCCTGACACCTCGTCAGGGCCGGCGCGCCCGACTCGGCGCCAGCGCGAAGGACCCGTCGGTGGGGGAGCGGACTAGCGGAGGTTTTCGATGACCTCCGCGAAGGCGGCGAGCGTCGCGGGCGCCGAGAAGTCGGTGAACCAGGCGTAGGCACGGTCCACGCCACGGGCGGCGAGTCCTTCGAAGTAGGCCACCAGCTCGGCCGGGGTGCCGGTGACGAGGCCGCCACCGGCACCCATCCGGCCGAACCGGCGCTGGGCGAGCGCGGTGATCTCGTCGCGTCGGGCCGGCGGCGCGTCGGGCGGGATGACCGTCACCAGCTGCTGGACGGAGACACGGGCCTTGCCGGCGTGGGCACGCAGCTCGTCGAGCTGGTCCAGCCGGCCGATCTGGATGTTCCACCAGTCGGCGTACTCGGCGACGAGCGCCAGCGTGCGCGGGCCGGTGCCGCCAATGGTGATCGGGATCGGCCGGGTCGGGACCGGCAGCGCGGTGGCCTCGCGCAGCGTGACGTGTTCGCCCTGGTAGCTGACGCGCTCGCCACTCCAGAGCAGGCGCAGGACGGCAAGCGTCTCGGCCAGCCGCTCGACGCGGGTCCGCGGGGTCGCGTCGCCCACTCCGTACTGCTCGAGCTCCGCTGGTACGGAACCCCAGCCGATGCCGAGCTCGAAGCGCCCGTCGCTGGCATGGTCCAGCGTGACAGCCTGCTTCGCGAGCAGGACCGGATGACGGAACATGTCGCAGAGCACCAGGTGGCCGACCGTCAGCCGTTCGGTCTTCGCCGCCACCCAGGTCGCCGCCGTCATCGCCTCGAACATCGGCGTCTGGGCCGCCATGGGCGGCGCGAGGTGGTCCATCAGCGCGATGCCCGCGAACCCCGCCTGCTCGGCGCCGCGTGCCCGCTCGACGATCTCGGGCATCGTCATCCGCATCTGCGGCAAGTACAGGTGGAACTCCATCCCCGCCTCCTCAGCCGGCCCTGCCGCCGCGTCGCCGCGTCGCCGCACGGCCCACCCGTCCGCGCCACGACGGCCGCCCGCCGCCGGCTGGTACCAAAGGCACGAAACCATGGCAGGTGTGGCCCGCGCCACCGACAGTTGGAAATATTGAAGCGAGGGGATGGGCGCGGGAAACCGGGTGGCGCGGGGACGGGCCGGACCGGACCCGCCGGGTGACCGCCAGGCCGCCCGCGCGCCCACCCCGCGCCTGGGTATCCAGAGGCTCAGGGGCCTGAACACGATGGGGTGGGGCGGATGAGCACGGATGTTGCGCCGTTCAAGGTCGCGGTTCCCGAGGAGGATCTCGTCGATTTACGGCGCCGGCTGGCGGTGGCCCGCTGGCCGGAGAAGGAGGCGGTGGGCGACTGGAGCCAGGGTGTGCCGCTGGAGTGGCTGCGCGACCTGTGTTCCTACTGGGGCGACGGCTACGACTGGCGGCGCTGCGAGGACCGGCTGAACGCCCACGACCAGTTCGTCACCACGATCGACGGCCTGGACGTCCACTTCCTGCACGTGCGCTCGCCCAACCCGGACGCGCTGCCGCTGCTGCTCACCCACGGCTGGCCTGGCTCGGTCCTCGAGTTCCTCGACGTGATCGGCCCACTCACCGACCCGGCCGCGCATGGCGGCGACCTGGCGGACGCCTTCCACCTCGTCGTGCCGTCGCTGCCGGGATATGGCTTCTCCGGCCGCCCGGCCGCCGCCGGCTGGGGGGTACCGCGCATCGCCGCCGCCTGGGCGACGCTGATGGCCCGGCTCGGCTACGACCGGTACGGGGCTCAGGGCGGCGACTGGGGTTCGGCGGTGACGATCGGGCTCACCGCGGCTGACCCGGACCACCTCGCCGGCATCCACCTCAACTTCGTGATGACCGGCCCGGGGGGCGACCTCAGCGAGCTGACGGACGAGGAACAGGACGCCCTCACCGCGATGGCCGAGTTCCTGGAATGGGGCTCCGGCTACTCGGCTTTGCAGTCGACCCGCCCGCAGACGCTCGGCTACGCCCTCGCGGACTCGCCCGTCGGCCAGTGCGCCTGGATCGCCGAGAAGTTCCACGCCTGGACCGATCACGACGGCGACCCGTACACGGCGCTGAGCCGTGACCAGATGCTCGATGACATCTCGCTGTACTGGCTGACGGCGACCGCGGCCTCGTCGGCGCGGCTGTACTGGGAGTCGGGCCTGTCGCGGCCCAGCCGTGCGTCCGGCCTGGCCGGMGGCCTCGATGTGCGCGTGCCCGCAGGCATCTCGGTCTTCCCAAGGGAGATCATCCGGTTGTCGCGGCGCTGGGTCGAGCCCAGCTTCTCCGACCTGCGCTTCTACGAGCGGGCCGACCGGGGCGGCCACTTCGCCGCCTACGAGCAGCCCGCCGTCTTCGCCGACCAGGTCCGCCGCGCCTTCCGCACGATGCGCTAGCCGGGGGAACGCAGGCCGAGGGGCAGAAGGAGGCCGTCTGGGCTGTCAGCCCTTGGCGGTGGCACCGGCGTCGACGGGGAGTGCGACGCCGGTGATGTAGCGGGCCTCGTCGGAGGCGAGGAACAGGACGGCGTTGGCGACGTCGACGGCCTCGATCAGCGGGACCGGCATGAGGTGCAGCCCGCCGAGGACGGCGGCGGCGTCGTCGATGGTCGGGTTCGCCAGGTCGGGGCGCAGCATCCGGCGCAGCGACTCGTTGTCGACCATCGGCGTGCGGACGTTGCCGGGGTGGACGCTGTTGACGCGGATGAGCTGGCCGGCGAGCTCGTTGGCCAGCGATCGCATCAGGCCGACGAGGCCGTGCTTGGCGGAGACGTAGGCCGCCATCCAGCCCTGGCCCTTCAGGCCGAGCATCGAGCTGGTCAGGATGATCGAGCCGCCGCGCCCGCCGGCGACGAGGTGCGGGATCGCCACCTTGGCGGTGAGGAAGCAGCCGGTGAGGTCGATGTCGAGCAGCGTGCGCCAGGCGTGCGCGTCGAGCGTCTCCGTCGCGGCGCCGCCACCGGAGATACCGGCGTTGGCGACGACGACGTCGAGGCGGCCGAACTCGGCGACCCCGGCGTCGACGGCCGTCCGCAGCGCGTCCTCGTCGCGGACGTCCGCGACCGCGGTGACGATCCGCCGGCCGAGCTTCTCCACCAGCGCGACCGTCTCGGCCAGATCCGCCGCGGTCGCCATCGGGTAGTCGACGGTGTCGACGTCGGCGCACAGGTCGACGCCGATGATGTCGGCGCCCTCCTGCGCGAGCCGGACCGCGTGCGCCCGCCCCTGCCCCCGTGCCACCCCGGTGATGAACGCGACCTTGCCTTCGACCCGCCCGGCCATGTCGAACCTCCCGATGCCCTCGTCTTGATGTTTGTCGCACCATGACGGGCTGGCGCGCGAKGGGTTGGGCCGAAGTGCCTTTCACCGATGGCGGCGCCCTGACCGATCGGGGGCGTCGCCGGCCCGTGTCAGTCGGTCCAGCCGGTCAGGTCCAGGCTCCGGGMGTGTTCGAGGCGGAAGCCGAACTCGATCGCGCGCTGGGCGCCGGRCTTGAGGTCGACGGTCCAGGTGAGCTGGCCGAGGTCGGTGCGCTCGTCGACGGTGGGCGAGCTCAGGAAGTCCTTGACGGTGATGCCCTCGTGGCGGGAGACCGGAATCTGGTCGCGAACGGTCACCCGCGCCGGGCGTGGGGTGTGGTTCGTCAGGGTGATCACGTAGCCGACGTCGGTGCGCCGCAGGTTGCCGACGACCTTGCGGCTGGTGGCGCGGCTGACCAGCTCGCGTTCCACCAGCAGCCGGTCGTCGACGCCGAGCTGCAGCTCCACCTCGGCGCCCGGCGGCACCAGCTCGACGGTGCTGGTCCCGACGAAGTCGGCGTCGTGGAAGACCGAGACCGGCCCGGGCAGCAGGGTGTGCGCCGAGGTGTTCGTGACGGTGGCGCGCAGGTAGGCCTCGGGGGCGAGCTTGGGCACGGTCAGGTAGTCGAGCTGAGCCTCCAGCTCCAGGACGGCCAGGGTGGTGCGGTGTGGTCGCCCGTCGGCCGGCACCGCCACCGGCCGGGCCGGCCGGTAGGTCGCCGCGGTTCCGGACGTGTCGATGGTGGCCACCGCGTGCTCGACCGGCGGCGGCGGGGCCGACGCCCCCGGAGCCTTCGCCCGCGCCGCGGCCGGGACCGGCGCCATCTGGGCGGCCGCGTCGGCGGCGCCGTAGCCGGCACCGCCCGCGGCCAGGGCGAACTGCATCACCTGGGGCCGCGCGACGTCGACGTACCACKGGTCCAGCTCGGGCAGGCCACTGGCGCGGCCCGGCCGGGCGGTCGACAGCCTCAGGTCGCCGGCGGGCCAGTCCTCGCCGCTGTGCTGGCGCACCATGCCGAACCACGTCAGCGTGACCACGCCGTCGACCAGCCGCGCGTCGTACCGCGCCGACCATGAGGCGCCGCCGACCAGGTAGGAGATCTCCAGCTCGACGTCGACCCTGCCCTCGGCGGCGCCGGGACCACCCGTCGRCTCCAGCGCCACGACAACCTGCCTCGTGTCGGGCAGGCGCACGCCGCGGCGGGCCTCCAGGGCGCGCCGGGCAGCGTCGATCAGCTTCTGGACGTCCTCCTGCTCGTCGGTGATCGCGCGCAGTCGGGCGTGCACGTCCGCCAGCTGCGCGGCCAGTGCACCGGCGGCCTCGGCCAACCGCCGCTCCTCGCCGCTGGGCGGTGTCGTCCCATCCTCCGCGGGGCTGGCGCTCCATGACGGCGCACCCCAGCCCCGGGCGAGCGCGGCGGCGCCGTTGCGGGCGGCGACGTCCAGGAACCTGCGGCGCGCCTGCTCGATCTCCTGGTCGTCGGCCAGCTCGCGGGCGCGCCGCCGCAGCCGGTCGACCTCGTCCGTCAGCTCCACCAGCCGCGGGTCCACCGTCACCGCACGGGACTCGACGACGACGTCCACACCGAGCACGCGCACCGCGCCGCRCCCGGACACCCGCACCGAGTCCGCGTCCAGCTCCATCGGCAGGCCGCCGAGCGTCACCGCGACCTCCGGCGCGACGTCGCCCATGCCCTCGGGGCGGGGCGGCAGCGTCACGGTCCCACGGCGGGTGACCCGGGCCTGCCGCGGGTAGACGACGACCGCCGTGATCGGAGCGTCCAGTGTCAGCGTCGTCGCGGCTGGAGCAACCATGCTGATCACCCTAGCGGCCTGGTCCGACAATTCGGCACGACCCGTTACTGGCGGGGCAGCTCGTGGCGGGCGAAGAAGTCCCAGATGGCGGCGGTGGCGTCGAGGCCGCTCGCCGGCGCGTCCGCCCCCGGGTGACCCTTCTGGCCGCCGGGCCAGGCGTGGCCGCCGCCGTCGATCGTGTCGAGGACGACCTCGGTGCCCTCGGCGCACGGCGCGTACGTGGCCCGGGTGACGGTGCCGTCGCGCCGCTCGACGGGGGTGACCGGGCAGCCGTCACGCCCGACCCAGAACCCGACCGAGTCCGCCACCGACCGGTCGACCCGGCCGCTCTCGGTCGGGAACCGCTTGTCCCCGCCGGAGCCGGTGCCGCCGTCGTAGGGGACGTTCTGGTCGGCGGTGCCGTGGATCGCCAGCAGCGGCACCGGCCGGCTCGGCGCGCAGCCGTCGTAGTCGAGGGCGCCGGACACCGGGGCGATCGCGGCGAACCGGTCGGCGAGCGCGCAGCCCAGCCGATAGGTGAACATCGCTCCGTTCGAGAACCCGGTGGCGTACACCCGACGGGTGTCGAGCGGGTAGTGCGCCGCGATGTCGTCGAGCATGGCGGCGATGAACCCGACGTCGTCGACGTCGTTCTGGGCGGCCTRCCCACAGCACCAGCCCGCGTTCCAGGTCAGCAGCCGGTCCGCGCGCCGGCCGGTCCCGTTCGGGCTCGCGACCAGGAAGCCCTTTTGGTCCGCCAGGTCGAAGAAGCCGGTCTGCCCCTCGACGTTGCCGCTGTTGCCGCCGCCGCCGTGCAGCTCGACGACGAGTGGCCGCGGGGTCGTCCCGGTGCCCGGCGGCACGTGGATCTCGTAGGAACGCCTCAGCTCGCCGACCGTCAGCGTGTGGGTGACGGTCCCGGCGGGCGGCGCGGTCCCCGCCGGCGGCTGCGAGGCGGCGGGAGCCGGCCGGTCCCGCGGCCCGCAGGCCGTAAGGGCCACCGCCCCCACCAGCGTCACGCCCGCCAGCGCCGTCGTCCTGAGCGCCCGAGGCAACCCCGCTCGTCGCATCTGTCCCCTTGCCTCCGCCGGCCGGACTCTGCCCTCCCTGACAGGCAGCACCTTCGCAGAGGCGGTCCAACATGCCGTAAGCGTCGCGTAAGACAAATGTCAGCGCCGCGGCCCGGGGACCGCGGGCGGCTGGGCGGTCAACGGCCGGAGGCTGGTCGGCGGCGCCCGGTCAGCCGTGCGAGACGATGAACGCGACGCCCCAGCCGATCGCCGCGAGTACCGCGGCGAAGCACAGGCCCGCGGCGACCCTCTCGGCCCCCGCCCGCGCGGTTCGGGGCCGCGCGTAGTCGCCGCCGCCCAGGCCCGGTGCGACCGGCGCGATCAGCGCGGCCTCGGGGACAGAGACCGGGGCGGCGGCCCCGGCGCGCCGCTCGGAGAGGCTCAGCGCGCGCAGCCCGACGGCGAACACCGCCGGCAGGCCGGCGCCGCACAGCAGCCCGATGACGACGATCTTCCACAGGGCGTCCAGGTCGATCCAGGACGTCATCGGCGTTCCTCCGTCATGGTGACCCGTCCCGTCACCCGGGCGGGTTCATCGGGTCCGGTCAGCGCCGCGCCCATGGCTAGGCCGCGACCGAGGTTTTGGCGGTCGGGGAGGCCGCCTTGGCTCCGTCCGCGGCCGGGTCGACCGGTTCCTCGTGGATGTCGTGGTGGCCGACGGGGGAGCGCCGGGACAGCACGAACAGCGCGCCGGCGCCGGCGACGAGGACCGCGAAACCGGCGACGACGCCCGCCGTGCCGCCGATGCCGTGGACCACGGCGTAGCCACCCGCGCCGACGAGCCCGGCGGCCGGCAGCGTGAGCAGCCAGGCGGTGACCATCCGGCGGGCAATGCCCCAGCGGACCCGCCCGTCCCGGCTGCCCAGTCCGCTGCCGAGAATCGACCCGGACGCGACGTGCGTCGTCGACAGCGAGTAGCCGAAGTGGCTGGAGAGCAGGATGGTCGCGGCGGAGGACGAGTCTGCCGCGAGGCCCTGCGGCGGTTCGATGGTCACGAGTCCTCGACCGAGTGTCCGGATGATGCGCCAGCCGCCGCAGTAGGTACCCAGGGAGAGCGCCATGGCGCACGCGATGATCACCCAGGTGGGCGCCTTCGAGCCCGTGGCGAGGGAACCGTTGGCGATCAGAGCCAGCGTGATGATGCCCATCGTCTTCTGGGCGTCGTTGGTGCCGTGCGCGAGCGACATCATCGACGCCGCCCCGACCTGGCCGAGGCGTAGCCCGCGGTCTCGAGTCTCCTGACGGACGCCCCGGCTGATCCGGATGACGAGGAAGGTGCCAACCCCCGCGATCAGTACGGCGATGGCTGGGGAGAGCACGGYCGGAATCACGACCTTCTGCACGAGACCGTGCCATTTGACCGCGTCTGTGCCGGCCGCCGCCAACGCCGAGCCGATCACTCCACCGATGAGCGCGTGGGACGAGCTGGACGGGATGCCCAGGTACCAGGTGGCCAGATTCCAGACGATCCCACCGGCCAGCCCGGCGAAGACCACGGGCAGTGTGATCAGGTGTGTATTGACCAGCCCGCTCGCGATCGTCGCCGCGACGGACAGGGACAGGAATGCCCCCGCCAGGTTGAGCAGCGCCGCAAGCGCGACTGCGGCCTTGGGGCGTAGCGCCCTGGTTGCGATCGAGGCCGCCATCGCGTTTGCCGTGTCATGGAAGCCGTTGGTGAAGTCAAAGGCCAAAGCTGTGACGACGACCAGGATCAGCGCGGTTTCACCCACAAAACCGTTGTAGCTGGCGCCTTGGGTGGAGACGACGGTCGCACCCGATGTCCGTGACATCTTCCGTCGACTGTCATTTTTCGTTCATGAAAAGTTCATCATCGCGCCGGACCGCTATCGTCGTGTCACAGAAAGATGACCGATCGATGTCTGTCGACTGACGCAAGCATGACCGACTCGCGCGATCCATCGTGGGCCGGGCCGCAGGGCTCGGCGACGTGTGTCCCGTGGCGGACAGGAGCATGCTCCACGGGACGGCCCGAGGAAGATGTTGTGGGGGCAATTAGTTGGCGCGGATGGTGACGTGAGGCGCGACCAGGCGGCCGCCGTCCCGAGGCGAGCATCGGAGTGACCATGAGCAGCGACCCGTCGACGGCGACGACCATTCCAGCCCCCCGCGACCTGCCCGCCCTGGCGGCGGCGCGGTCCGCGCTGCGCGAGAGGTATCTGTTGCCGGCCGAGCAGCGGCCGGCGTCGTCCGCCCGGGGGGTACACCACACCGCGCTGATCAGCCGCGACGTCGAGGCGACGATCAGGTTCTACCAGGGCGTCCTGGAGTTCCCGCTCACCGAGCTCATCGAGAACCGTGACTACCCAGGGTCGTCGCATTTCTTCTTCGACATCGGCAACGGCAACCTGCTGGCGTTCTTCGACTTCCCCGGCCTCGACCTGGGCCCGTACGCCGAGGTGCTCGGCGGCCTGCACCACGTCGCGATCTCGGTCGTGCCGGAGCGCTGGGAGCACCTGGTCGCCAGGCTGGCGGAGGCGGGCGTCGAGCATGTCGTCCACTCGAAGGTCTCGGTCTACTTCCGCGACCCCGACGGGGCCCGCCTGGAGCTGATCGCCGACCCGCTCGGCGAGATGTACGGCACCAAGGTGCTCTGACGGTCTCGCGCCGGTGTGCGCGATCGACGAGTCGGCAAGGGACCAGTCAGGGCGGCGCGGCGCAGTGCTCGGCCCGGGTGGCGTCGTCGACGCTGGTCAGGACGTGGCTGGCAGCGGGGCCGGGTGCCGGTAGGGAGGCGAGCGTGACCGCGGTAGAGCCGGTTCGGGGTGAGGTCGTCACGTTCCTGGAGATGACCAGCCTGGATCAGCTGCGGGCCGGGCGGGTCGTCCCTCGGCTCACGCTGGTGGGCACCGACGATGAGGCGCTGGTCCGGGAGACGATCGTGCGGGTCGGCACGCCCTACCGTTGGCCGAGCGCCACCTGGTCGGACCTGGCCTGGGCCGACTGGTTCGCGGACCCCCGCCGCCAGAGCTTCCTGCTGCGCGCCGACGGCGACATCGCCGGAGTCCTCGAGACAACGGTGCATCCGCCCCACGAGGTGGAGATCGTCTCCTTCGGCCTCGTACCCGAGCACGTCGGCACCGGCATCGGTGGCCACGCGCTCACGCTCGCCGTCCGCCTCGCCTGGAACCTCGGGCATCCAACGCTGGACGAGGTCCAACGCGTCTGGCTACACACGTCGACCCTCGACCACCCGAACGCCCTCGCCAACTACCGGGCCCGCGGCTTCCGCCCCTACCGCACCCAGACCCGCGGCCACGCCCCGCCCCCATCCGGCCATTCCGCATGACAGCGGAGAACACCCGGGTATGAACTGACCGCGGACTCAACCGTCGAGCAGGTCGTCGACAAGCTTGCGCATCGCGGCGCCGGAGCGGGCGCCGACGATCGAGGCGACCTCCTCGCCGCCGCGGAGGACCTTGAAGGTCGGCATCGCCAGGATCCCGTACGCGCGGGCGGTCTCGGGCTCCTCGTCGCAGTTCAGGGAGACGACGGTGAGCCGGCCGGCATAGTCTGCGGCGAGCTTCTCCAGGATGGGAGTCATCATCCGGCAGGGCGGGCACCAGACCGCCCAGAAGTCGACCAGGACGGGGAGCGGGCTCGCCAGCACGACCTCGGCGAAGGTCGCGTCGGTGACGGTCGCGACGGTGCCCGAGACGGGCGGGTGCGCGACGGCGACGCCACCGACGGTCCGGGGCGCCCCACCGTGGATCGATGTCATGACTGATTGCCTCTTTTCTCAGAGTAGGTCTTCAGCTGGGACTGGGTCTGCTCGGAGGACAGAGCACAGGCCGGCGCCGCCGCCGGGACGGGCACGGCGCGTGCGGCGTGCACCGACGGCGGTGCGGCGGGCGCTCGCGGCCCGGGCGCGGACTCGCCGGACGGCGGCGTGCCGGCGCCGGCCACCCGGCCCCCCAGCTCCTCGGCGAGCTGGCCGACCAGACCGGCGCGGATCTCGGCGAGCCGGGTCACGCAGGCGTCGATCTCGGCGATCTTCCGGCGGTGGACGGCGGCGGCGTCCGGGCAGGCGACGCCGCGGTCGTGCCCGGACCGCAGGCAGTCGACGAACGGACGGGCCTCGTCGAGGGTGAAGCCGATGGCGAGCAGCGACCTGATCTCGGCCACCAGCCGCAGGTCGTCCTCGTCGTAGTCCCGGTACCCGTTCGCCCGCCGCCGGGCCGCGAGCAGGCCTTCCTGCTCGTAGTGCCGCAGCGCCCGCGGGCTCGTCCCCGCCCGCAGCGCCAGCTCGCCGATCCGCATGAGCCCGACGCTAAACCCTGCCGCCGACGTCAACGCCAGCCCGAAACCCGCCTGATCGGCCCGGGTGGCGGTGCTCGCCGGGCCCGGGCCCGCGTCGGGGGTCGATCAGCCGGCGCCGGTGACGGCCTGGGTGACGACGCGGCTCGCTTCCCCGGGGCCGAACGTGGGCGGGCGGGGGGTGGTCTCGGGGATGCCCATCCGGACGACGACCGTGTCGGAGCCGGGATCGACCTGGACGACCTGGTTGCCGAGGCCGATCGCCCAGAACATGTCGTCCGGGGCGCCGGGCACGAGCCGTCCCCGGGTCGCCGTCTGGTTGCCGACCTGGGAGAGGTCGGTCGCGACCAGGGGGTTGCCGATGAGGCCCTCGTGGTTGAGCCACCACAGGTAGCCGTAGGCCGCGTTCAGCTCGGTGGACGACGTGCCGGTCGCGGCCCGCAGCCAGTCGGCCGAGACGATCTGCTTGCCGTGCCAGACGCCGTGGTCCAGGGCGAGCTGCCCGAAGCGGGCCAGGTCGCGGCAGGTGGTGTGCAGGCCGGTGTAGGTCCGCGCGTTGCCGGCGGCGTCGGGCGTCATCGACGTGTGGGCCATGCCGAGCGGGCCGAACAGCCGGTCCTTGGCGAACGCTGTCGGGTCCTGACCGGTTGCGCCCGTCAGCACCTGTCGCAGCGTCTGGATCGCGGAGTTGTTGTAGGCCCACACCTGGCCGGGCGGGTTCGCCTGGTCCAGGCCGACGGCGAACGCGGTCTGGTCCGTCGCMCGGATGAGCTGGCCGTAGTCGATACCGACGCTCCAGCGCCGGCCGGAGTCGTTGCTGAGCAGGTCACGGACGGTGACTGCCTGCGACGGTGTGCCGCGCCACTCGGGAATCCACGTCGAGGCACTTTCGCTGATCTTCAGGTCACCGTCGTCCTGGGCGATCCCGACGAGCGTGCTCGTCACGGACTTCGTGGCCGAGAAGACGTCCTGGGTGGTGTCCTTGTTGGTGCCGCGGAAGTACCACTCGCCAGCGATCTTCCCGTCGCGAACGACGAGGAGGCAGTTCGACTTGCCGGTCTCGGCCGTCTTCGCGATCTCGTCGAGCCTGGCCGGGTCGAGACCGACCGTGGCCGGGGCGACGGTCTCCCACTCGTCGCCCGGCTGGTGCGGCGCCGAGGCCGGCCCGGACGCGGACGCCGCGGCCGCGGCTCCCGCCCGTCGAGGGAGGAGCCTGCGCGTTCGGAAGCCGACGGGAGCCGGGCGGTGGCAGGGCTGCGGGCGGCGCATCGGCGACCTCACGGAGTGCGGCGACAGGGCGTGCGGCTAGATCGTCGCAAGCGGATGTCAGCACCCGGTAAGGCTTGCGCGCAACCGACGTAAGCCCGTGGCCGAGACGGGCCCGCGACCGGCCTGGGCCCGCGATCGACGTCGGCCCTGGTCGGGCCGGGAGGTCGGCGATCTGGAGAGGCCGGTGGCGCGCGGCACCGGCCCTACGACGCGTCGGGGTGGGCGCGGCGGTAGCCGGCGGCCCGGGTCGAGGCGGACGACCCGTTGGACGACGGCGCGGTGGTGCTCTCGGCGAGCCGGCTGTGCAGCCGTTCGCGGACCTCATCCGGCGTGTAAGCGCGACGCGCGCGTTCGGAGCGAGCCACCATCGCGCCCGTGGCCGCCACCCCGACGACCCCGGCCAGACCAAGCACTTTCCACCAACGCATACCTCAGGCTAGAACCTGGCCGCGGGCACGGCCGAGGCAATCCACCAGAAGACCGCCGACGGACGCGAGAAAGACGCGGGAAACATGGGTCTGGAGCATGACCAGCCTGTCTGGACGGGTCCGGAGGCGGGTAGTCCGTCCTAGGCTGTGAGCATGTGCGCCATGCCGGTCAGCCTGGACGCCGCCGTGGAGGCGAGCCGTACCGGTGATCTGTGGCTCTTCCGCGGCCGCACCCCCGCCGACCGGGCCATCCAGACGCTCACGAACAGCCCGGTGAACCATGTCGGGATGGCGGTCGTCATCGACGACCTGCCGCCGATGATCTGGCATGCCGAGCTCGGCAGGTCGCTGACCGACCAGTGGACCGGCGACCGGCATCGCGGCGTCCAGCTGCACGACCTGCGCGACGCGGTCCAGGTGTGGGGCCAGCGCTATGGCCAGCGAGCCTGGCTGCGCCAGCTCGAGCCCGAGGTTCCCCATGAGGCGGAGGACGCGGCGCTGCGGATCATCGCCCGGCTCGACGGCACCCCGTTCCCGTCGACCGCGCAGCTCGCCGGCCGCTGGCTGCGAGGCCGGGTGCCGACACTCGTCCGCCGCGACCACGACGACGAGGCCGCCGACGAGCCGGAGGCACCGCTTTCCGATCCCACCGCCGAGCCCTGGTTCGCCTCCTTCCAGTGGCACAGCGGGCCCACCGACTCCGGCCGCCTGGCGGCCGGCTCCGCGGGTCGCGGAGGTTCCGGCACGCCGTCGGTCGACGTCGCGGACGGTGACGAGGCGCGGCCGGGCCGCTGGTCGCGGCTGCGCGCCCTGGCCACCCGGCGCGGCCCCGCCCGCGCGGCGAGCCCCGCCGACTGGCGTCCGGCCGACGAGGACGACGACGCGGGCGGGGGCGACGGGGGCCGCCCCGCCCTGGAGACGGCCTACTGCGCCGAGGTCGTCGCGATCACCTACCAGGCGATGGGCCTGCTCGCCTCCGGCCGCCGGCCGAACTGGTACGACCCGGGCAGGTTCTGGAGCGGCGACGACCTCCCACTGGCCCTCGGCTTCACCCTCGGCGCGGAGATCGCCGTCTCCATCCCGGTCTGAGCTCGGACGGGGCCGTGGCCAGGTCCACCAGCGGCGTGGTTGGGTGGCGGCATGGATGAGAAGGGCATTTTCACTCAGATCAACGCACTCGTCGCCGAGGAGCACGAGCTGCGCGCCCAGCGGGCGGCGGGGCAGGTCGACCCCGAGGCCGAGCTCGAGCGGCTCCGCCACGTCGAGGAGTCGCTGGACCAGTGCTGGGATCTGCTGCGCCGCCGCGAGGCGCTGCGTAACGCCGGCAGCGATCCGGACGAGGCGAAGGCGGCGCCGGTCGGCCAGGTCGAGGGCTACATCCAGTAGCGAATGGCCGGGCGGCCAACCTGCGCGGGCGTCCGTAGAGGGCGCTCTTGTGGCGGCGCCGTCGCGGCGGGCACGTAGTGGCGAGGGTCGTCGCGGCGGTTCACGGGCGGCAGGTTGCGGGCCGGGGTCTCGACGGGCGGGGCGTCAGCCGCGCTCGTCCCGGCGGCGCGACGCCACCCGGCTCGCGCCCGCGGGTGGAAGCGGCGGGCGGGCGGGACCAGCCTCCAGCCGGCATGCACGGCGCGGCAGGCCAGCCGGAACAGCCGCTCGTCGGCCGCCGTCCACCGGTACCCGAAGCGGCTGCGCACCGTCGTCGGGAGCAGGCCGACCGTCAGCCAGGTGAACAGCAGGCGAAACGGCACCCTGGCCGCCCGCCACAGCGGCCGCGGCAGCCATCCCAGCGCCGGCGGCCGGTCGAGCTCGCGCAGGTCGAGCACGGCGCGGGCCGCCGGGGTGTCCTCCAGGACCTCGGCGCACATCCGGTCCCAGTAGGCCACGAAGCTCGGCCAGTCCGGTGGGACCGGGCGCATGCTCACCCCGTAGAGCCGGTACCAGGCGACGTGCTCCGCGTGCAGCTGGTGGCGTTGCGCGTCGGTCAGCCCGGGGCCGAAACGCTCGGCCGTCAGGATCGTGATCATGAAGAACGTGGCGTGCGCCCAGTAGAAGGTGTCCGGATCCAGAGCGTGGTAGCGGCGGCCCTGGTCGTCGACGCCGCCGATGGCGCGGTGGTAGTCGCGGACGGTGCGGGCGGTCTCGGCGGCTCGCGGGCCGTCGTAGACGACCCCGCCGATCGGGTAGAGCGAGCGCAGCAGCCGCTGCCAGCGTTCCTCGAAGAACCGCGAATGCTGTGCCACCCCGGCGCCGAGCGCCGGGTGCGCGTTCTGCATCGCACCGGCCCACGGGGCGAGCAGCAGCGTCCGCCAGTCCCCGAAGTAGCGCCAGGTCAGTGACTCCGGCCCGAGCGGCTCCGGCCCGAACGGCTCAGGCGCTGGCGGCTCCGGTTCCGGCGGCTCCGGCGCTGGCGGCTTCGATCGTGCATCAGCCATGTGCCGCGAGGGCCTTCGCCGGTGGGCCGGTCATGGCGGTCAGGGCCGCGATCCGTTCGGGCCAGGTCCGCCGTTCCCTGGCGCTGACCAGCGTGATGACGCCGCCAGCGGCGGCGAGCGCGACCAGCGCGGCCAGATCCCAGGGCAGCTCGGCGTCGGCGATCTCGCCGCGCAGCGCCCTGGACGCCTCCCGGTTGAGCACACGAACAGTCTGCCGATCCGGCGGCGACACGGACACGCTGGTGAGCCCCCGTCGCGGCAGACCGTCGGGTCGCGGGCCGAGCTCCACCCACCCGGCCGCCGCGAGCTCCTCGCGCACGATCCGGGTGGCGGTCGCCCGGTCGTGTCCGGCCCAGTGCGCCCACGTCCGGCCCGGCGCCTGCTCGGCCGTGACCTGAYGGAGCACCAGCCTGGACAGCTCGTCGGCGGGCGAGGCGATCTGCGCCGACGCCTCGGCGAGGACGGCGAGGCCGCGGTCGTCGGCGAGCAGGCCGTCGTGGTGAAGCTGGGCCAGCGCGGCGGCGCGCAACGTCCGTCCCAGGCCCGGGACGCGGTACATCCGGCCCTTCTCCAGGTTGAACGCGAGCAGGTACAGCCGCGGGGGCAGGGACGTCGGAAGGTTCAGGCTCACCCCGAAAGCTTTCCAGGACGTACCGCAGGCGGCGTGGTCAGCTCGCCGACAGGCGGCCGCTCGCGCGGACGCGGGCCCGCGTCCGCGCCGGGCCGGTCGGCGAGCGGCAGGCGGATCGTGAACGCGGCTCCCCCCTCGGGCGCGGCGGTCGCGTACGCCCGCCCGCCGAGCCGGGACGCGAGTCGGGCGACGAGCGCGAGCCCCAGCCCCGTCGAGACCGGCCGCAGGCCGCGATAGCGCTCGTAGAGGGCCGACCGCTCGAACGCGACGGCCAGGTCGTCGTCGGTGAGCCCCGGTCCGCCGTCGCGCACCTCCAGCACCGCGACCAGCGGTCCGGCGCCCGCGAGCCCGGCGCCCGCGAGCCCGGCGCCCGCGAGCCCGGCACCTGCGCGTTCGCCACCCACGAGCCCGGCCCCCGCGCGTTCGCCGCCCCCGACCTCCGCCCGGGCCGCCAGCACGATCGGCGCGCCGGCCGGGACCAGCCGCAGCGCGTTCTCCGCGAGCCCGTCGAGGATCTGGCGCAGCCGGACCGCGTCCGTCACGGCCACGACCGGACCGGCCGGCACCTCGACCCGCAGCTCGACGCCCTCGGCGGCGCACCGGCGGTGCCAGACCTCGGCGGCGTCGGCGACGAACCTCGTCAGGTCGACGGGAGCGGCCTCGACGCGGAAGTCGTCGGCGTCGAGGCGGGCGAGGTCGAGCAGGTCCTGGACGAGTCGGTCCAGCCGCAGCGCCTCGTCGAGGATCACCCGGCCGGTGTCCGGGGTCCGCTCGACCGGGGTGACGCCGTCGGCGAGTGCCTCGGCGAACCCGCGGATCGCGGTCAGCGGCGTCCGCAGCTCGTGCGAGACCGAGAGCAGGAACTCCCGTTGGCGTGCCTCGCTGACCGTGAGCGCGGTGGCGAGCCCGCCGAGCGCCTCCGCCACCTCCGCGATCTCGGCGGGGCCGCCGGCGGGCAGCGCGAGCGCCGCGACGTCGCGCCGGCCGCTGGCGAGCTCGCCCGCGGCCGCGCTTAGTGCCCGCAGCGGCCGGGCCAGCAGACGAGCGAGCAGCAGGCCCGCGGCCGTCGCCACGGCGAGCGCGATCACCAGCGCCACCAGCAGCCGGCGCGACAGCGCCGACGTGAGCTCCCGGGCCTGCGAGGCCGGCTGGACGAGGACGACCGTCGAGCCGTCGGGCAGCGGCCGGGTCGCGACGACGACCCGGCGGCCGGCGGTGGTGCGCACGACGTCGGTCCGGTGGGTGCCGGCGAGCCGGCGCAGCGTCGCCGCCGGCAGCGCCGGCACCCACCGCCCCCCGATGGGGCCCATGGTCGTGCGCACGGCGCCGCGCGGGCCGAGGACCAGCAGGCTGACCTGCTGCGACCCGATCGCGCGGGTGACACCGGCGCGCAGCTCGGCGGTCGCCTCCGGCTGCCCGTAGAGCGCGACGACGAGGTCGGCCTGCCGGCCGAGCACCCGGCGGGCCTGCCCCTCGCCGACGTCGCCCAGCTGCCCGAGGAACACCGCCCCGGTGATGATCACCGCCAGCAGCGCGACCAGCGTCGTGGCCAGCGCCGAGCGCCGCCCGAGCCCGCCCCGGCGGCCGAGCCGACGGCGGGCGCGGGCCGGCCAGCCGGACGGCGGCGCGCTAGCCATCGGCGGTGTAGCCGACGCCGCGGACGGTGCGGATCGGCGAGGCGGCGCCGAGCTTGGCACGGACCTGGGCGACGTGCACGTCGACGGTGCGGGTCCCGGCCGCCGCCTGGTAGCCCCAGACCTGGGAGAGCAGCCGCTCCCGGGTGAAGACGAGCCCCGGGCGGGTGAGCAGCGCGGCCAGCAGGTCGAACTCGGTCGCGGTCAGCGCGACGGCCGCGCCGCCGGCGCGTACCAGGCGGCGGTCCAGGTCCAGCTCGACGGCGCCGGCGCGCAGCACCCGGCTCGCCGGCCGGTCCGCCTGGGGTCCCGCCCGGCGCAGCACCGCCCGCAGCCGCGCCACCAGCTCGCGGGGGGAGAACGGCTTGACCAGGTAGTCGTCCGCGCCGAGCTCCAGGCCGAGGATGCGGTCGACCTCGTCGTCTCGCGCCGTGACGAACAGGACCGGTGTCCAGTCGTCGTCGGCGCGCAGCGCCCGCACCACGTCGCGGCCGTCCAGCCCCGGCAGCCGGATGTCCAGGACGATCGCGACCGGGGCGAGCACCCGGGCCGCCGCGAGCCCCGCCGCGCCGTCGTGGCGGACCTCGACGCCGAACCCCTCCCTGGTCAGGTACAGCCGGATCAGGTCGCAGATGTGCGGCTCGTCCTCGACCACCAGCACGAGCCCCGACGATCGCCGCGCCGCCGCGCCCGCCACCTCCGCGGCGTGCCCGGGCGCCGAGGACATCGCGGGCGTCGAGGCCATCGAAGGCATCGGGGGCACTGGTGCGGGCGCGGCGGGCGGTGCCGGCCGGACGGCGGGCGACGGCGGCGTCGGGAGGTTTCCCACCCGTCCAGTCTGCGGCGCCGCGCGCCCCGCGCCGACCCCGCCCAGGTACCGGCCGGATTGTCTTACCGTTCTCGAACATGGCGGCCACGGCGCGCTGACGGTCCACTGGGACGGTCTGTCCATGGCCACCGCGCGTTCCGATCTCGCGTTCCTCTACCGGCGGGCCGGGTTCGGCGCGAGCCCCGCGCAGCTCGACGCCGCCGTGGCCGGCGGGTACGACGCCGCAGTCGAAGCCCTGCTCGGCGCGGGCGCCCGCCCCGGCGCCGGGGCGGATCCGGAGCCGCCGCCGACGTTCGCCCCGCTGCCCCGGCTCGCCGGCGCGGACGGCCAGACGCGGTCGACCTACGCGCAGATGGTGCGTGAGCAGGGCACCGAGCTGACCGGTTGGTGGGTGCGCCGGATGGTCGCCACCGCCGACCCGTTCACCGAGAAGCTCACGTTCTTCTGGCACGGGCACTTCGCGACGTCGATCACCAAGGTGCGGGTGGCGGCGGCGATGCTCGCGCAGAACGAGATCTTCCGGCACTCCGGGACCGGACCGTTCGACGCGCTCACCCTCGCGGTCGCCCGGGACCCGGCGATGCTGGCCTGGCTCGACGCCGGGCAGAACCGCAAGGAGCACCCGAACGAGAACTTCGCCCGGGAACTGATGGAGCTGTTCACCCTCGGCATCGGCAACTACACCGAGACCGACGTCCGGGAGGCGGCGCGAGCCTTCACCGGCTGGCGGGTGGACGCGAGCCGTACCGGGTTCCAGCTGGCCGCGAAGCAGCACGACGACGGGACGAAGACGGTGCTCGGCAGAACGGGCAACCTCGGCGGTGAGGACGTCGTCGCCCTGGTCACCCATCAGCCGGCGTCGCCCCGCTGGGTCTGCTCCCGGCTGTTCAGCCGGTTCGCCGCGCCCGTCGCGCCGGACGCGAACCCGGCGGCGGACGCGATGCTGGCGGCGTACGGCTCGACGCTCGACATCGGAGCCGCCGCGGCGGCGATGCTGCGCTCGCCCGCCTTCCTCGCGACCCGCGGCAAGCTCGTCGCCCAGCCGGTCGAGTACGTCGTCACGACGCTGCGGGCGCTCGGCCTGCGGGTGACGCCGACCGCCAGCGGCTCGGCCGGCGCCGCCACCGGTGCCGCGGCCGGCGGTGGAGCCGGCAGTGCGGCTGGCGGTGGGGCCGGCAGTGCGGCTGGCGGTGGGGCCGGCGTCGCGGCTGGCAGCGGCGCGCTGCCGCAGCGCGTCGTGCTGGCGGCGCTTGCCGGCCTTGGCCAGGTGCCGTTCCAGCCACCGAGTGTCGGCGGTTGGCCCGAGAACGCGGCCTGGCTGACGACGGCTTCCACCCAGGTGCGGACCAGGTTCGCCACGGCGGCGGCCGCGGCGGCGAACCTGGCGGTGATCGCGGACGAGCCGGCCGCCGGCCGGCCGGACGCCGTCGCCCACCTGCTGTCCCTCGACGGCTGGACCGCCCGCACCCGCGAGGCGATGGCCGGCGCCGGGGGCAACCCGGGCCGCCTCGTCGCGCTCGCCCTGTGCTCGCCCGAGTACCTGACCGTCTGAGACCCGCCCTGGAAGCCCAGCGATCCCGGAAGTCCACGAGGCCCGGGACCAGGCAGTAGCAACAAGGAGGAGGGCCGATGCCGTTCGACCGGCGCCGGTTTCTGATCGCGTCCGGGGTGACCGGCGGGCTCGCCGCGGCCAGCGCCGCCGGGGTCGTGTCCTACCGGGAGCTCCACCACGGCGCCGCCGAGGAGCCACTGGCCGGCGGCGGTGTCCTCGTCGTCGTCACCCTCTACGGCGGCAACGACGGGCTGAACATGGTCATCCCTGTCGAGGACCCGGCCTACCGGGCGGCCCGCGGCGAGCTGGCCTACTCCGCCGAGCAGGCGCTGCCGCTCACCGACGGCTTCGCGCTGCACCCCGCCATGACCGGGCTGCGCAAGCTGTGGGACGACCATCGCCTGGCGATCGTCCGCGGCGTCGGCTATCCCAAGCCGGACCACAGCCATTTCCGGTCGATGGCGATCTGGCAGACGGCCTCCCCGGGCACCACGTCGACGACCGGATGGCTCGGCCGCTGGCTCGACGCCCAGACCGGCACCTCGGCGGGCGGTTCCCCGGCTTCGGGCTCGTCGGGAGGTTCGTCGGCGCCCGGCAGCCCCGCCGCCCTGCGGGCGGTCTCCGTCGGCCCGACGCTCGCGCCACTGGTCATCGGCGCGACGACGGCCGCCGCGGCCGTCCCCACCGGCCCGTTCACCGCGCCCGGCGGCGCGATCGGCCAGGAGCTGCGCCAGCTTTACCGCCCCGATCCGGCGGATGGCCCGCTCGCCGCCCGGGTCGCGTCGTCCGGCGCGGACCTGTTCACCGTCGCGGGCGCGCTCAGCCCGGTGCTCGCGAATCAGGCGGACCAGGACCAGGGCCCGACCGGCCAGCTCGACGCCGGTGGGGGCGACGCCGCCACCGCGGCCCCGGCCACCGGCATGGCGACGTCGCCGGCGGCGTCCGCCGCGCCGAGCGCGGCCAAGGCCGGCGAGCTGGGGGCGCAACTCGACGTCGTCGCCGCCTGCATCCGCGCCGGCGTGCCGACCAGGGCCTACTCGGTCAACCTCGGCGGCTTCGACACCCACATCCTGGAGAAGGCGACCCAGGCGAAGCTGCTCGGCGAGCTGGACGCCGCCCTGACCCGCTTCCAGACCGCCGTCGCCGGCAACCCGCACGGGACGGCGGTGACGACGGTCGTCTACTCGGAGTTCGGCCGGCGGGTCGCGGCCAACGCCAACGACGGCACCGACCACGGCACCGCCGCCCCCGTCCTCGTCCTCGGCACGAACGTCCACGGCGGCTTCCACGGCGACGCCCCAAGCCTGACCGACCTGGACGACGGCGACCTGAGGTTCACCACCGACTTCCGCTCCGTCTACGCCACCCTCCTGGAGCGCGTCCTGGGAACCGACGCCGGCGTCGTCCTCGGTTCCCAGGAGCGCTTCCCCCGCCTCGCCTTCCTCTGATCCCCACGGGTATCGCCCTGGGCGCTGGTCGGCGAGACGACGGGCAAATCGGGTTAGCCGCTTCCGTCGCGCGCCATAGGGTGGCTGGTGGGCGAGGCCGGCGCCCACCTCCCTGGGTGCTGGCGCGGGCGGAGGGATGGGCGCGGTGACGGAGTCGACGCGGGTTCTGCCGGAGAAGRCCGAGCCGGAGTCGTCGGGGGATGGCGGCGGTCCGCTGGACAACGTGATCTGGGCGGCGCTGACCGGGCCGCAGGCGAGGTTCGCCGAGCGGGCCGGGCAGGCGGCGCGGTTCCAGACCGACGTCACGCCGTTCGCGGCGATGGCCGGCGGGCCGGGCCGGTGGGCGTGGGACGACCTGGCCGCGCTCGTCGGCCCCGGCGGCCCGGCGGTGCTGTTCTTCGTCGAGGAGGAGCCGCCGGCCGGCTGGCGGTCGGTCGAGGTGCTCGGCCTCGTCCAGATGGTCGCGACCGACGCGTTCGCCGGCGCCCCCGAGCCCGAGGCCCGGCCGCTCGGCCCGGGCGACGTGCCCGCGATGCTCGACCTGGTCGCCCGCACCCGCCCCGGCCCGTACCTGCGGCGGACGATCGAGCTCGGCAGCTACCTCGGCGTCTTCGACGGCGACGCGCTGGTCGCGATGGCGGGGGAGCGGCTGCGGATCCCCGGCATGACCGAGATCAGCGCCGTCTGCACCGACCCCGCCTATCAGGGCCGCGGTCTCGCGACCCGGCTGATGGGTGCCGTCGCCGCCGGGATCCGCGCCCGCGGCGAGACCCCGATCCTGCACGCGGCGGCCACGAACTCGACGGCCATCCGCCTGTACGAGCACCTCGGCTTCGAGCTGCGCGCCACCACCGTCTTCCGCTTCGTCGAGGCGCCCCGCCTCCCCGAGCCCGCCGTGCCGGAACCCCGCGCCGACGAGCCCGGTGGCTGGGTGGACGACGACGAGCCCTTCGTCCGCCCCGGCGAGTGTGGCTGACGGGCACGACAGCGCGAGGCCCTGCCCAGAGCCGGCCGGCCTGGACGTGAGATCCGCCGGTTCGGGACGACCGAGGTGGGCGCGGACCGGCAGTATGGCGGTGATGACAGGCAGCGGTCCGGCCGCGGAACTCGGCCCGGCCCCGCCGAGAGACGGGAGAACGCAAGCATGACGGAGTCCGCCCAGAAGGTGGCGATCGTGACCGGCGCGGCCCGTGGCCTGGGTGCCGCGACTGCCCTGCGGCTGGCCGAGGACGGCTACGCCGTCGCCGTGCTGGACCTCGAGGAGCAGGCCACGAAGCCGGTCGTCGACCAGATCGTCGCGGCGGGCGGCAAGGCGATCGGCGTCGGCGCGGACGTGAGCAACTCCGCGCAGGTCGAGGCCGGTGTCGCCAAGGTCGTCGCCGAGCTCGGGCCGCCGACGATCCTCGTCAACAACGCGGGCATCACCCGAGACAACCTCATCTTCAAGATGCCCGAGGCCGAGTGGGACCTCGTCATGGCCGTGCACCTGCGCGGCGCGTTCCTGATGACGAAGGCCTGCCAGAAGCACATGGTCGACGCCAAGTGGGGCCGGATCGTCAACCTCTCCAGCACGTCGGCGCTCGGTAACCGCGGCCAGGTCAACTACTCGGCCGCCAAGGCCGGCATGCAGGGCTTCACCAAGACGCTGGCGGTCGAGCTCGGCAAGTTCGGCGTCACCGCCAACGTCGTCGCCCCTGGCCTCATCGAGAGTGAGATGACCCACGCGACCGCCGAGCGCCTCGGCGAGACCTGGGAGACCTACGAGGCCCGCCGCGCCAGGGAGATCCCGGTCGCCCGCGTCGGCCAGCCGGCCGACATCGCCCACGCCGTCTCGTTCTTCGTCAGCGAGGGCGCCGGCTTCGTCTCCGGCCAGGTCCTCTACGTCGCCGGCGGCCCGAAGGCCTGAGGCCCGACGGCCCGACGGCCTGAGGGCCGGAGGGCCTGAGGGCGCATTTCATGATCTGGTGGAATCCTGGGAGCAGGAGCTCCGAAGATCCCACCAGATCATGAACGGCTCGCACGTTCGGGCAGAGGGGTGCGGCGAGAGGGCGGTGGCGAGGCCTAAGGCGGCCTACCGTTGGGACATGACGACGATCGCCGGCCCCGCCGCCCCCATCGGCTCAGCTTCGGACGCGAACGGAGTCGGCGGACCGGGGGACCTGGCCGGGGCGCCCGTGGTCGGCGGGCCGGGGCTGCCGCAGCGGCGGCACCTGGTCACCGAGCTGCCGGGGCCGCGGTCGCGGGAGCTGCTGGCGCGCCGGGACGCCGCCGTCGCGCGGGGCGTGTCGATCGCCCTTCCGGTGTTCGTCACCGCGGCGGGCGGCGGGATCCTGGTCGACGTCGACGGGAACTCGCTGATCGACCTCGGTTCCGGGATCGCCGTCACCACCGTCGGCAACAGCGCCCCGCGGGTCGTCGACAACGTGATCGCGCAGGTCCAGGCGTTCACCCACACCTGCTTCATGATCACGCCTTATGAGGGCTACGTCGCGGTCTGCGAGCAGCTGGCCCGCCTCACCCCGGGTGACCACGACAAGCGCTCGGCGCTGTTCAACTCGGGCGCCGAGGCCGTCGAGAACGCCGTCAAGATCGCCCGGATTCACACCCGCCGCCAGGCCGTGATCGTCTTCGACCACGCCTACCACGGCCGCACCAACCTGACGATGGCCCTGACCGCCAAGAACCACCCCTACAAGAACGGCTTCGGCCCGTTCGCGCCCGAGATCTACCGGGTGCCGCTGTCCTACCCGTTCCGCGACGGCCTGACCGGCCCCGAGGCCGCCGCCCGCGCGATCGGGATCATCGAGAGCCAGGTCGGCGCCGCCAACGTCGCCGCCGTCCTCATCGAGCCGGTCCAGGGCGAGGGCGGCTTCGTCGTCCCCGCCGAGGGCTTCCTGCCGGCGCTCGCGGACTGGTCGCGCGCGAATGGCGCCGTGTTCATCGCCGACGAGGTACAGACCGGCTTCGCGCGCACCGGCGCGATGTTCGCCTGCGAGCACGAGGCGGTCATCCCGGACCTCGTCGCCACCGCCAAGGGCATGGCCGGCGGCCTGCCGCTGTCCGCCGTCACCGGCCGTGCCGAGATCATGGAGTCCGCCCACCCTGGCGGCCTCGGCGGCACCTACGGCGGCAACCCGCTGGCCTGCGCCGCCGCCCTCGGCGCCATCGAGACCATCGAGCGCGACGGGCTCGTGGCGCGGGCCCGGACGATCGGCGAGCGGGTGCTGCCCCGCCTGCGCTCCGTCGCGGAGCGGGTGCCGGCCATCGGCGAGGTCCGCGGCCGGGGCGCGATGCTCGCCGTCGAGATCGTCGACCCGGGCACCGGCGAGCCGGACGCCGCCGCGACCGGCCGCGTCGCCCGGCGCTGCCACGAGCAGGGCGTCGTGGTCCTCACCTGCGGCACCGACGGCAACGTCCTGCGCCTGCTGCCGCCGCTCGCGATCGGCGACGACCTCCTCGACGACGGCATCGCCGTCCTCACCGACGCCCTCGAGACCCTCGCCCCCTGACCGGTCCTGCCCGTCCGGCTGTCCGGCCGTCTCGGCCGCTCCGGCGGCCCCGGCGGCCCCGGTGGGCCCGATGGGCCCGGCGCTCGTAGCGGTCTGGCGAGGCGGTCAGCCGAGGAGGACGATCCGGGTCGGCCGGAAGGTCACGGCGACCCGGGGCTCGAGGCCGGGGGCGCCGAAGTCCGCCAGCGTCCGGCCATAGCTGGCGAGCATCGTGGTCAGGAAGGACTTGTCCACGTCCTCCTCGATGATCGCCTGAGCGCGGATCTCCGCCGTGTGGTACGGGTTCGACGGGGAGATCGCGAAGACGGTCGCCGTCGGGCGCGCCACCATGTTCCGGTACTTGTGACGGTTCTTCGACAGCGAGGTCCGAACGACACCGTCCTCGCCCACCAGGCCCCAGATCGCGGTCGTCT
The DNA here is from genome assembly GCF_001854645.1 of Pseudofrankia sp. EUN1h. Lineage (NCBI taxonomy): Bacteria > Bacillati > Actinomycetota > Actinomycetes > Frankiales > Frankiaceae > Pseudofrankia > Pseudofrankia sp. EUN1h. The sequence continues at coordinate 30,127 of NZ_MBLN01000074.1, read as the reverse complement.
GGATGGAACCGTCCGCGTTCAGCGTGCTCAGCAGGAACGTGGTGCCCGTGAACAGGTCCCGGTGCGTTTCCGGGACGACCAGAGTGTCAGCCATGCGCCCAGTCTTGCCGGGCCCCGCCGCGCGGCGGTGCCGAGGACCCGTCGCCACACGGCACCTTTCCGATGACGGCCAATCCACAGGGTCAGGGGATCTCCATCGTCTGGGCGGTGCGCAGCTCGTCGAAGGCGCGGGCCAGCTCGGCGGGCAGCCGGGAACCCAGGCGGGCGAGCAGGAGGTCGACGACGAGGGCGCAGGCGACCGGCAGGGCGTCCGGGGCGAGGCTCGGCCTCGGCGCGTCGTCGGGCGGGTGGACGGACAGCGTGCCGGCGAGCACGACGAGGACCGCGTACGGGTCGAGCCCGGGTCCCGCCAGCCACGGCGACGCCTGGCGGATGACCTCGTCGAACAGCCCGCGGACGTCGTCGCCGTCGAGGCCGTCGGGGTAGGCCCGCTCGACCAGGCCCAGCGTCAGCCGGTGCAGCAGGTCCCGGGCGACGGTCTCGTCCCGGGCGCGCAGCTGTTCGCACGCCGCCCGCAGCGCGGCCGCGTCCCCCCGCCGGGCCGCGTCGACCAGGGCCGTGACCGCCCGCGCCAGCTCCCGGCCTTCCGGCGGCAGGCCGGCCATGGTCATCGGTGACGCCCCGCTCGTCGCATGCGGCCATACTCGTCCATCCCGTCCGCCCCGGGCAGTGAGGCGGTGCCCGCGCCGTCGCCAGCTGGGCCGCCCTTGCCGGACGCCGGTTCCGCTACGCCAACGGTGATCAGTACCGGCCGTCGGAGCCGACGACGGGCTGGGTGGGGATCGTGGCCTGAGCCGGGACTGTGGCCTCGGTGGCGGCGGCGGTGGCGGTGGCGGTGGCGGAGGACTGGACAGGGACAGTAGCCGCGGCCGCGGCGTACCGGGCCACGATGTCGCCGGGCTCACCGCTGGTGATCCACTCCTGGAAGCGGCGGGCACGCTCGACGACGAGCGGATGGCCGCTGCCGACGCGCAGCTGGAAACGGTGAAGCCGGGAGATCCTGCTCTCGCCCGCGAGGACGTCCAGGTGCTGGGCCTGTTCGAGGAACGCGGCCGTGCTCATCTCGTCGGACCGGACGCCGCCGGCGAGCTTCATCATCATCCCGACGCAGGCGTCGAGGTCCTGGGTGGCCAGCATCGCGGCGCGGTCGGCGGTGAACTCCGACGCGCGGTCCCAGCTCGTCAGCGCCGCGCGGATGCCCAGCCCGACGGCGACCGTCATCGGGTTCACCCGCCGCATCCCCGCGCTCGCCGCGCCGCCGAACACCCGCGCCATCGTCTTGTAGAGGACATGGCCGCACTTGATGTGCCCGGCCTCGTGGCTGAGGACGCCGAGGAGCTCGTCCTCGGACATGAGGTCGATCAGCTCGGTGAACAGCACGATGTACGGGTGGTTGTGCCCCGACGTGTAGGCGTTCGGGGGCCCCTGGCGGACGTAGAGCTCGGGTTCGGGGAGGTCGAGCACCGCGCAGGCCTCACGCAGCAGGCCGTGGACGCGGGGCAGCTGCCGGGGGCCGACCCGTACGCCCGACGCGGTGTGCTCGACGTACTCGATCCGCTCGACGCCCCACTCGATGAACTTCGCGACCGCCTTGTCGAACCCGGGCACGCGCTTGAGGTTGTTGGTGGCCTGCCGGTCGAGCGGGTGGCGGAAGAGATCCGCGTCGAGCCCGGTGAGGTGCACCCGCGTTCCGCGGAACGTGCCGGAGCCGGTACCCGCGGGTTTGGTGAAGCTGGGCTGGTCCATTGCTGCCCCTGTTCCTGGCATGCGCCGGCCGCTCGCCGCGGCCGGGTGCTGGTCAGGGCCCGCGGGAAGGCATGCGCGCCATGTCGCCGTGGCACTGGGTGTGGCCCCGGTGGCAGGAGGCTACTTCAGACGGTGTAGATCCTGCGATGGTCGGGCAAGTCTCGATCTGTCGTCCACCTGTCAGCCCGGGTGAGCCCGCCCACTCCGCCGAGGCGACACGATCTCGGTGCTGAGTTCTAGCGTCAGACGGGATATGGACGACCTCCAAAGCGACCTTGGACCGTCGGGCCGTCAGGACCGGCTTCCGGACCTGACCGCTCGAGCCGGCCGGGTGGGCTGGGCAGGGCCGTCAGGACTACGACGAAGCCGGTGAAACCGTGAGTGCAGGTGGCGGTGTGGCCACGGGGGTCTCGAGGGCGGGCGGCCCTGAGGCAGGGACGGCGAGCGATGGCGGGGCGCGGATGGCGGAGCCGTCCGGGACGCCCGCGGTGGCCGCCCCCGGGGTGACCTTCAGCGACGGCGCCGACGGGACGACGCGGTGCGTGCTCACCTGGCCGGTGGCGACGGGGCGGCCACCGCTCGCGGTCGTCGTCGACGTGTTCACCCGGCTCGGCGTCGAGGTCGTCGACCACGACCGGCCGCCGACCGGCGCCGACGGGTCAAGGGCCCCCGACTGGGACGAGTACCTGCTGCGGCTGCCCGACCCGCCAGGCACCGCGTCGGCAGGCATCGCGTCGGCAGGCATCGCGTCGGCAGGCAACGACGCGGGCACGGCCCCGGCGGGCACGGCGCCATCAGGCACGGCCCCGGCGGGCATGGCGGCGGCGGGCATGGCGGCGGCACGGGAGGCGCTCGGGCAGCTGTTCGTCGCGGTGTGGACGGGGCAGGCCGAGCTGGACGGGTTCACCCGGCTGGCGCTGACCGCGGGCGTCCCCTGGCGCGAGGTCGACGTCCTGCGGGCGGCCTGGCGGTTCCTGCACCAGAGYGKGGTCGGCCTGTCGCACGACTACGCCGCGCGGACGGTGCTGGCGAACCCGGCGTTCGCCCACGGGCTGCTCGACTACTTCCAGGCCCGCTTCGACCCGGACCGCACCGACCCGGACGGCACCGGCTCGGACCACACCGGCTCGGAGCAGCCCGGCCCGGAGGCCCGGGCGGCGGCCGCGGCGGCGGCGTTGGCCAGGCTGGAAACGCTGCTCACCGCCGTCGCCAGCCTCGACGAGGACCGGATCCTGCGCGGGCTACGCGACGTGCTCACCGCGGTGATCCGCACCAACCACTACCAGCGCGACGCCGCCGGGCGGGCGAAGCCGGCGCTGGCGCTGAAGATCGCCTCGTCACGGCTCGGCCTCCTGCCGGCGCCGCGGCCCTGGGTCGAGGTGTTCGTGACGTCGCCGACCGTCGAGGGCGTGCACATGCGCGGCGGACGGGTCGCCCGCGGCGGCCTGCGCTTCTCCGACCGGCCCGAGGACTACCGCACCGAGGCGCACGGCCTCTACCGGGCACAGGTCACCAAGAACGTCGTCATCGTTCCCGACGGGGCCAAGGGCGCCTTCGTCCTGCATGATCCGTCCACGGCCGCCGGCACCCGGATCGGCGCCGGCACCCGGATCGGCGGTGCGGCCGGCGGCGGCGACCCGGGCGCGGGCGGCGCCGGTGGTGGGCGTCGAAGTCAGGAGCGGGTGCGGGCCGCGTACCGGACGTTCGTGTCGGCCCTGCTGGACGTGACCGACAACCTGGTCGGCGGCAGGCCGCTCGGCCCGGAGCGCACCATCTGCTACGACGACCCGGACACATACCTGGTCGTCGCCGCCGACAAGGGCACGGCGACCTTCTCCGACCTCGCCAACGAGATCGCCGCCGAGTACGGCTACTGGCTGGGCGACGCGTTCGCGTCCGGCGGGTCGGCCGGCTACGACCACAAGGAGATCGGGATCACCGCCCGGGGGGCCTGGGAGTCGGCCCGCCAGCACCTGCGCGAGCTCGGCGTCGACGCCGACCGCGACCCGTACACCGTCGTCGGGATCGGCGACATGTCCGGCGACGTCTTCGGCAACGGCATGCTGCGGTCACGCTCGATGCGACTGGTCGGCGCCTTCGACCACCGGCATGTCTTCATCGACCCGGATCCCGACCCGGCGGCCTCCTTCGCCGAGCGGCAGCGGCTCTACGAGCTGCCCGCCTCGTCGTGGGCGGACTACGACCCCAAGATCCTCTCGCCCGGTGGCGGCGTGTTCCGCCGCGACGCCCGCCGCGTCGAACTCTCGGCCAGGGCCCGCGAGGTGCTCGGCCTCCCGCCCGCCGCCCCCACCGCCGACAGCGACGGCGCCTCGGGCGACACCGGCGGCGGTGCCGGCGATGGCGGCACCGCCGCCGGCGGCGGCATGTCGCCGGTCGAGCTGATCCAGGCGTTGCTGCGCGCCCCCGTCGACCTGATCTACAACGGCGGTATCGGCACCTACATCAAGGCCAGCACCGAGGACGACGACGACGCCGCCGACCACGCGAACGACGCGGTCCGCGTCGACGCCGACGAACTGCGCGCCCGGGTCGTCGTCGAAGGCGGCAACCTCGGTGTCACCCAGGCCGGCCGGGTCGAGCTCGCCCACCTCGGCGGAAAGATCAACACGGACTTCCTCGACAACTCCGCCGGCGTCGACACCTCCGACCGCGAGGTCAACCTGAAGATCCTGCTGGCCGGCGCGGTGGACGACGGCGAGCTCACCCGCGCGGGCCGCGACGAGCTGCTGCGCTCGCTGACCGACGACGTCGCGGCGGCCGTCCTCGACGACAGCGCCCAACAGGCGGTGGCGGTGAGTCTGGCGGCGACCTACGCGCCGTTCTTCCTGGACCGCCACATTCGGCTGCTGCGCAACCTCGAGGCCCGCTCCGGCCTGGTCCGGGCGCTGGAGCACCTGCCGTCGGAGACGCGGCTGGAGGAGCTGCGCGCCGAGCGCACCGGACTCACCCGCCCGGAGCTCGCCGTGCTGCAGGCCAAGGCGAAGACGCTCGTGCGCCAGGAGCTGCTGGACTCGACGCTGCCGGACGCGCCCGCGCTCGACCTGATCGCCCAGTGCTACTTCCCGCCGGCGGTGCGGGAACGTTTCGCGGTCCGGATCAGCGCGCACCCGCTGGTCCGCGAGATCATCGCGACCCGGCTGGCGAACGAGCTGGTCAACCGGATGGGGCCCGGCTTCGTCTTCCGGCTGGAGGAGGAGGTCGGCGTGACCACCGCCGACGCCGCCCGGGCGTACGCGGCCGCGGCGGCGTTGTTCGGCCTCGACGACCTGTGGGCGGCGCTGGACCGCGGCGGCGACGCGATGGCGGCCGCCGAGGAGCTCGCCGGCCGGCGCGCGGCCCGCGAGTTCCACGAGCTGGCGGCCGGGTGGCTGCTGCGCCACGCCCGCGGCCCGGCCGGCACCACGACGGTCACCGAACGACTGCGCCGGCCGGCGGCCGACCTCGCCGCCGCGTTCGGCGTGGGTGGCCCGGCAGCCGAAGCGGACCTGACCGCGAGGATCGCGGGGCTCGGCGCGCTCGGCACCGCGCTCGACCTGCTGGTCGCCGCGCCGCGACCGGCGCCGGCGGCCATCGAGGACGCCGCCGCCGTGCATCAGGTGCTCGGCCGCTGGCTCGGCCTCGCCGGCCTGCACACCCGGCTGGTCGACGTCGCCGCCGACTCGCACTGGACGCTCGCCGCCAAGGCGGCCCTGCGTGCCCGGCTCACCGAGCTGTGGGCGACGCTCGACTGGCTCGTCCTCGTTGCCGCCCGCGCCGATGCCCCCGCCTCGTGGGGAGCCGCGGAGCCGGCCGGCACCGGCGGGGACGCCGACGCCTGTCTGGCCGACGGCCAGCGGGCGCTCACCTCTCGCTGGCTCACCCGGCGCGCCGACGCCGTCGGCCCTTTCACCGCCGTCCTCGCCGAGCTCGCCGGCGAACCGCCCTCGGGCGAGCCTCGCCCCCGCTCCGCGCGCCGGGCGGTCTTCCAACCCACCGACGTCCGGGTCGGCACCGGCCCCATCGACGTCGCCGCGGCCACGGTCGCGATCCGCGAGCTGCGCCTCCTCGTCGAACGCGTCCAGTTCACCGACAACGGCCTTGGCCCCCGCCTGCGCGACGACTGACCCACCGGCCTGGCGCGCCCCGTCCGGCCTTCCGGCCTGACCTGCCTGGACCGCGAGCCGGCCGCGCCACCGGTAACCATCGGTAATCAATCGTGCGCGGCTGAGCGGGACGCTGAAGGGCGACCGGGACAGACCTGGGGTCAAGCGCTGAACCGTGCCTGCTCCATCCCGCCGCCCCTCCCACGGGCGCAACCTCACCGGGCGTCCTCCTACCCCCTCCGGCGCCGAATCGTGGTCGATGGTGGTGCCCCGGGGCACCACCATCGACCACGCTCGATGATCGACAATTGAGCTGTGGTCGATGGTGGTGCCCGTGTGGTCGATGACCGGCCACGATTCGACGGCCAGGCGCCTGTGGACAGGTGGGAGCGCCGGAGGCGGCGGTCGGGCATCCTCGCGGCGTGACGATCCGGCGGCGCGCGGTGCTACTCCTGTCGAACCCGCGGTGGGAGGCGCTCATCAACGCCCAGGCCAAGGCGTTTACCGTCGCCCAGGCCGGCCAACACGGGATCACCCACCATCACATCCGAGCGCAGGTCGTCTCCGGTCGATGGCAACGTGTCCATCCGCGGGTCTACGTCGCCTACAACGGTCCGCTGACCGAAGAGAGCAGGCTGTGGGCGGCCGTGCTCTACGCCGGACCGGACACGGCCGTTCTGTGCCTGCGGACCGCCGGGCATGCGTGGGGCCTGGTCGCCGCGCCGCCGTCGACCATCGACGTGCTCGTCGAAGGCCTGTCCCGCCTGGTCGCGGCAGACGACGTGCGCGTTCACCGCACCCGTCGGTCGATTCCTCCCGGCGACATCCACCGGTCCGCGGCTCCGCCCCGCACGACCATTGAACGGACGGTCCTTGACCTGGCCGAACAGCTGGACGAGGCCGACGACGTGTGTGAGCTCGTCGCCAAGGCGATCCGCGGCCAGCTGACGACGGGGCCGCGGCTGGTGGCCGCGTTGGAACGGCGCAGCCACGCCCGCCACCGGCGGTTGCTCGGCGAGATCATCCGACTCGCCGAGGACGGCGCCCACTCGGTGCTCGAGATCCGGTTCGTGCAGCTCGTGCGCCGCCACGGCCTGCCGGAACCAAGACGACAGATCTGGCATCGCGACGGCGACCGGTCCTACCGGTTCGACGCCTTGTACGAGCAGTTCGAGCTCGCGGTCGAACTGGACGGCCGCCTCGTTCACACCGCTGTCGGGCAGTGGGAAGCCGGCCTCGAGCGGGACAACATCATCCAGAACTCGGGCCTCGACACGCAGCACTTCTCTGGCAGGCAGGTGCTCGGCGGCCCCTGCCGGGTCGCCCGTCAACTTGCCACCGCGCTCGAGGCGCGCGGCTGGGCAGGCGTGTACCGGCCGTGCCCCGACTGCCCGTGAACCGGCGGGCGCCCGAAGCATGGCTGGGTGCGACCCGGCGGCTGGCGGCGTGGCGACCCGGCGACCCGGCGACCCGACGGCCCGGCGACCCGACGGCCCTGCTCCGTGGCGACAGGGCGGCGCGGGTTGGAACCGAGGTCGCCGAGGGTGCGTCGGAGAGGGCGTGATGCGGCGACGGGAATTACTGCGGGCGGCCGTCCTGGGGGCGGCGGGCCTGGGCTTGGGCGCCCTGACCGGTGCGTGCGGCGACGCGGCCGGTGGCGAGGGCGGTGGGCCCGCCGGTGACGGTGGGTCCGCCGGTGGGGCGGTGGTCGCGGAGAACGTCGCCCGGGCCCCGGCGGATGCGGCGGCGCTCGGCGGCGCCGCGACCGCGGTCCGCGGGTTCACCGCCGACCTCTACCGGCGAGCCGCGGCGGCGAACGCCGGAAACCTGGTCTGCTCGCCGTACTCAGTGGCGGTCGCGCTCGGGATGACCCGGGCCGGTGCCGCCGGCCGCACGGCCGCCGAGATGGACGCGGTGCTGCACGCGTCCGCACTGGGGAGCGGGCCGGACGGGCTGCCCGTCGGGCTGAACGCACTGGCGCTGGCGATGGAGAGCCGGGCCAGCAAGCGGACGCTGCCCGACGGCTCGACGATCGAGCTCGTCCTGGACGTGGCGAACTCGCTGTGGGGCCAACGGCAGGTGCCCTGGGAGACGCCGTTCCTGGCGACCCTGGCGCGCTACTACGGGTCGGGCATGCGGACCGTCGACTTCGGGGCGGACGCCGCGGGCGCGGCCAGCGCGATCAACGCCTGGGTCTCGAAGCAGACCTACGACCGCATCCCGCGGCTGCTCTCGGCCGGCGACCTGGACGCCTCCACCCGGCTGGTGCTGGTCAACGCGCTGTACCTGCGTGCCCCGTGGCAGACGCCGTTCGGGGACGCCCGGCCGGCGCGGTTCACCCGCCCCGACGGCTCGGTCGTCCAGGCCCAGCTGATGGCCGGGACGGTGTCAGGTGCCGGGTACGCGACCGGGCCGGGCTGGCAGGCCGTCGACGTCCCCTATGCCGGCGGCGAGCTGGCGATGGCGGTCGTGCTGCCCGACCCGGGCCGGTTCGACGCGGTCGAGGCGGCGCTCGACGAGGCGGCGCTGCGCGGCCTGCTCACCGGTTTCCAGCCGGCGGCGGTGGAGCTGGAACTGCCGCGCTGGACGTTTCGTACCCACGCCGACCTGAACGACCTGCTGGTGGCGCTCGGCATGCCGACCGCCTTCGGTGGCGACGCCGACTTCAGCGGGATGACCGCGGCCGAGAAGCTGCACATCGACAGGGTGGTGCACGAGGCGTTCATCGCCGTCGACGAGCAGGGCACCGAGGCCGCGGCGGCGACCGCCGTGTCCATGGCCGTCTCGGCGATCATGACCGACCGTCGCCTGACCGTCGACCGCCCGTTCCTGTTCGTCATCCACGACCGGGCGACGGCGACCCCGCTGTTCGTCGGTCGCGTTGTCGACCCGACCGCCATCTGACCCGCCCGCGCCTGACTGGTCCGGCGGCGCCGCTGGCCCGACCACGGCCTCGGCGGGCAAACCCTGCCGTTCCGGGAAGTTAGCCACCTGGAAATTTGGCCCTGACGGTGTCGTCATGACGACTGGACAGAGTGGTCGGCGGGCCACCATGCGGGGAGCGGGGTCCGGCCGCCCGGAGTGATCCGTGTTTCGGGCCGTCGGTCGGTTCCCCGGGCAGCGCGCGACCGTCTGGAGGCAGCATGACCAGGATCTTCGCCGACCTGCGGGCTCCCGAGATCGCGGACCTGTCGCCGGGGGCGGTGGCCGTCCTGCCGATCGGGTCGGTGGAGCAGCACGGGCCGCACCTGCCGCTCTCGACCGACCTGGTCGTCGCCGACACGCTCGCGCGCGACGTGGTCGCGGCCCACGGGGACGAGATCGACCTGCTGCTGCTGCCGACGCTGGCCTACAGCAAGTCCAACGAGCATGCCTGGTCGGCGGGGACGATGTGGCTGTCGGCGACGACGGTGCTGGCGACGCTCGACGACCTGGGCCGCTGCCTCGCGACGACGCCCGTCGAGCGGCTGGTGTTCCTCAACGGCCATGGCGGCAACAGCGCGCTGCTGCAGGTCGCGAGCCGCGACATCCGGCTCGCGCACGGGCTGCGCACCTTCGTCATGCACCCGTCGCTGCCCCCCGACCACGGCGGGACGGCGCCCGCGTCCGAGCTGGGCATGGGCATCCACGCCGGGATCGAGGAGACGTCACTGATGCTGCACCTGCGCCCCGACCTGGTCCGGATGGACCTGGCCGAGCGCAGCGTGCCGGAGCACCTGGCCTCCTTCGAGCGGGTCGGCTGGGGCCGCCCGGTCTCGTTCGGCTGGCTGTCCGACGACTTCGGGACGAACGGCACCCTCGGCGACCCGGTCGGCGCCACGGCCGAGCACGGCAAGGAGCGCTACGAGGCGATGGTCGAGACCGCCGCCGCGTCGCTGCGTGAGATCGCCCGCTTCGACCCGAAGCACGCCCGGTGACGGCCGAGCTGTCGACGGCCGTGCGGCCGCTGGCCACACCTGGGTCGGCCGAGCTGCCGGCGCACGCGGACGTCGTCGTCATCGGCGGTGGGCACAACGGGCTGGCGTGCGCGGCGTACCTGGCGCGCGCCGGCCGGTCCGTCGTCGTCCTCGAGGCACGGGAGACGGCCGGCGGGTGTGCCTCGACGGTCGACGCGCTCGGTACCCGCGTCAACGTCTGTAACTGCGACCACACGATGATCCGCGCCAGCGGCATCGTCGAGGAGCTCGACCTGGCCTCCTATGGCCTGCGCTACCTGGACGTCGACCCGCTGGTCATCGGTGTCGGCTGGGGCGATGAGCCGGTGTTCGTCCAGTGGCGCTCGATCGAGCGCACCGTCGACGGCCTTGCCCGGATCGACCCGGCCGCGGCCACCGCCTACCGGCGCTACCTGGAGGTCGCGATCCCGGCGGCGAAGCTGGTGCTGGCCGTGCAGGGCGGCCGGCCGACGACGCCGTCGATCGTCGCCACCGTCGTCGCGCAGCAGCGGCTGCGCGGCTCCCGGGTGCTGCTGGACTGGCCGCGGCGCAGCCTGGTCGACGTGCTCACCTCGTTCGGCCTGYCGCCGTGGATGATCGCCTCGACGCACACCGTCGGTCCTGCGGTGTGGGGGCTGGGGCCGGACGCGCCGGGCACCGGACTCGGGGCGCTGGGGCTCGCGATCCGCCACCTCGTCGGCGTCGGCCGGCCGGTCGGTGGCAGTGGCGCGGTGCCCGCGGCGCTCGAGGCCTGCGCGCGCGCCCACGGCGGGCAGGTCGTCACCGGGGCGCGGGTGTCCGGGGTCGACATCGTGTCGGGGCGGGCCCGGGCGGTGCGGCTCGTCGACGGGCGGCGGATCACCGCCGGGGCCGTCGTGAACGCCACCGACCCCCACACCCTGCTCGTCGACTGGCTCGCCGGTGTCCCGGCCACACGCAGACTGCGGAAGCGCTGGGTCGAAAGGCCCGCGGCCGACGGTTACGAGTCGAAGGTGGACGCGGTCGTCACCGCCCTGCCGACGCCCCGCGCGGTCCTGGAGCTGCCCGAGGACGTGCTCCCGGCGGCGCTGCGCCACGTCCCGACGACGATCGTGAGCCCGACACCCGAGCAGCAGATCGCCGCCGCGGCGGCGCTGCCGACGGGCCTGGTCAGCGACCCGCCGATGTTCTTCCTCAACATCCCGTCCGTCCTGGACGAGACCATGCGGCCATCGCCGGCCGAAGGACGCGGGATGATGGCGGAGCCTCCCGCGTCCGGAGGCTCCTCAGGCGGCATGGCCGAAGGGCGCGGGATGATGGCGGAGCCTCCCGCGTCCGGAGGCTCCTCAGGCGGCATGGCCGAAGGGCGCGGGATGATGGCGGAGCCTCCCGCGTCCGGAGGCCCCTCGGCCGACCTGGCCGGAGGCCCCTGGGGAGGCACGGCGGCGCACGTGCTCAGCCTTGAGGTTCTGTGGACGCCGTGGGCGCGGCGGGGCGGCTGGGGCGACGCGGCGGTGCCATGGGGCTGGCTGGAGCGGTACGCCTCGATCTGCGGCGACGGGCCGGGCGTGCTGGCATCGGTGCGGGACTGGCGGGCGATGACGCCGCCCGACTACGAGCGCGAGTTCTTCCTGCGCCGTGGCTATGTCCCGTCGTTCCCGGACGGGGTCATGGCGGCCCTGCTGGGCCGGCACCGCGAGCTGTCCCGCTACCGCACGCCGATCGCCGGCCTCTACCTGACGGGCGGGGCCACCTTCCCGGGCGCCGGAGTCTGGGGTGCCTCCGGCCGCAACGCCGCGGCGACGGTCCTGGCCTCCGCCGGCCGCACCCGGCTGCCGCTGTAGCCGGCGAGGTCCGAACCCGGGCCGGCGCTCTCAGCTGAGCAGGGCGGCGGACGTGTGCTCGTCGACGGGGAGGTCTCCGGCCGCCGTCGCGGTGACCTCGATCGACTGAAGGGTGACGATGCCCCCCAGGATGTCGGCGAAGGCGGCGTCGGCGGCGTCCCGGCCGGTCGCGATGCGCACCAGGCTCGCCCGCGGGACCTTGCGGGTGGCGTCGTAGACCCGCCAGGCGCCGTCGATCCAGGCCTCGAAGACGGCGTGGAAGTCCATCGGGGTCAGCCCGGGCGCGTAGACGGCGGCGAAGCGGGCCGGTATCAGGAGCGCCCGGCAGAGCGTGATGCCCAGGTGGGCGAAGTCCCGGCAGACGCCCTGCCCGGTGAGCAGTGTGTCCTCGGCGGAGTCGTGGACGGCGCTGGAGCCGGGCACGTAGCCGATGCGGTGATGGATCCAGGCGGCGATCGCGTCGGCTCGGGGCCGCCCCGGCGGTAGGCCGCCGAACTCGGCGACCGCGAAACCGACGACGTGATCCGACGGGCAGTAGCGGCTCGGCCAGAGGTAGGTCAGCTGTTCCATGGTGAGTCCGCCGGCGTCGGGGGCATCGGTCGTTATGTCCCTGTGGGAGTCGGTCGGCGCCTGCTCGAGCTCCGCCCAGTAGGAGATGGTCAGCAGGCCTCGGGGGGGATGCAGCAGATGAATCCGGCCGCCGTGCGGGGCGGCGAGTTCGGTCGGCTCGGCGACGGGGGACTCGCCCGTCGTCGCCACGGTCAGCCGTTCGACGAGCACCCGCGGCCCTCGGGCGGCGGCGATCGACAACGCGATGTCCGCGGGCTCCTCGACGTCGAACGCGAGCTCGACGCTGACCACCCGGCCCCGGCCGGTGGCGGCCGGTCGGGGCGGAGTCCCGTCGGGGACTCCTGTTTCCGTCGTCACGCGGCCGCCTCACCCCGGCGGCGACCGCCGCCGGACGCCTACGGCCGGCAGGACGCCGACCACCGTGCCGGATCCATGATCCCGCACACTGCGATTGTGCCAGGTCAGTTGAATGTGCGAGGTCCGTCGGCCCGCGCGGTTGCCGGGACAGCCGCCGGGTAAGCTCCTCGACAGCGACTGAGTACTCGTCCCGGTCTGGACCGAACGCCTGTTCTGGGTTCCAACTCGCTGATTCCGTAAGGTCGGCTGAGAAGGATGACCATGACCGTTAATGCCATGGCCGCGTCTGAAATTCCGGATTTGACCCGGTCTGACGACTGCTCGCCGGTACCAGCCGGCCGTCTCGACTTCGTCGAGCTGTCTCAGCGCGTGAAGGGCGCTGGGCTGATGAACCGCCGTCCTGGTCGCTACGCCCTGGTGATCATGGCGAACTGGGCGCTGCTCGGCGGCGGCTGGCTGTTCTTCGCCTGGCTGGGAAACTCGTGGTGGCAGCTGTTCACCGCGGCGTTCCTGGCGGTGATGTTCACCCAGGTGGCGTTCGTCGGCCACGACGCGGGCCACCGGCAGATCTTCGCCGGTCGGCGGTCCAACAAGGCCGTGGGCCTCCTGCACGGGAACCTGTTGATAGGGCTGAGCTTCGGCTGGTGGATGGACAAACACGGCCGTCACCATTCGCAGCCGAACACCGTGGGTCGCGACCCCGACGTCGGCAGCGGCGCATTCGTGTTCGCGCCGGACGAGGCCAACGACCGCCGCGGCTTCCTGCGCTGGATGACCTGCTACCAGGCATACCTGTTCTTCCCGGTCGTGCTGCTCGAGGGCCTGAACCTGCACGTGGCCAGCATCCGCGAGGTGGCGGCGCGGCGGAACCGGGGCGCGGTCACCGAGGCGGCGCTGCTCGCGGCGCACACCATCGCCTACTTCGGCACGATCTTCCTCGTCCTGTCGCCGGTGAAGGCCCTGGTCTTCATCGCGGCACACCAGGCGCTGTTCGGCCTGTACATGGGCTGCGCGTTCGCCCCGAACCACACGGGCATGGAGATCTTCCCCAAGCCCGGCACCGACTTCCTGCGGCGGCAGGTCCTCTCCTCGCGCAACATCCGCGGCGGCCGGATCACCGACATCGTCTACGGCGGGCTGAACCGTCAGATCGAGCACCACCTCTTCCCGATAATGCCGAGGCCGAACCTGCGCCGGGCGCAGGTGTTCGTGAAGGAGTTCTGCGACACGCACGGCGTCAGCTACCAGGAGAGCAGCCCCCTGGGCTCGTACCGGGAGGTGCTCGCCCACCTGCACGCCGTCGGCGAGCCGCTGCGGCGTCGTCCCGTCCAGGTGTGAACAGCCAGGGCCGGGGCGCTCGAACCGCGCCACGGGCGGCCCGGCTAGTCCGGCAGGCGCTCGCCCGGCCGGTGGCCGGCCGGGGAGCGCCCGCGTGACCCGTGCCAGGTCCGCGGTCCGCCGCGGGCCTCGCCGGCGGGTCGGTTCCTGACAGGCCCGCGCGTGACCTCGGACGGCACAGAACCAGACCCGCGTCTGGACCGGCTGTGCACCAGCGTCGCGACCGCCCTGCGCGTCGATGGCGCGGCGATCTCGGTGACGGCCGGCGCCACCGGCCGGGGCGCGCACGGCGCGAGTGACGCGGCGGCCGGCCGGCTCGACGACCTCCAGCTCGCCCTGGGGGAGGGGCCCTGCCAGGACGCGGCCCTGGACGGCCACCCGGTGCTCGTGGGAGACCTGGCCGGGCCGGCGGGCCAGCAATGGGAGCGGTTCACGCCCGCGATGCTGGCCGCCGGCTACCGGGCCTTCTTCGCGTTTCCGCTACGGATCGGCGCGATCGGCCTGGGAACGCTCGGCCTCGGCCGGGCCCGCCCCGGCGAGCTGGACGACGACGCCCTCGCGGACGCGCTGGTCGTCGCGGACACCGTCGCCCTCATCCTGCTCGACCTGCCCGCCAGCGGACCGCCTGACGACGTGACGGGCGATCCGTCCGAAGGACGCGCGCCCATCGTGGAGCCTGGTGCGCCCGGGGGTGACCTGGACTACATTGCGGGCGACCTGACGGGTGACCTCGGGGGCGATCTGGCGGGCGAGGCCGCGGCCCGGCTGCGGGCGCGGGCCTCCTCGCTGTACCAGCCGGAGATTCACCAGGCGACCGGGATGGTCATGGCCCAGCTCGGCGTGAGCGCGCAGGAGGCCCTCGTACGGCTGCGTTCGCTGGCCCGTGCTCGCGGTCAGATAGCCGACGAGACCGCCCGCGACATTGTCGCCCGCCGGGTGCGGCTCCACGGAGACCTGCCCCGATGATGGGGGCAGGGAGGGACGGTCCCTCCGGTGGTGAGTCGTGCGGAGGAAGCGGTGTGCCGGGAACGGGAGCTGAGCGAGGCGTTCGTTGGCCTCGCAGACAGCTTGGTCGCCGACTATGACGTGGCGGACCTGCTACACCGGTTGGCCGACCATTGCGTGGCGCTCCTCGGTGTGGCCGCGGCCGGCCTGATGCTGTCCGACCAGCGCGGGAGGCTGCAGGTGGTAGCCGCGTCGTCGGAGGCGAGCCGCCTGCTGGGGCTCTTCCAGCTCGAGCACGACGAAGGGCCCGGCCTGGACTGCTACCGGACCGGCACGACGGTCACCGTCCCCGACATCGACCTGGCCGCCCTCCGGTGGCAGATCTTCGCGGCCGAGGCCCGCTCCGCCGGCTACCGCTGCGTGCACGTGCTGCCGATGCGGCTGCGCGATGACGTGGTCGGGACACTGAGCCTGTTCGGAGCCCTGCCCGGCACGCTCGCGGACACCGAGGCCCGTGTCGCCCAGGCCCTTGCCGACGTGGCCACGATCGCGATCCTGCAGGAGCGCGCGATCCGGCACCACGAGCTGCTGGCCGAGCAGCTGCAGCACGCCCTGACCAGCAGGATCATGATCGAGCAGGCCAAGGGCGTCCTCGCCGAACGCGGCGGCCTCGACATGGACCAGGCGTTCGCCCGGCTGCGCCGGCACGCCCGCGACACCAACACCCGCCTCACCGACCTTGCCCGCGGCATCGTCGAGGGGACGCTCGACAGCCGCCTGGTGCTCAGCGCCCAGCCAGCCCGGCAGCCGCCGCCCTGAGCGCTCCGGGCGCTCTGGGCGGCCCTGGCGGCCGTCGGCGCGGTCGCCCTTCGATGGGTGACGTCACAGCGCCAGGTGACCGTGCTGGGCGCGGAGGCGCGACTCGCGGAGGCCCGTCCCACGAGCGAAGCGACGTGGGTCGGGCCGCAGCGAGGTCGCCGGAGCGCCCGTTCGCGGAGGAGGACACGGCGCGGAGGTCCCTTGGGAGCGAAGCGAGTAAGGGGCCGGAGCGCCGTGCCCGGACGGAGCGAACCAGAGTTATGGAGCGGGGAGCTTCCCGGGGTTGAGGAGGCCGTCGGGGTCGAAGCGGGCGGCGRCCTCGCGGATCATGTCGACGCGGTTCTTCAGCACCCAGGTGTGCGGGTCGTTGACGTAGACCTCGACCTCGGCGAGGCGGGCCATCCGGTCGTAGAGGGTGTCGGCGTCGTCGAAGCGCAGGAACAGCATGCCGGCCCAGAACCGGCCGCCGCCCTCCAGGTCGGCGAAGCCCTCCAGGTGGATGAGCGTGTCCGGCGCGATGGCCGCCACCTCGGCGCGGCGCCGGGTGAGCCCCGGGCCGCCGCACTGCAGGTGGGTGAGCTCGGGGCGCAGCTTGCGGACTCGATAGGTCGTGTGGTTGTAGGACAGCGACGTGACCAGGGCTGGGCCCTTCGGCCGGACCGCGTCGACCCGGCCGCCGTGGCGCTCGACGATGGCGGTGGCGGCCGGGACGCTGTCCTCGGTGACGATCCCGCGCACGGACAGGCGGTCGGCCGGCATCGCCGGGTCCGCGGGGCGGTAGGTGGCGACGACACCCGCCTCGTCGAGGGAGAGCAGCCGGGGTGTCGGCTCCAGGCCGAACAGCTCCTCGCCGGCGGCGACGGCGCCGTCGAGCTCGGGGAACGAGGCGAACAGCGCGGTCCAGCGCCGCGCCGGGCGCAGCGCCACCGTCGCCGTGGCGATGACGCCGCTGACGCCGAAGGCGTGCGACTGGGCCATGTTGTCCGGGTAGGGCACGTCGACCGGGGTGGCGTCGTCGGTACACGGCACGACCCGCAGCGAGCGGATGTAGCCGTCCCAGACGGCGCCGTTCGCGATCGAACCGGTACCGCCGGCGCCGCCGGCGATGAACCCGCCGATCGTGGAGCCCACGGTCGACGGCATGATGGCCAGCTCCTGGCCGGTCGCCAGCGCCGCCTTCTCCATCAGGACGAAGGACGCCCCCGCCTCGGCGGTGATCCAGCCGTCCTCGACGGCGAGCACCTTCGTCGCACGGGAGGTGTCGATGACCAGCCCGCCGAACAGCGGGATGCCCTGGCCGTAGTTGCCGGTGCCCTGCCCGCGCACGGTGACCGGCACCCGGTGGCGGTGCGCGGCGCCGACGGCCGCGGCGATTCCGTCGGCGTCCGGCGGGCGGACGACGACGTCGGCGACGCCGCCGGGCAGCATCGGGCGCAGGACGGGGCTCATGTGCGCCCAGTCCTGCGACGCGGTCAGCCGGGCCGCCTCGTCGCGGGACACCGCGTCCTCGCCGAGCAGCCGGGTGAGCTCCAAGGTCAGGCCGTTCAACGCTTCCGGGTCGACCGGGGTCGTCTCGGGCAGCGTCGCCCGTTTGAACACCGGCATGGCGACAGATTCCGCCATGAACATCCTCCGTCGTTGGGAACGACGAATCCCGGTGGCCGCCCGCTGGGCGGAGGCCACCGGGACCCGCCTTTGTCAGCTACTCCCGAGCGCCGTGGGTCTCGCGGACGCCGCGGGCATCCGCGAGACCCACGGGTGTCACGAGGTCAGGCTGATCTTGGTGTCGAGGAACTCGTCGGTGTAGAGGTCCGACGGCTTGAGGCCGTCCTTGGTCGGCTTGCCCTGCTGGGCGTAGATCGGGGTGAGGATGCCGATCAGGGTCTGGGTGCGGGCATCGTCGAAGTCACCGAGGGTCGGGGTCTTGCCGTTGCCGATGATGCCGAGCTCGGCCATCGTCTTGACCGCGTAGTCCGCGACGCCCTGGGTGTAGACCCAGCCGTTGTTGTACTTCGTGACCGCGTCCAGGATGACCTTGTTCGCCGTGGCCGGGTCGGCGATGAAGTCGACGATCGCCTGCTGCATGATCGGGACCAGCTTGGTGAGGCAGGGCTTGAGGGCGGCAAGCTTGTCCGCGCGCACGCCGATCGCCTGCTGGTAGAAGTCGAAGCCCGCGTCGGCGACCAGCTGGTACTTCAGCGGCTTGCCCCAGGAGCGGACCTCGTTCTCCCAGGTGTAGGGCTCGGAGGTCGCGAAGCCCTGGACGGCGTACTCACCGCCGGAGGCGACGAAGTTCGTCGGCGTGCCGTCGTAGCTGCCGTCGATCTGGCTCTTCTTCAGGATGCCCTGGCCGGTGAAGTAGTCCATGTACGCGGCGCCCTCGAAGTAGAGCACCTTGGTGTCGGTCTTGCCGATGTCGGCGATCGTCTTCCAGTCCGGGTGCTTCTCCGGCGACCACCCGATCTCCTGCGGGCTCTTCTCGAGGCCGGCGAGCAGCGCGACGGTCGGGTGGTCCTTGGACTGGGCGATCTGCTCGTCGGTGCTGACGTAGCCGATTGTGATCTTGTCGTCGGCGTACAGCTGCGACGTCACCGTCTGGAAGCCGATCGCCGGTCCGCCGGCGCGGATCTCCAGCTTCACGCCGGTGTCGACGCCGCCGTGCGCGACGAGCTCACCGGTGACCGACTTCTTGCCGGTGTCGAATGTCGGGTTCGGGCCGAGCAGCTGGTACTGGCCGCCGTGCTCCGACTCCGGGTTCCAGTCGGACTGCAGGACGATGGTGCTCGGGCAGCCGGCCGCCTTCAGGTCGTACTGGGCCGGCACCGGCCCGCCCGCGGACGCCGACGGCGTGGTGCCCGTCGAGTCGTCGTCGCTGCCGCAGGCGGCGGCGACCAAAGCGAGCGCGACCGCCGCGGCGGTCGCCGCGACGATCCTGGTCGGGCGTGGTCTGATCAACGGAGTCTCCCCCTGGTTCCTCGGGCGGCGTGCACCCGACGGTGTCGATGGACAAAAACCGGGCCGCGGTGGCGCGGCTGGCGTGACGTGGTGATGCGGCGGTGCGGTGATGCCGGTGGAGTGGGTGGTGGCTGGTGGGTGGTGGGTGGTGCAGTCGTGCGGGGCGGACCGGCGTCAGCCTCGCTTGGGCTGGTACCAGCGGCCGACGACGCGGCGCGACAGCCAGCCGAAGAAGACGAAGACCGCGATGCCGAGCAGGCTCGCCACCAGCGTGGTCGCCCACAGCCGCTCGCCCTCGAGACGGGACTGGAAGACCGACAGGTTGGTGCCCAGACCGGCGTTGCCCTGCTTGAAGAAGAACTCGCCGACGATCGCGCCGATGACCGACAGGCCCGCCGCGTTGCGGAAGCCGGTGAACATCGCGGGCAACGCCGCTGGCAGCTCGAGCTTCCACAGCCGGGTGAGGCGGCTGGGGTGGTGCAGCGTGAACAGCTCGTGCATCCCGCGGTCGACCGACTGGAGGCCGAACAACGTGTTCGACACGATCGGGAAGAAGGCGATGATGACGCAGACGATCGTCCGGCTGGTGAGCGCGAACCCGAAGAAGAAGCTCAGCACGCCGGTGAGGGCCAGGATCGGCACCGTCTGCAGCACGACCGCCCACGGGTACAGCGAGTTCTCGATCCACTTGGCCTGGTGCATCAGCACCGCGGCGAGCACACCGAGCACCATCGAGATCGCCAGCCCCAGAAACGTGACGATGACGGTGTAGCGCAGAGCCTCGAGGGTGACCTTGAAGTTGGACCAGTCGAGAATGCCCACCCTGATCACGTCATGTGGCAGCGGCAGCATGAACCGTTGCTGCTTGGTCAGCGTCAGCCCGGAGACCAGGTACCAGACGCCGATGAACAGCGCGAAGACCGTGAGCGGCAGCAGGAACTTGTTGAGCAGCCGGCTGCGAACGCGGGCCCACCGCCGCCCGGCGGCGCGCGGTGGCGTCGCCGACGGCGCCGTGAGCGTCTCGTCCGGCGGGGCGGCGGCCACCGTCGCCGGCACGGAATCTGTCGCCGGCACGGAATCTACGGTCATCGTCCTCACACGTCCCTGAGGTGTCGGGAGACCTCGCCGCACAGCGCGGCGAACTCGGCGCTGTAGCGGAGCTCCGGTGCGCGCGGGTAGTCGAACGGGACGGCGACCTCGGCCTTCACCCGGCCCGGCCGGCCGCTCATCACCAGCACCCGGCCGGACAGGAAGACCGCCTCCTGCACCGAGTGGGTGATGAACAGCGCCGCGAAGCCGCGCTGGATGAACATGCGCAGCAGCTCGTCGTTGAGCCGCTCCCGGGTGATCTCGTCGAGCGCGCCGAACGGCTCGTCGAACAGGAACACGTCCGGCGCGAGCACCATCGACCGGGCCAGCGACGTGCGCATCCGCATGCCGCCGGACAGCTCGTGCGGCAGGTGCTTCTCGAAACCGGTGAGGCCGACCAGATCGATCGCGTCACGGACCCGCCGGTCTCGTTCCTTCTTCGCCATGTGCTCGAGCTCGGCGAGCAGCCCGACGTTGTCCCAGACATTGCGCCAGGGCAGCAGGGTGGCGTCCTGGAAGACGTAGCCGACGGACTTCGAGTGGACGTCGACCTCGCCGTCGCTCGCCTCGTCCAGGCCGCTGGCGATCCGCAGCAGCGTGCTCTTCCCGCAGCCCGACGGACCGACGACCGAGACGAGCTCGCCGGGAGCGACCGTCAGGTCCGCGCCGGTGAGCGCGACCGTGCCGTCCTTGAACTTCTTGCTGACGCCGGTGAAACGCAGTGCGGCGGTGCCCGCGCGCGAAGGTTCGGCTGTCGTCGTCATCGGTTAGGCCTTCGGTTGGAACGGGGTGGACGAAGCCATCGACCAGGCGGACGCGGCGGAGACGGGCGACGCCCCGGGCGGGGCGGCGAGCTCGGAACGCACCACGGTGCGGGCGACGACCCGGCCGTCGCGCCAGACGGTGCGCTCGGCGCCGGCGATGCCGAGGGCGTCGAGCACGTCGGTCGCGGGCATCGCGACCAGGTCGGCGGGCGCGCCCGGCGTCAGCGTCACCGCTGGCAGGCCCATCGCCGCCCGCGGGGCCGCGGTCACCGTGTTCAGCGCCCCGATCGGGTCGAGATGGCCGCAGGTGATCATGAGTGCGGCGACCTCCAGCGCGTCGCCGCGGCCGACGAGGTGGAACGGGTCGCGCAGGTTGTCGCCGCCGGYGGCGACCGTCGCCCCGGCGCGCAGCAGCGGCCCGACGGCGGTCAGGCCCCGCGGGGTGGCGACCGGGTGGTCGCGGCCCTGCAGGAACAGATTCGTCTGCGGGAGCGCGACGACGGCGATGCCGGCCTCGGCTACCCGCTCCGCGATCTCCCGCTGAGTCTCGATCGGCTGCATCGAGAGGCTCACGCAGTGGCTCGCCGTCACGCCATGCGGAAAACCGGTGCGCAGGACCAGGTCGGCCATCGTCCGCAGGCTCAGCGCGGCCGGGTTGAGCGTCTCGTCGGTGTGCAGGTCCATCGGCCTGCCGGCCTCGCCGGCGGCGTCCAGGCAGGCGGCGACGGCCCGGTCCGGGTCGTCCTCCATGTGCGGGCAGCCGCCGGCGACGTCCGCGCCGATCTTGAGGGCTTCGCGCAGCAGCGGGCCGCCGGTGTCGTTCACCAGCGCCACCAGCTGCAGGTCGATGACGCCGCGCCAGCGCTCCCGGACCTCGATCATCGCTTCCAGGCCCGACAGGCCCACGTCGGAGAGCACGTTGACGTGCGAGCGGATGTGGGTCGTGCCGTAGGCGAGGTGGATGCGCAGCGCCGCTTCCGCCCTGGTGATGATGTCCGCGGGCGTGGTCAGCTCGCGCAGCAGGTCCATCGCGGCGATGGCGCCTGCTAGGTCGCCGGTGAGGTTGTGCCCGAGCGAGGCGGTGAGCGCCTTGTCCAGATGCGCGTGCGGCTCGACGAACGACGGGAGCAGCACCTGCCCTGACAGGTCGGCGTCGTCCGGGCCGAGCCCGCCGGCCGTCCCGCTGCTGCTCGTCCCGCCGCCGGCCGTCCCGGTGGCGGGCAGCACCTGCCCGATCACCCCGTCGACGATCTCGACGTCGACGACGTCACCCGTCGCCGTCATCGCCGAGCGCAGCCAGCTCATGCCCACCGCCATCCGCCCACCACGCCTCCCGGCTCACCGACGCCGCCGGCCGCCCGCACCGCCGGTCCCGGCCACGTCGGTCCTGTCCGCGCGACCCGACCCGTGCACGCGGCGAGCCCCGCATGCGGGGCTCGCGCCGCGTACACGGCCCGCCCCGCGCGCGTGACTCGCCCGATGCGAGCGGTTCGCGCCCTGTGTCCCATGGTGAACCGTCTCATGACGACCCGGCTCCCGTGCCGGCGGCTGCCCGACGTGACCCGCGCCGGCCGGCCGGGGCGGCCTGGCCGAGCACCCGGCGGGCGATCTCGGCCATCGCCGCGGCGAGCGCCTCCTCCTGGCCGGGCGGGGCGCCCCCGGAGAGGTTCACCCCGTCGACGCCGGGAATCTCGAGCATTCGCTCGGCGAGCTCGGTGCCCTCGGCGATTCCGGCCGCCTCGATCTCGGCCGCCTCCACCGCCGCGGCGCCCGTGCCCGCGGTACCCCCGTCCGCGACCCCGATGGGGCCCGCGGCACCGTTCGCCGGTGGCGCCCACGGGCCGCCGGTGATCCGCTCCAGGTACCCGGCCGGCAGCCGGCCGCCCGCGAACGAGGCGATCACCGTGGCCGACGCGGTGCTCGTCACGACCGGGACACAGACGAGCACCAGGCCGGTGAACCCGGCCGCGCGCAGCTCGCCGACGGCGTCCGCGACCGGTCCCGGACCGCCGCAGTGGTCGACGAACACCGCGTCGGCACCTGCGTTGATCTTGGCGAACAGCCGGGGGAGCCGCCGCTCGGCCGGCGGCGCCGCGGGGGCGTGCGCGACCGAGCACAGCGCCCCGCCGGAGCGCGCCGCCGCGGCGGCGGCCAGCTCCACTACGCCGGCGGAGTCCAGGTCGAAGACCCCGGGGGCGTCGGCCCGGTGGCCGAGGGCCGGA
The DNA here is from genome assembly GCF_001854645.1 of Pseudofrankia sp. EUN1h. Classification (NCBI taxonomy): domain Bacteria; kingdom Bacillati; phylum Actinomycetota; class Actinomycetes; order Frankiales; family Frankiaceae; genus Pseudofrankia; species Pseudofrankia sp. EUN1h. Next base: position 7,401 of record NZ_MBLN01000074.1, on the reverse strand, counting down.
TGGTCGCCGGTGACGCAGTGCAGCGCCACGGCGCCCGCGTCGACGCAGGCCGCGATCTCGCCCTCGATCGCGACCCGGTTGCGGTCTCGACAGTTGATCCCGACCCAGGCGGGCATGCCCTCGTCGGCGAGCAGCCGGGCCCGGTAGGAGGGCGGGAACTGGACCCGCGCGCCGCCGTGGTCGCCGAGCAGGCAGGCGTCGGCGGCTCCGGCGAGCGCGGCCGCGCTGGCGCGCAGGCTGGCGGCGGACAACGGAGCGGCTGGCAGGTCGGCGACGATCACCGGCCGGGTACCGGCCGCGGCGAGGAACTCCGCGACCCGTGGATGCGGGTCGGCCGGCACCGGGGACGGGCCGGCCGCGTCCCGGCGTCCGCCGGCCGGGCTCCGCTCGGCGAGGACGGCGGTGTACGGCCAGCTGGCGGGATCGATCTCCAAGAAGGCGCAGGTCCCGAGACCGGGAACCTCGCAGGACCCGTCCGTGCCGACGCCGGCGCACGGGCCGTGTGTCATCGTCTTCGGACACCGGGCAGCCGCGGCGCGCCAGTCAGCGCCGGTGAAGCCCCCGATGTCGACCACGCCAACACTGTCCAGCACCACCGGCAGCGTTCGGTTGCCAGACGATCAAATCTAGGTTTCATACCTCCGAATCAACGAATGTCACTCTGTCGACGGTCACCCATCCGTCCATCGTCCTTGCCTGGGCGTTGGCCCGCCTCAGGACGGATAACGGTGGTCGGTGGGCGGCCGGAGGTTCTCCTTGATGGCGCGGGCGCTGGTCCAGCGCAGCAGGTTGCGCGCCGAGCCGGCCTTGTCGTCGGTGCCGGAGGCGCGGGCGCCGCCGAAGGGCTGCTGGCCGACGACCGCGCCGGTCGGCTTGTCGTTGACGTAGAAGTTGCCCGCCGCGAACCRCAGCGCGTCGAGGGCGCGCGCCACCGCGGTCCGGTCCTGGGCGATGACGGCGCCGGTGAGCGCGTAGCGCGACGCGTCGGGGTCGGCGATCCCGGCGAGGACCCGGTCGTAGTCGGTGTCGGCGAAGACGTGGACGGCGAGCAGCGGGCCGAAGTACTCGGTGGTGAACGCCTCGTCCGTCGGGTCGGTGCCGAGGACGACCGCCGGACGGACGAACCAGCCGCGGCTGTCGTCGGCCAGCCCGCCGGCGATGATCGTCAGTGAGTCGACCAGCCGGGCCCGGTCGATCGCCGCCGTCACCCGGGCGTACGCGCGGGCGTCGATGAGCGCGCCGCAGAACACCGCCGGGTCGGTGACGTCCCCGGTCACCAGCGCCTCGGTCTCGGCGACGAGCCCGTCGCGCACCCGGCGCCACACCGACTCCGGGATGTACGCCCGGGACGCGGCGCTGCACTTCTGGCCCTGGTACTCGAACGCGCCGCGCAGCAGCGCCGCGCGCAGCACGTCCGGGTCGGCCGACGGGTGGGCCAGGACGAAGTCCTTCCCGCCGGTCTCGCCGACCAGGCGCGGGTAGCCGCGGTAGCGGGCGATGTTCTCGCCGACCTGGCGCCACAGGTGCTGGAAGGTCCGCGTCGAGCCGGTGAAGTGGATGCCGGCGAGGTCAGGATCGGCCAGGGCCACGGCGGAGACGGCGGTGCCGTCACCGGGCAGCATCGAGATCACGCCGGGCGGCAGGCCCGACTCCTCCAGCAGTCCCATGAGGAAGTGCGCGGCGAGCTGCTGGGTGGGGGCGGGCTTCCACAGGACGACGTTGCCCAGCAGGGCGGGCGCGGTCGGCAGGTTGCCGGCGATCGAGGTGAAGTTGAACGGCGTGACCGCGTAGACGAACCCCTCCAGCGGCCGGTGGTCGGCCCGATTCCACACCCCGGGGCCGGACGCCGGCTGGTCGGCGAGGATCTCCCGGGCGAACGCGACGTTGAACCGCCAGAAGTCGACCAGCTCGCAGGCGGCGTCGATCTCGGCCTCGTGCGCGACCTTGCTCTGCCCGAGCATCGTCGCCGCGTTCAGCGTGTCCCGCCACGGCCCGGCCAGCAGCTGCGCCGCCCGCAGGAACACCGCCGCCCGGTCGTCGAATCCGAGCGCTCGCCACCCGGGCGCCGCCTGGCGGGCCGCCGTGAGCGCCGCCCGGGTGTCGTCCTCGGTCGCGGCCCGGAACGTGCCCAGCACGTGCTTGTGGTCGTGCGGCATGACGACGTCGACCGCCGCCCCGCCGCCGGGCCGCCGCTGTCCGCCGATCGCCGCCGTCAGCTCCACCGGCGTGGCGGCCAGCTCGTCGCACCGCGCGGCGAGCCGCGCGCGTGCCTCGGAGCCCGCCGGATACGTCCGCACCGGCTCGTTGACCGGCCGCGGCACCGCGGTGATCGCGTCCATCGCGCGCCTCCCCAGGGAGCCGTGCGCCGGCCTGCCCTGCCCGGCAGCCGGCCCTTGCTCCGGTGCCTCCGGTCTACCCCGCCGGGCCACGTCCCGCCACCGGGCGGGCGCGCGGCGGCGGTGCGCTCGTGCAGCGATCCATGGGAGAGCGGGTGATGGTGCTGGGATGCTGACCATGTGTCGGAACCGGACGTCGGGGGAGCCGATCTCCCGCATCCCAGGACGGCCGCCGAGCCGACGGTCGTTCGCGCTCCCAGGGCGCGGCCCAGGAGCGACGGCGAGCCGGAGCGGCTGGACTTCCTGGTCTCCTACGCGCCCCCCGAGGTCGACAGGCAGTGGGCCGAGTGGATCGCCTGGGAGCTCACGAGCGCCGGGTACCAGGTGTGGATCGAGGCCTGGGACGTACCAGCGGGGGCTCTGAGGGTCGGGGCGGTCGACCAGGCGGTACGGCGGGCGGAGCGAACCGTTGTCGTGCTCTCACCCGCCTACGACGGGTCGACCGCGAACCCGCAGTGGCAGGTCGCCTTCCAGGCGGATCGAGATGGTGCCGGCCGCCGGCTGCTGGTCGCCCGGGTCGTCGACTTCACGCCGGAGGGTCTGCTCGGCCTGATCGCTCCCGTCGACCTGTTCGGACGCTCGGCGTCGGAGGCCCAGGAGGTCCTGCGCCGGGCCGCCCGGCAGGCGATCTCGGGCGGACGCGCGATACCCACGGCCAGCCCTCCGTTCCCCGGGGCCGCGCCGCTTGCGGGYCCGCCCCTGTTTCCTGGGGGAAAGCCACTGGTGTGGCGGGTGCCGGATCCCAACCCGCACTTCGCCGGCCGCGAACGCGATCTGGCGGCGCTGCGCGCCGAGCTTCGCGCGGGGCCCGTGGCCGCGGGGCCAGTGGCGACGGGGGCGGTGGCCGCGGGGGCGGTGGCGATCTATGGGCTGGGCGGGGTGGGCAAATCCCAACTGGCGGCCGAGTACTGCCACCGGTACAAGGCCGACTACGACCTCGTCTGGTGGGTTCCCGCCGACTCGTCGGCAGTGGCGCTGGCCCGGCTCGCCGAACTGGCGACGCGGCTCGACCTGCCCGAGCACACCGGCCGCCCAGACGTCTTCACCGCCCTCGGCCGGCGTTTCGCGGAGGATGCCGAGCCCACGGCCCCTRCATCCTCCGCGGTGGACACCGGGGCCGACCTGGACAGCAGAGCAGCGGGAGCCGTGGAGGTGCTGCGTCGCGGGCGGCCATATCGGCGCTGGCTGATCGTCGCCGACAACGCCGAGGCCCCGTCGGAGCTGCACGGGCTGCTGAGCGCGGCCGGCAACGAGGGGCACGTCATCGTCACCTCCCGCGATTCCGCCTGGTCGGCGCACGCCTGGTCGATTGAGCTCGGTGTGCTGGACCGGGCGGAGTCGGTCGCCTTGCTGCGCCGCCGATGTTCCTGGCTGGCCGCCGCCGACGCGGACCGGCTCGCCGACCTGCTCGGCGACCTCCCGCTGGCGCTGGAGCAGGCGGCCGGGCATATGAGCGCGACCGGGATCAAGGCCGACCTCTACGCCAGGCTGCTGGCGGCACGTACCGGCGAGATCCTTTCGGCCAGGAAGCCCGCGCACTATCCCGTCCCGGTCGCGGCGGCCTGGACGGTCGCGCTGGACCGGCTGAACGACCCGGCCGCACACATGGTGCTGCGCCTGCTGGCCGTACTCGCGCCGCGGCCGGTGCCGGTGGACCTCCTCGTCGACGCGGATCTCGGCGCGCCATCCGACCCGCTCGTGGTGCTGGACGCCGTGGAGCGCGTCGGTCGGCAGAGCCTCGTCCGGGTGACCGGTGAGGGCCTCATGATGCATCGGCTCGTCCAGGCGGTGCTGCGTGACCGCGCGACGCCGGCGGAGCTCTCCGAGGCGCGTGAGCGCGCGCGGGCCCTGCTCGTGGCGGCGGCGCCGGGCAACCCGACGAAGCCGGCCAACTGGCCGACCTACGCGCTGATCTACCCGCACGCGCTCAGCGTCGACCTGGTGGACGCGCCGCCGGAGGACCGCGCGAACAGACGCCTGCTGCTGGACCTGGTCCGGTCGCAGGGCGCGGCGGGCAACGCTGGTGCCGTGGTGGACCTGGCGCGCGCCGCGCGGGAACGCTGGACGTCCGCGCTCGGCGCCGACCATCCCGACGTGTTCACCGCCACCGAGCTGGAGGCGGACAGCCTGTTCGAGCTGGGCCGTCTGGCCGAGGCACGCGCCCTCGAGCGGGAGGTGCTGCGGCGGCTGCGCGAACTGGCCGGCGAGGATGACCCCGCGACGATGATCGCGAAGTCCGCCCTGGCAGACACGCTCTGGTCGACCGGCGAGTTCGACGAGGCGTCCCGGTTGGACGCCGAGGTCCTCGCCACCCGTACTCGTGTGCTGGGCGCCGACGATCCAGGCCGGTTGCGCGCCGCCGTCCGTCGTTCCGACGGGCTGGCCCGCCTCGGTGACCACGCCGAGGCGGAGAAGCTGCGCGTCGACACGTATGCCCGCGCCCGCGCGGGCCTGGGGGACGACCATCCGGACACGCTGCGCGCGCGGGTCCGGGTGGCTCGAAGCCTCCGCCAGCGCGGCGAGTACGGACCGGCCGTCGCGATGTTCGGCGACGTGCTACGCCGCCGGCGTGCCCTGTTCGGCGACGACGACCACCGGACGCTGGAAGCGGCCTTGGAACTGGGGACCTGCCTGCGGACCGCCGGCAGGCTGACGGAGTCCGCGGCGTTGATGCGCCAGGTGGTCGACGGCCTGCGCCGCGTCCTGGGCGAGGATCATCCTGACACGATGTCGGCCACCCGCGAGCTCGCCCACGTGCTGGTGCGAACCGAGGAGACCGCCGCGGCGGTCGGCCTGTTCCGGCAGGTGTGGGAGGTCTCCCGGCGCCGCCTGGGCGCCGGTCATCCCTCGGCGCTGACGGCGGCCGTCGACGTGGCCCAGGCCCTGCGCGAGCTGGGCGACTACACCGGCGCGCTCGCGGTGCTGCGTGACCTGCCCGCGCGTGACCCCGCCTCGGCCGACCAGCCAGACATGATCAGTGTCGATGCCCAGCTCGCGGGCTGTCTCTGGCTGCTCGGGAAGCACACCGAGGCCGCCCGGCTGCGCGCCGACGTCCACGACCGGTACCGGCGTGCCTTCGGCGAGGACCACCCCGACACCCTGCGCGCGGCGCGCCTGCTCGCCGACAGCCTCGAGCGGATCGGCCAGGTCGAGGCCGCCCTGGACATGCGGGCGCACCTCCTGGACCGGGTGCGGGCCGCGCTGGGCCCGAACCATCCTCAGACGATTTCCGCGATCTCCAGTCTCGCGGAGAGCCGGGAACGCCTCGGCGACCATGAGGAGGCCATGCGGCTGCACGAGGACGCGCTCACGGCGACGCGGCGCATGCTCGGTGACGAGCATCCCGACACCGCCGCCGCGCGGATGCGCCTGGCCAGGGCTCTCGGTTCCCTCGGCGACTGGGCACGCGCCGCCGCGCTGCTGGCCGAGGCGCGGTCCTCATACGCCCGGATGTACGGCGCCGAGAACCAGCGGATCATCGAGGTGGACTACTCGCTGGCGGCGTGCGCGTCGGCCGTCGGCGATCACGAGGAAGCGAGGAGGATCGACACCGAGCTGCTCGACCGGTGCCGCGCGGCGCTGGGCGCGGACCATCCGTGGACGCTGCGGGTTGGCCGAGCGCTCGCCGCCGAGCTCGCCGCGCTGGCCGGCCCTGGCGCGGCGGTGACCCTCGCCGAGGACGTACTGGAACGGTCGCGCCGGACTCTGGGGGACGACCACGAGGAGACCCTGGCCGCCGCGGAGACGGTTGCCTGGCTTCGCTCCGCTGGCCCGGGCGCGGCCGGCGGCTGATCGCGGTCAGAAGCGGCAGCGCACCGGGTCGGCGAAGACCGGGGGTGGGCCGGCGAGGGCGGCGCGGATGGAGTGTTCCAGGACCGAGTAGCCCGCCTCGTCCCGGCGGTCGAGACACAACGGGGCGCGCAGGCCCGCCTCGGTGTTCGAGATGAAGCGCGGCGGGCCGTGCCGCTTGAAGCCGCGGGTGTGGAACATCAACGGGTGGGCGAGCACGACGTCGCCGGCGGCGCCGGTGAGCTCGGTGATGTTCCCGATCGGCTCGGCGAGCACCGCGTCGAACAGCTCCCGGTGGGTGAGCCCCGCCGGGTGCGCCGCCAGCACCCGGGCGGCGCGGCGGTGGCTGCCCTCGGCGATCAGGGTCGCGCCTCCGCCCGGCTCGACGTCGCTGAAAAGGCCGACGAGCAGCAGCCCCTGCTGCGGGGCGTGCAGGGTGTGCCGGAACCAGTTGCCGTCGACGTGCCAGCCGCGCGTCGGCACGGGATCCGGGTCGTGGGCGCCGTAGGCGAAGCTGACCGGCCAGAACCCCCAGGTGCGCAGGCCGTTCCAGCGGCCGGGGCCGACGAGCCGCTCGATCGCGGCGACGAGCCGGTCGGTGAAGCAGCCGAGGACGTCGGCCGCCGCCGGCCGCTCCTCGATGTCGTAGGCGTCCGGCCAGGTGGCGGGGTCGTCCTGGCGGATGCCGGCCTTCTCCTCCATGCGCCGCCACACGACCGCCCGCGCCGCCGCCGCCTGCGCCGCGGTGAACGCCTCGGGCAGGACGCAGAAGCCGCGCTCGACGAACGCGTCGACGTCGGCCGCGCTCAGTACGGTCATGCCGCCCTACCTTCCTGAGTGCGCCCGGTCTGCAGGGTCGCCTGTGAGGGGCGGCAGGATCGGGGGTGTGCGAGCGAGGCAGGGATGGCTTTCATGTCGGCTGCCCTTGATGGCCACGGTGGCTTGGCCCCCTGTCTCGCCGCTTCTTCCTGACCGCTGATTGGGAACTGCGATCGATCGCTATGTAGGGCAGGGCCGGCGGGAAGAGGCCGCACGCGGACCGGGACGGCGAAAGGAGACCGGACGTGGCGATAGCGGTGGGTGTCGACGTCGCCAAGCAACTGCACTGGGCCGAGATCAAGGTCGCTGAGACCGGCGCGGTGCTGACCAGCCGGGGGGTGGAGAACACCCCGGCCGACATCGCGGAGCTGATCGGGCAGATCCGAGTCGCCGAGGC